>NZ_JAPJDM010000040.1:0-42341 GCF_026242095.1 Streptomyces sp. NEAU-W12
GGTGTCGTGCGGGGGTGCGCTGCTGCCGCGGGGCAGCAGGACGGGTGTCGCGGCGGGGCCCGACGAGGGATTGCGGCGGTGCACGACGTCGAACAGCCGACGGGTGACGTCGGCGCCGAAGCCGAAGACGTCGTGGCTCATGGCGGACAGGTTCGGGTGCGTGAGCCGGCACAGCTGGGAGTCGTCCCAGGCGACCAGGCTGACGTCCTTCGGCACGCTCAGGCCCATCTCGGCGGCCACGGACAGACCGGCGACGGCCATGATGTCGTTGTCGTAGATGATCGCCGTGGGCCGCTCCCGGGAGGCGAGCAGCGAGCGGGTGGCGCGTGCGCCCTGCTCACCGGAGTAGTCGGTGGTGACGCTGCGGGCCGGCTCCAGGCCCAGTTCCGCCACGATCGCGTTCAGCGCGGCGGTACGGATCACGGTGTGGCCGAGCGCCGCATGGCCGCCCACTCGTGCGATCCGTCTGTGTCCGAGGGCGGCGAGGTAGCGCACCGCCTCGTGCACCGCGGCTTCGTCGTCGGTCCACACCGAGGTGAAATCGCCGGTCAGGGACGGATGGCCGACCGCCACGGCGGGCAGCCCGATCGCCGCCAGTTCTGTGATCCGGGGGTCGTTCTGCTGGATGTCGACCAGGATGGAGCCGGCGATCCGGCGGGACTGCCACCACTGGCGGTGGACGGCGATCTCCTGGTCGGTGTCCCGTACGAGGTGGAGCAACAGTGAGCAGCCGTGCTCCTCCAGGACGGACTCGGCCCCAGAAACGAACTCCATGTAGAAGGGCTCGAGCCCGAGCTGCCGCGCGGGGCGGGCGATGACCAGGCCGACGGTGTCCCCGGCGCCGGTCGCTGAACCGGACAGCTTGATCGCGGCCTGGTTCGGCACCCAGCCCAGCTCGGCCACAGCCGCCATGATGCGTTCACGCGTGGCCTCCGACACGCCTGGCCGGTTGTTGAAGGCCAGGGACACCGCTCCGCGGGACACACCGGCCCGGGCCGCCACGTCAGCGATCGTGACGCGCCCCGACCGGCGTGTCCTTGCCTCATTCACGGACTTCTCCGCCTCCGTTGACGCTGTACAGCGCCGCGCGGGCGGCCTCCGCATCGGGCTGCGGCCAGCCGGTGACCCGCCACGTCGTGCTCTCGCCGGGCAGGAGCGTCACACGCCCGTGGTCGGTGCGGGCGTGCGCGTCCAGGCGGTCGGCCTGGAGCAACAGGTCCCGCACGAGCCCGTGGGCCGTGGCGGTGACCAGCGCGCCGCTCTCTCCGTCCTCGCTGACACGGACGTCGTAGGAGGCGGCGGGGTAGGCGAACTCACGGTCCGCGCAGGCGAAGTGCACCGCACGCAGGCCCTCCGTGTCGGCGACGAGGAATTCCTCCCGCACGTCACCGAACCGCATCACCGACTCCGGCAGCCGCTCCAGCGCCACGCTCCGTGCTGCGGCCTTCAGCACGACCTCGGCCTGTGCCAGCACCGTGCCGTCCGCCCCGACCCGGCGGACGGTGACGGTGGTCTCCCAGGTCGCCGCACTCTGGTTGCAGCCTGCGAGCACCAGGTCGCCGTCGCGGTCCTGGATCGTCAGCAGCAGGTCGGCGTAGAGCCGGCGCATCTCGAAGTAGAGGGGCTTGAGCCGCCCGTCGCCGTCGATCGCCGCCCAGGACGTGACCGGCCAGCAGTCGTTGAGCTGCCACAGCACCGTGCCCGCGCAGCGCGGCCAGTGGGAGCGCCAGTGCTCGACGCCCGCGGCGACGGCGCGCGCCTGATTGAGCTGGGTCAGGTAGTGCCAGGTGTCGAAGTCGGCGGGCTCCGTGAAGTGCGGGGCGAGTCCCCGGTTCAGCTTGCCGTTGCCGTCCTCGGCCTTCTGGTGGTGCACCATGCCGGGGGAATCGGCGGTCAGCGGCCTTTCGGACAGGGCTCGTTCCAGCGTGGCGAGCGTCGGCGGCGCCTGCCAGCCGAACTCGGCGACGAAGCGCGGCACGGTGGTGAGGTAGTCGCTGTAGTCACGGCGGTTCCACACCTCCCACGAGTGCGCGGTGCCGTGGTCGGGGTCGTTGGGCGTGTGGTCCCACGATCCCGACCAGGGGCTGCCCGCCCAGTACGGACGGGTCGGGTCCGTCTGCGCCACGATGCGCGGCAGCAGGCCGAGGTAGTAGCCCTCACCCCAGGAGTCGCCCGCAAGGGCCTGCTCCCACTCCCAGTCGGCGAAGCCCCACAGGTTCTCGTTGTTGCCGTTCCACAGGACCAGCGACGGGTGGGGCATCAGCCGGACCACGTTCTCCCGGGCCTCGGCCTCGATCTCGGAGCGCAGCGGCTGCTCCTCCGGGTAGGCGGCACAGGCGAACAGGAAGTCCTGCCAGACCATCAGGCCCAGTTCGTCGCACACGTCGTAGAAGGCCCGGTCCTCGTAGATCCCGCCGCCCCACACCCGCACCAGGTCCACGCCCGCCTCGGCGGCCTGGGTGAGCCTGGCGCGGTAGCGGTCGGGCGTGACGCGGGTGGGGAAGGCGTCGTCGGGGATCCAGTTCACGCCCCGGGCGAAGACGGGAGTGCCGTTGACGAGCAGAGTGAAGGCGCTTCCGTGCTCGTCCGCGGACGTGTCGGCCTCGATCGTGCGGAAGCCGACGCGACGCTCCCACGTGTCCAGGGCCCGGCTGCCGTCAGCATCGCTGAGAACGACGGTGCAGCCGTACAGCGGCTGGTCACCGTAGCCGCGCGGCCACCACAGTGCCGCGTCCGGGACCCGTACCGTCACCGTGGCGGTGTTCTCCCCCGGGGCGACGGCGATCTCCGCGGACGCGTCCCCGACCGCGGCCACCAGCCGCAGGGCGCGGTCACGTCCGGTCGCCGTGCGGTCCAGGTCGACGACGATCTCGGCGACGCCGGTGCCGTCCTCGGCGACGGTGATGTGCGGACGGACCGCGGCCAGCCGGGCCGTGGACCACTGCTCGATCCGCGCCTCGCGCCACACGCCGGCCGTCACCAGCGTGGGGCCCCAGTCCCAGCCGAAGGAGCAGGCCATCTTGCGGATGTAGTTGAACGGCTCGGGGTAGGAGTTGGGCCGCTTCCCCAGCGCTGTCCGCACCTCCTCGGCTTCGCTGTAGGCGGAGGTGAAGGCGACTTCGAGCGGTGCGGGTCCGTCCGTCAGCAGTTCGGTGACGTCGAACCGGTAGGAGCGGTGCATGTTGCGGGTGCGGCCCAGCAGCCGGCCGCCGACATGGACGGCTGCGACCGTGTCCAGACCGTCGAAGACCAGGTCGGCGCGTTCGAAGGCCGTGTCCCGCCGGGGCAGTTCGGTCGCGTACGTCCAGTCGGCGCGGCCCACCCACGCGACCTCGTCCTCGTTGCGGTCGAGGTACGGATCGGCCAGCAGGCCCGCCGCCATCAGGTCGGTGTGGACGCAGCCGGGCACCTGCGCGGGCACAGCGGTCCCGGCCAGCCCCGGGGGCACTTGCTCGGGGGCGCGGCGGTCGGTGTCCAGGCGCAGTGTCCAACCCTGGGAGAGCGGGGTGCGGGCCTTCATTCGGGACTCCTTGTGAGACGTGGTGCGGGGCGCGGTGGGCGGGCGGGTCACTTGCTGGAACCTGCCGCGAAGCCGCTGTAGATGAAGCGCTGCAGCGCCAGGAAGACGATCAAGGTGGGCACGATCACCAGGATCGCGCCGGCGGAGATGGTCTCCCACTGGGCGCCGAAGGGGCCCTTGAAGCGGAACAGGGCGGTGGAGATGGTGCCGAGTTCGGGATCGGGCATGTACAGGAAGGGCACGTAGAAGTCGTTGTAGACGGCGATGCCCTTGACGATGACGACGGTGGCGATGGCCGGCCGCAGCATCGGGAGAATGATCTTCCGGTAGATCGTCCAGGAGTTGGCGCCGTCGATGCGCGCGGCCTCGTCCACGGAGAGGGGAATCGACCGGATGAACTGCAGGAAGATGTAGATCGAGACGATGTCGGTTCCGGTGTAGAGCAGGATGGGTGCCCAACGGGTGTTGAAGGCGCCCAGATCGTCGATCACCTGGAAGGTGGCGACTTGTGTCGTCACACTGGGGACCAGCGTGGCCAGCAGGAAGAGGCCCATCACCAGCTTCTTCGGACGGAACCGGAAACGGTCGATGGCGTAGGCGGTCATCGAGCCGATCAGTACGGTCCCGGCGGTGGAGACCACGAGGATCAGCGCCGTATTGCCGAACGCCGCCAACATCGCGCCCTGTTCGAAGGCGGTGGCGTAGTTGGCGAAGTTGGACCAGTCGCCGGGCAGCGACAGCGGGCCGTCGTTCACTATCTCCGACCGCGTCTTCAGCGAGGTCAGCACAACGACGCCGAGAGGCACGAGGACCACGGCCGACGCCAGCAGCAGGGACAGGTACTTCAAGGCGACGGCGGTCCGGAACAGGGCGCTGCGATCGCGGCCCGGACGCCGGGCGGGGACGGTGGTGCCGGTGGTGCCGGTGGTGCCGGTGGTCACGAGAGTTCCACCCTCTCCTCGGGGATCAGCCGGCGCTGGACCCAGGTGATCAGCAGGATGAGGATCAGCAGGACGACGGCCGAGGCCGAGGCCAGACCGACCTTGTCGAACTGGAAGGCGAGTTTGACCGTCTGGATGACGAACGTCTCCGTGCCGTTGGCGCCGCCGGTCATGATGTACGGGATCTCGAAGACGGCCAGGGAGCCGGACACGGCGAGGATGAAGCTCAGGCTGATGATGGGCTTGATGCCGGGCGCGATGATGTGCCGGAACTGCTGCCAGCGGTTCGCTCCGTCCAACTGCGCCGCCTCGTACAGGTGCGGCGGGATCGACTGGATGGCGCCGAGGAACAGGACCATGTTCAACCCCATGAAGCGCCACACCGACACCCCGGCGAGTGAGGGGTTGGCCAGGTCCGGGTCGCCCAGCCACAGGTGCTTGCCGTCCACGCCGATCAGGCGCAACAGTGTGTCGAGGGTGCCGTCGGGCTGGAAGAAGTACAGGAACACGAATCCGACGGCCACCCCGTTGATGAGGTAGGGGAAGAACAGCAGTCCCTTGAACAGGTTGCGGAACCGGGTGTTGAAGCTGAGGACCGTCGCGAAGTACAGGGCGAGAGCGATCTGCACGACGGAGGCCGCCAGGTAGAAGCCGCTCACGAGGAAGACCTCGAACCGGGCGGGCCGCGTGACCAGGTCGGTGTAGTTCTCCGCGCCCACGTAGGAGCGCGTGGGGCTGACACCGTCCCAGTCGGTGAAGCTGTAACCGATCATCTCGGCCACCGGGAGGTAGGTGAACATCACCAGCAGCGTCAGGGGCGCGGCCAGGAACAGCCAGGGGGTCAGGGCGGCGGTACGGCGGCGCCTGCCGGTGCGCGGCCGGCCGGCGCCGGACCCGGGAGGCGGAGCACTGCGCCGGCCGACGGCGTGCGCCGGGGCGCGGGTCTTCTGGACAGCGGTCATCTCATGGTTCCTCGTGGTGGGTTCCCGGTCGGGCGTACTGAGCGACGACGGCACGGCGAGCGACGGGGGCACGTGGAGTCCCGGTGCGCCCGGGACGGGTTCTCCGAGCGTTCTCACCGTGCCGTGGTGCGGTCAGCCGCCGAGGGTCTGCCGAGCCTCGGACCACTTCCCGTTCAACTCGTCGAAGTAGCTGTCCATGTCCCCGTCGGCCGCACCGCGGGCGACGTCGACCAGCTTCTGCCGGTACTCCTGCGCGGTGATCCCGATCTCCGACGCCTTGTCGATCTCGTTGACCCGGGCGCGGTTCTTCTGGTGCTGCGGAATGGTGGTGACATCGTTGTCGGAGAACGCCTTCAGCGTGTCGGGCAGCGGGGCACCCTTCACGGAGGAGATGGATCCTTCGGCCGCGGCCTGGCCGGACTTGGTGATGTACCAGTCGATCCACGCACGGGCGGCGGCCTTCTTGTCGGAGTGGACGTTGACCGCGTACTGGTAGTCGGGACGCAGGACCGAGCAGAACTTCCCGTCCTTCTGCGCGGGGAACGGCATGAACCCGATGTCGTCGGGGTTCTCGCCGGCCGCCTCCGCCGCGGCGCGCATCTGGGAGATCGCCCAGGAACCGAGCCACATCGAGGCGACCTTGCCGGTCCCGATCTGCGCCTTGGAGTCTTCCCAGTTGGTCGTGGTGGGGTCGGGTTCGCTCAGCTTCTTCTCGACGATCGTGTAGAGCAGCTTGTCGATCGTGTAGAGGTCCGAACCCTCGGTCCAGGGCTTCCCGGTCGTCGCCAGCGCGTCGTAGGCACCGGGATCGCACTCGGGAGAACCGACGGCGTTCGTCCAGTTGGTCAGCGGCCAGCCGTCCTTGTAGTTCGTGTAGTACGGGACGGCGCCGGCCTTCGCCTTGATCGTCTCCAGGTCCGCGACGAACTCCTCCGGCGTGGCGGGCCAGTCGGTGATGCCGGCCTTCGCCCAGACCGCCTTGTTGTAGACGAATCCGTTGGCCACGCCGATGTTGGCCAGGCCGTAGACCTGACCGTCCACGGTGGCGTGGTCGGTGTAGTCGAACTTCGCCGACAGTTCGCCGGCCTGGCCCAGCGGCGCGAAGAAGGTGGGGTACTGCTCGACGGACAGGGAGTTGGGGATCAGCAGGACGTCACCGTACTTGTCGGTGTTCATCCGGATCTTGGTCTCACCCTCGTAGTCGCTCAGGCCCTCGAACTTGACCTTCACGCCCGGGTAGACCTTGCGGAACTCCGCGGCGTACTTCTCCAGGGTGCCGTCGGATATCTGGTCCGTCCGGTTGGTCAGCACCGTGATCTCGCCCGACACCTTCGCCGGATCACTCGGCGGAGCGGCGATTTCGCCACGCTCGTCGCCCTCCGAACCGCTACAGGCCGTGGCTGCCACCATCGTTGCAGCCACAAGAAGCACCCAACGTCTCCGCATCCCCGCCACCTCTCATCGCGAAATGTCGACGCCAGGCCGAGGGGAACGCCACATCGGGCACCGAGGCCCCGGCCTGGTGAGCGCTCAACATAGACGTGACTTCGCGGCAGTGTCCATAGACCGGTCTAGATTGATTTCGTTGATTCTCAGGGCCCTGAACTGCGCATTTACTAAACCATGACTAAATCTGGTTCGGCTTGGAGACCTTGTCCGCAGGAGATGCGCACAGCCGTGGACATCGTTGTCATACTCGTGCTCCGATGTGACGGTGTCCTGACCCGGCCGTACGCACCACCCTTCGGAGAGTCATCACTGTGAGTAGTCAGCAACTAGTCGTCCCAGCCCCGGACGATGTCCTGATAGCTGCCCTCGACATAGGGGGAACCAAGATCGCGGGTGCGCTCGTCACCGCGGCCGGCACTCTCGTCCACCACCTGCGCCGCGCCACCCCGGCGCAGGAATCCGCGGGCACACTCCTCGACGCCGTGTACCAGGTGGTGAACGCCCTGGCTGCCGCCCCGCTGTGGGAAGACGTCCGTGCACTGGGCATCGGCAGCGCCGGCCCGGTCGACCTGGCGCATGGATCCGTCAGCCCCGTCAACATCCCCGCTTGGCGGGACTTTCCGCTCGTCGAATCCGTCAGCGCGCATCCGGCACTGGCGCACAGGCCCGTCGTGCTGGCGGGCGACGCGGTGGCGATGGCCGCGGCCGAGCACCGCCACGGTGCCGCACGCGGCCACGAGGACGCACTGTGCCTGGTCGTGTCCACGGGCGTGGGCGCCGGTCTGATCCTCGACGGCCAAGTGCGCCACGGTCTCACCGGCAACGCCGGTCACCTCGGGCACATCAGTGTCGACTTCGACGGCGAGCCCTGCCCGTGCGGTGCGAGTGGTTGCCTGGAAGGCATCGCCAGCGGTACGGCCATCACCCGGCACGCGCTTTCGCTCGGCTGGCGGCCGCCTGCGACGGCGGACGCGTCGGCGGTCGCGACGGCGGCCCGAGCCGGTGACACGGCCGCCGTCGCCGCGTTCGACCGTGCGGCCCGCGCCCTGGCAGCCGGTATCGCCGCCACGGCCGCACTGGTCGAGATCGACATCGCCGTGGTCGGCGGTGGCGTCGCCCAGGCAGGCGATGTGCTCTTCTCTCCGCTCAACCACCACCTGCGGCGCTACGCGGCGATGCCGTTCCTGCATCATCTGCGTGCCGTACCGGCCGCATTGGGTCCTGATTCCGGCCTGGTCGGCGCAGCGGCCCTGGCGGAAGCCGCAGCGTCGGGCGCAACGCGCAACCACCGGCAAGCCGTACGGCCGGCGGTGACACGCTCCTGACGCACCCTCATGAAGTGCGTCAAGTGGGCGTCAAGACACCGTTGCGGGCGACACCCGATCGTCGGGTGTCGCCCGCAACGCCTGCCCCGCACACCCCGCGCACCTGCCAAAATCGCAGGTCGGGTGCTGTCACGAGCGGGCTCAACGAGCACAACACGCTCAACATGATGTGCTTCGAAAAACAGGTCGAGGACACCTGTCCACCCTTGAGCGACCTAGGAAAACCCCAGGTCATGGCCCCTTTGCCGCAGGCTCGAGGATCGCCACGCACTCCACATGATGCGTCATCGGAAAGGTGTCGGCCTGAACGGGTCCCAGAAAAGCCCTGGTCAGAGCCGGTTTCTCGACTCATCGTCCTTCGTGCAGACGCCCAGAGCGTCAAACGAGCGTCAAGGCCGAGAGTCCGTCCTGTTCAGGGCTGATTGAGCAGACTGCGGCAACCAGCTCGCCCGGGGATCCGCCCCCGCTC
The DNA here is from genome assembly GCF_026242095.1 of Streptomyces sp. NEAU-W12. Lineage (NCBI taxonomy): Bacteria > Bacillati > Actinomycetota > Actinomycetes > Kitasatosporales > Streptomycetaceae > Streptomyces > Streptomyces sp. NEAU-W12. Next base: position 8,667 of record NZ_JAPJDM010000040.1, read on the forward strand.
GCTCCGGACGCCGGCTCGCACATCATGACCCGCACCACCTCTCCGGCCGCCATAATGGAGTCACGCTCTCCAGCCCACACCACCCCACACCCACCCCGAGGGACGTCCCGGGCTCTGATCCGTCACTTGGCTTCTCCTCCTTGCTGGGCGGATCATCCGTTGTCTTTACAGTCCCGGCTGGCTGTTCATCGGCATCGGCCGCGCCTGGCAGCCCACGGTCCGCCGCTGCTGTGCGAGGGCGCACCCCACCACGCCGCCGAGTTCGCCGTTGTCATTGCGACAGGAGTGGTGGCTACCCGACCCCATAGAGAGTCGCCAGATCAACCAGGAGCAGATCGTCGCGGCCGGCCGCGGAGTCGATCAGGTCCGGGTAGAACCCGTGCAGGGAGAACAGGGCCAGGGTGGTGCCCGTGGTGTCGTACCCCTGGTCGGCAAGCAGGGTACGGATGCGTTCCAGGCGTTGCAGGTCGCCGGTGCCGCGGCGGGCAGCGGTGGCTTTGGCCTCGCCGAGGAGGGCGATCCGGGCCCGGGGGGCCTGCGGGCGCTCGCCCAGGGCCAGGGCGATGACGTCCACCTCGTGCTTGGTGCGGGCCCCGGGGTCCGCCACTTCGGTGGTACCGACCGGACCGGGCAGGCCGCCGGGAAGCAGGGTGTGGGCGTAGCGGCGCGTGAAGGTACGGGCGAGGTCCTCGAAGTGGGGGCCGAGGATCTTGGAGTTGAAGGTCGGCGCGGCGGCCTGCCACGCCTCCTCGGCGAAACCCTCTTCAACGGTGGCCGCCTGCGGCAGGGTGATCAGCTGGTTGAAGCGGATGACGGGGTCGGCCAGCGTGATGACGGGATGGCGGGGACGCAGGATGTCCTGCTCGCGCCGGATGTAGCCGGTGGACTCCAGGACGTCGAGCGGGTGGGTGACTGCGTTGCGCTGGCGTTCCAGGGCCGCGCCGATCCTGGTGGGGGTGGTGGCACCCTGGGCGATCGCCGTAAGGATGTCGTAGTAGAGGGTGTGCTGGGTGATCCGCGGATCCTCGCGCAGCAGATACTCCGTCTCCGTTCGCGAGTACACCGCCCGCCCCGGGTCCAGGAGCGTCCGCGTGAGCCAGGAGACGAAGCCGTCGTCCGGGTGCGGGCGGGCAGCCACCGGCCGGTAACCGGGAGCGCCGCCGAGGACGGCGTCCACCTGCAGGGCGGTCAGCGGGTCGCCGATCTGCCAGAAGGCACGGCAGGCCCGGTAGTCGAAGGCCCCCAGCCTCAGATCGATCACCGCACGGCCGCGCAACGGCTTCGTTCCCGACAGCAGTTCGTGCATGACGCTCATCGCGGACCCACACAGGATCACCCGCGCTCCGGGGCCGGCCCCGGTGCCCCGCTGGCGCTCGTCGTAGAGCTGCTGAAGCAGGCCCGGGATCTCGGGAGAGTGCTGGAGGAGATACGGCAACTCGTCGATCACCAGCAGCGGAGTCTGTGAACGCACGGTGACATCGAGGGCGTTGGACAGAACCTCACGCCAGTCGGTCAACCGCAGCGTGCCGGGCCGCAGACCCGCGTGAGCCGCGATGGCATCGCTGAACCGCCGCATCGCCGGCAGCCGCCCCTCCTCCCGCACCGCGGTGACGTACAGACCCCCGACCCGCTCCGACAACGCCTGCAGAAGATACGACTTCCCGTGCCGCCGACGCCCCGACACGATCCCCAGACGCATCGCCGGATCAGGATCCGTGACGAACTCGGTCAGCAAACCCCACTCCCGATCACGGTCGACCACGTCCTCGGGCTTGGCAAGCATGCTCTCGTGCACCGGAACTCTCCACCAACCTAGATCGACCACGACGTGTCCAAGTCTACTTAGACAGAATCGGTCTAACCCGACGTGAGCTTGTTCTGCTTTGACGGACACCGCTGAAGATGCTGCGCTTCGTCGAGCACGGTCACGCCGTACACATGGTCCCTGTCCTGGACGACGGTGTAGCGGTGGACACCCCGGAGGATCTGGCGCGAGCCGAGCGCCTCTTCAACCAGTACGGTGGAGCGGTCCTCACGCGTGGCACCGCAGGGCGGTCGCCTGCCGACGATGAAGGCGCCGTCGCCTACAGCGGCGACGCAGAGGTCATCCGCTCCGTGGTGCGATGACGCCCTCGGCCGTCCCTTTGAGCAGGGGTGCCAGGCGCTCGGCCAGCGCGAGCAAGCTCCGGTCCGCATAGGCCGGGCCTACGAGCGGCACACCGATCGGGAGTCCCTCGGCGCCGCGCGCAAAAGGCATGACCAAGCTGGGCAGACCGACGTGGCTGGTGAGGTTGGCCCAACCGGTCTGGTCGAAGAAGCTCCGCTCGACGCCATCGACCATGAGGGAGCGGCTCCCGGCCGGGATCGCCGCAGTGGGAGCGACGGGCGTAATGAGGACGTCGTACTGGCCGTCGGCGAAGAACCGGTGCCACGTCTGCTGGAGCCGGAGGCGCTCCTCGTTGGCGCGGAGCCAGGCGCAGTGTGTCTGCGTTCGGTGGCGGAGGACGGCGGCTCGTGGGCTCGCGTCGTCCATGTGCAGGTCACGGGCGGCGCCGAGTTCGGCCGCGCCGGCGTCGTCGTCGGTGGTGGCCGTAGTGGTGGCGTGGAGGAGCTGCTCGAAGAGGCGGCAGTACGTCAGCTGCGTCATGCACCCGGGCTGAGACCTCGCACCACCCCACCACCACACGCCAGAACACGACCCGAACCGCCACACGGCACCGGCCACCACGACAACACGATCAGCCACACCCAAACGACCGGGCCCGGCCACCCGGCCGCAGCACACACCTGTGCGGCGCCGAGCCCGTCCCTGTGCGCCGGTCTGCGTGACCGCTCCGTGCCCGGGCACAGGCCGTGCCCGCCCTGGCGGCGCTCAAGCCAAGGGGTACCGCGCGCCTCCGCGGCGCGCGGTACCCCTGGAGACACAGGGTCCGGTAGAGACTTGGGGTCCGGTTCAGACGAGCTTGGCCGAGAGCGTGATCGTCGTGCCCGCCAGGGCCTTGCTGACCGGGCAGTTGATCTTGGCGTCCTGCGCCGCGGCGACGAACGCGTCGTTGTCGATGCCGGAGACGGTGCCCTCGACGGTGAGGTGGATGCCGGTGACGCCCTCGCCGGGCTGGAACGTCACGTCGGCGGAGACGACGAGCCCGGTGGGCGGGGTGCCCGCTTCTTCGAGGCCGTGCGACAGTGCCATGGAGAAGCAACTGGAGTGGGCCGCGGCGATCAGCTCCTCCGGGCTGGTCCTTCCGTTCGCCTGCTCGGCGCGCGACGGCCACGACACCGGCCGGTAACCGGTGCCGGAGGAGTCGAAGGTGACGATGCCGCCTCCGGTGAGCAGGCCGCCTTCCCAGACGGTGTGTGCTGAGCGCGTGGTTGCCACGATGGGTCCTTTTCTCTTGCGGTGCGTAGAGGGGAGCAACGGGGAGCCCGGTGTTCCGGCCGCGGCCGGGCGATCGGGTCCGTGCTCCACCTCTACAGATTCTGTTGGAGAACCGACCTGCGGACATCGGCTGATCGACCTATGTCGCTGGTCTACCCGCCTCGACGGGGAACGTCGTGAACCACAGGTGCGCACCGGGCCGGAGGCGGTGGGAAACCGCGCGCCCCGCATGTTCGCGGGCAGCACGTCACCGCCCGAACCAGGGCGGCTCTACGGCGGTGGCCCCACGATCCCGCGTCGGCCTGCGGGTGGTCGCCCCGCTTCGTGGGCGGCATGTCGGTCGTGCCGGGCTCACGTCCCGCTCGGCGCCACCGTGCGCCGGGCGGGACGGACAGCGCTACGATCCCGCCGCCGCGCGGACGTGCGGCCCGCGCTCCTCAGTCGGCCTGCGTCCCCGACGGACGGATCAGTCCGCTCTCGTAGGCGAAGATGGTCGCCTGGACGCGGTCCCGCAGAGCCAGTTTGCTGAGTACCGCGCTCACATGCACTTTCACCGTGCCCACGGTCAGCTCCAGACGCGCTCCGATCTCCGCGTTGCTCAAGCCCGTGGCCACCAGCACCAGGATCTCGCGTTCGCGGTGGGTGAGGCGGTCCAGGACTTCGGCCACGTTCGCATGGACAGGGGCGCCGTGGGCGAAGGCCGCTATCAGGCGTCGCGTGACCGCGGGCGCGAGCACGCCGTCGCCGGAGGCGACGATCCGTATCGCGGACAGCAGGTCGTCCGGCTCGGAATCCTTGAGCAGGAAGCCGGAGGCTCCGGCACGCAGCGCTTCGTAGACATAGGCGTCGAGGTCGAACGTGGTGAGCACCAGGACTCTGGTACCGCCGCTGTGACGTGTGATCAGCCGGGTGGCCGTCAGCCCGTCCATGCCGGGCATTCGGATGTCCATCAGCACCAGGTCGGGAGCGAGTTCGGCGGCCATGGACACCGCCGTGTCCCCCTCCGCGGCCTCGCCGACCACGACCATGTCGTCCTCGGCGCCCAGGATCGCCACGAAGCCCGCGCGAACGATCGCCTGATCGTCCACGACCAGCAGACGAATACTGATGGCGCTTCTCCTTGCCTTGTCCGTGCCGGGTTCACCGCTCTCGCACATCCTCCCACGGAGGTAGTGCGCAGGGCATAGCGAGTCGGCTCACCCTCAGCGGGCAAGCCGGAAGGCGGTCACCCGCACAGTGGCGCATCGCGCCGGCTCCTCCTATGTGCGAAAAGCGCCCTGCGCGGCGGTTCCCCGAGGCACCGTGGGCGCCTTGCCCGCGTCGAGGCTCCCGAGCAGTCGACGCATGGTGGCCAGCGCCGCCCTCGACGCGGCGGCGACGTCGTCCAGGCTGCCCGCCTCCGCCGAGGAGATCACCCGGGTCGTCTGCTGGAACACCGTCTCCTGCAGACCGCCGGCGACCCGCTGCCGCTCGCTGTGGATCCGCTCCCTCGCTTGCGCCAACAGGGCCGTGAGCGCCGCGTCCTGGCTGCTCAGTTCCCGCCTGCGGCGCCTGTGCATCAGCCACCCCGCTCCCCACACGGCCGTGAAGCCCAGGCCGAGAAAGACGAACAGCACGACGAGAGTGAAGAACCCGTAGAGCAAAAGCGCGGGAAGAGAGACGATCGGCTCGCCGAGCAGCGTTCCGTCGGCGGCCAGGGTGGCTGCCATCGAGATCCCGAACGCGAGGGTCGCCGCGGGGACCGACAGGTACGACAGCCGCGAACCGGACGGGTACGTCACAGGTGACGCCGGGGGCCCGGCATGCAGGGCGGCGGGCGCGGTCGCGGGTCTCAGGGCTCGGCCGTAGGCCGCCACGGCATAGACGGCGGCCAGCTCGACGACTCCGCCACCCACGAGGAAGGCCGCGCCGGACGGCGGCAGCACATTGCCGCGGAGCAGCACCGGCCATACCAGGGCAGTGGCCCCGACCGCCGCGAGGACCAGCCAGGGAGCACGCCGTCGCCACAACAGCGGCAGCGCGTGAACGGTCAGGACCAGCGCGAGCAGCAGGCACACCTGGACTCCGTGACCGGCGTTCCTCGCGTTCATCAGGGCGACGCTCCACGACAGCACGGCGGCCGAGCCGAAGACCGCCCCGTCCGCGATCCGCTGCTCGCGGGTGAAGTCGCGCCGCCGTCCCCCGACCGGCCGCCGTGCGGGCGGGGCGTCGGGGAGCAGGGCCTCCACGCGCCAGCCCCCGCCGGGGCGGGGCCCCGCGGACAACTGCCCTCCGACGGCAGCGGCGCGCTGACGCATCCCCGCCACTCCGCGGCCGGAGCCGAGGCCCAGCTTGTCGCCGCCGGTGCCGCCGGGTGGCTTGCCGTTGTCGACGGTCAGCCGCAGGACGTCCCCGGCCCGCTCCGCCCGGACGCCGACCGAGGCGCCCGGTGCGTAGCGCAGGGCGTTGGTCAGCGCCTCCCGGACGATGCCGTGGACCGCCTCCGCCGTGGGGCCGGCGAGGTCGGCGGGCAGCGAGACGGAGATGGGACGGCCCAGTTTGCCGAAGCCGGCGATCAGGGCCTCGATCGGAGCGGTCATCGAGGCGGGAGCCGGTGTGCCGCCCACGTGCATGACCTCCACGAGACGCCGCAGCGCGGACTGGGTCTCGCGGGCCGTGCGGCTCGCGAACGCGAGCGCTTCGGCGCCCAGTTCGGGTCTTTTTTCACCGAGCCTGCGGGCGGCCTCGACGGACACCACGACCGAGGTGAGGTGATGCGCGCTGATGTCGTGCAACTCCTGCGCCAGCCGCTCCCGTTCCGTATCGGCGGCCTGCGCGCGCTCCTGCGCGGCGCGGGCCAGTCGTTCTTCCACCGCCTGCCGTTCCCGCAGCCGGTGCCGGCGGCCCGCGCCGAGAGCCGACACCATCAGGTAGAGGCCGACGGCGATGAGCCAGTCGGAGAAGGAGACGCCGTCGAAGCCATGCCGTACGGCCATCGGCAGGGGCTGGACGACTGCCGCGGTGACGGTCGCGCCCAGAGCGACGGTCCAGTCGCTCACAGTGGTGACGGAGAAGATCGCCATCAGGACCGCCAGCCCGGGTATCAGGCCCAGCATGTCGGGAATTGTCAGAATCTGCCCCAGCACCGACACCGCGAGAATCGCGCCCAGAGCGGCGAGCGGCGTCCGGTCGCGTCGTGCGAGCGCCGCGACTGTCAACACCGTGGCGGAGCAAGCGGTGATCCACGCGAGTGTGCTCGGCGGCTCCTCCAGTGTCGGGACCGTGAGAAGCATCAGCACCGTGTGCACGACCGCGAACAGGGTCGGCGAAAGCCGGTGTCGGGGCATCCCCATCGACGCGAGTGCGGAGACGGCCGCGGGGACGCGGGCCGGCGGGCTCCCGTTCGCGGCGAGCCGCGAACTGCCTGCCCAGCGGCCTGTCACGTTCCCGAGCCGGCCGGACGGCGCCGCGGCCGCGTCCTCATGAGGTCCCGCCGAAGCGGTTGCGGCAGCGGTGAGCCGCACCGGCCCGTCCGGACTCCCTGCCGTCAGGCATGTGCTCGGTCCCCGCCCCGAGGGGTTGTCCTTCAGCGTCGTCCCTCCCCGCTCCGTTCGCGCGCGTCGCCGCCCTCGCGATGGAAAATGTAGCCCCCATGGTGCAGTACGTCTCCGTCGAACGTCCCGTCCGCTGTGAACCCGGTGTCGTCCACGTACTCGATCCGGGTCCCGAAGACCCGGTAGGAGCCCGTGTAAGCGCTCTCCCGGTCTCCGCGGGCCTCGTCGTAGCGGCCGTTCGCGAGCAGTTCCTGGCGGATGTGCCCGTCGGCCGTCACCCACATTCCGACGTACGGGTGCGGTGAGGCGTCCGTCACCTCTGCCTGGCGCGTCCGCGGTGTCGCGACGGGCGGTGGTGTCGCGGTGGACGGGGGCTGTGGCCGGCCGCGCTGTGCGGCCTCGTCGGAGACCGGGGGTCTCCCGCCGTCCGGTACTGCGGCGCAGGCGGTCAGACCTCCCGCGATGAGGACGGGGACACAGATGACACAGGCCAGGGCTCGGGAGCGGGCCCGCGCCTTCACGTGATCCGTTTCGGCGAGTCTTCCTGGTGCCCGGAACGGGTGGTCGCCGCCAGCGAGCCGAGCAGGCGCAGCGCGTCCGCGGTCCGGGTGCCCTCCTGGGCGTGGTAGACGACCAACTGCTGTCCCGGGGCGGAGCGTACGTCGAAGGTCTGCATGCGCAGGGTGAGCTCGCCGACGTCGGGATGCAGCAGAACCTTCGCGGCGTCGCTCTTGCCCCGTGCGTCCCGCCTCTGCCAGAGGTCGGCGAACTCGCGGCTGTTCTCCGTGACGGTCCGCAGCACCTCGTGGATCCGCGGGTCGTTCGGCCGGGCGCCCTCCAGGAAGCGGAATCCCGCGACCGCGTTGGCGGCGGCCTTGTCCCAGTCCGCGTGGAACGAGCGGACCGACGGGTCGAGGAACATGGCGAGCAGCAGGTTCCTGCCGGGTTCGAGGTGGGGGAAGACGGCCCGTCCCAGCGTGTTCATGGCCAGGACGTCGTACGCCCGCCCCAGGAGCAGGGCCGGCGTGCGGTCCCACAGTTCGGCCATCGTCAGCAGCTGGGGATCGGCCCGCTCGATGCTGCCCTCGTGGCGCGGGAGCGGGGTCATGCCCGCGATCCGGTAGAGGTGCAGCCGGCCGTCGTTGTCCAGCAGCAGCGCGTCACTCAGGGCGTCCAGGACCTGGGTGGACGGGCGTCGCTCACGGCCCTGCTCCAGTCGCAGGTAGTAGTCGACGCTGATGCGGGCCAGCATCGCGACTTCTTCACGGCGCAGACCGGGGACGCGTCGACGCCCGTCCTGGGGCAGACCGACGTCCGACGGCGTCACCTGCGCGCGCCGACCCTGCAGGTAGTCGCCCAGTTTCGAGGTTGTCATGTCGGTCAGGTTAGGCTCCCGAGCGGCTGGGAGCCTGGTCCCAGTGCCCCCAGGGTGGATCCGTTCCTCTGCCGTGTCCCACCCTGTCCAGGCGTCCGAGCCCCGTGGGCCGGCGCGAGCCGGGGGTCCACAGGACGCGCATCCTGACGGGCGCGGACGGACCGACTCCGGTGACCGGCGCTCCAGCCGCCGGTGCCCACGACCGCGAAGGCCGGTCGGCGGTCAGGGCAGGAGCTGCTGCTCCATGGCGAAGACAGCCACCCCGGCCCGGGTCCGCCGCCCGGTCTTGTCGTAGATGTGCCCGAGGTGATGGCCCACGGTGCGGCTCGATATGGACAGCTCGGCGCCTATCTGCTGGTTGGTCAGTCCACGGGCGGCCAGTCGCAGTACCTCGACCTCCCGCGCCGTGAGCCCGGCCGGGCAGCGGGGCCGGGACTGCCGTGAACCCGCCGCCCGGAGCACGAGGTCGCAGGCGACACGGTCCAGGGCGCCGGAATCCGCCTCGCGCGTCAGGTGTCCGGCGGCTTCGTCGACGGTGAGGGCCTCCCGATGCGCACGCGGTTCGGTCAGTGCGGCGAACACGTCGGCGGCGGCGAGGATGCGGGCCGAGGGAGAGGTACGGGTCCCGAAGTCACCGCGGTGATAGCCACTGCCGTCGAGGCGCTCGTGGTGTGCGGCGGCGATCGGTGCCAGCTCGGCGAGCCCGGGCACGCGCTCCAGCACACGCTGGGTCCAGTACGTGTGCATCCTCACCCGCTCCATGTCGGCGGTGCTCAACGGTCCCGCCCGGTCCCACACGTCGGCGGAGATCCCGGCCCGCCCCAGATCGTGCAGCAGAGCCGCGCAACGCAGCCGGGTCACCTCGTCGGCGCCGAGGCCCCCCAGCCGGCCGGCACTCTCCGCCAGCCGCGCGACGTGCTCGCTGTGTCCGACCAGCCACGTGCCCTTGAGGTCGACGAACCTGCCGAGAACCGCGCACAGGCCGGAGATCTCCCCGGCGGACACCCTGACGTACGGGGGCGGTTCGACGGCCACCGCGGAGGCGACGGCGTCGGGCTCACGAAGCGGGGCGAGCAGCTTCGCGGCGTCGGCCGCGAACGCACGGGCCAGGTCGGGGTCCAGGTGGCCGCCGGCGCGCCTGACCACCGCCGAGACGGCGGCCGGTTCACCACCCTTCGCATGGGCCAGGACAGCCTGCTCGGCCACGTGGACGACCCGGGCGGCGAAGGACAGGTCCTCACCCGCGGTTCCGAGGGGAATGCCCTGTCCGTCCCATCGCTCGTACACGTCGTCCAACGCCGTGAGGGTCCGCGGCAGTACGCCGAGACCCGAACCGAGAGCCCGACTGGCCTCGCAGCCGTTGCGCATGGCCTCCACACCGACCGTGGGCAGCACCTCGGTCAGTGTGTCCGTCAACCGCTGTGCGCTCTCGCGCGTCCAGCCCCCGAGCCGGAGCAACTGCTCGGCCAAAGGCGCGTCGTCACCCGGGTCGAGGTGCTTCAGCGCGCTCTGGAACGCCACCTCGTCGCCGAAGACCCCCGCGAGCTCGGGAGCGTAGGACGTGCAGCCGACCGAGCGCAGCAGCGCCGTCTCGTAGACCGCCCGGCAGGTCTCCCGGTCGCCCGCCAGGACGTCTCGGGCGAACACCGTGGCGACGACGCAGGTGCGCAGCCCCTTCTCGAAGGTCATGCCCGCGGCCAAGTCGCTTGTCAGGGAAAGCGCAGCCAGCACCTCGGCCAACCGAATGTCTTCCACCGCCCCAGCGTAACCGTCCCTCTCCCGTGTCCCGGACATGTCCGCACCCTGCTCCTCACGCGCGGGACGCGCGTCGGCGGCCGCGACACGAGGAGCGGACTCCCTCCGAGGGGGTGGACCAGCGACATAGGTCGATCAGCCGATGTCCGCGGGCCCGTTCTCGAGGAGGGTTTACGCAGACGGGCGCGAGCTCGGCCGCAACGCCCGGAACCCGCGTTCCGGGCCGCCGCGGGCTGCCGGGATGCGCCGGCCGCCCATCGACACAGCACGGAGACACCACATGACCACGCACCAGCACGACGAACAGACCGCCACAGGGTGTGCGGTGGTGGAGGCGTTGCACAGCTCCCTCGCCCAGGGCGACGTCCCCGCGCTGCTCGCGGGACTCGACGAGCGCATCGAATGGGTCGTCCCGCCGGGTCTGCACTACGGAGGCACGTACCGGGGACGCGAGCAGATACCCGAGAACGTGTTCTCCCGATTCGCCACCGAGTGGCAGGACTTCACCGTAGCGCCCGCGGGAACCATGCAGGCCGGGGACCGCGGCATCGTACTCGGCCACTGCCGGTCAGGTCACCCGCGACGGCGACAGGCCCAGCGTCCAGAATCGGGCCCGTTCCGGGCATGGACTCGATGATCTCGGCACGGTCGGCGGTGCGGAAAGTCTCGCGGACCTCCCGGTCGCTGTCCTTGATCCGCTCGTCCGAAGCCGGAAAGCTGGTGGGCGAGGTCGCAGACCAGCTTCGCGGCCCGCTTCTTCGTACCGGCGCGTCCTGGCCTGGTCAGCAAGGACCCGCGCGTCCTTCGCGTCGGTCTTTCCCTCGCCTTTGCAGGCACTGGTCATCCGGTTGACGGTGCGCCCGGGCACGTAGACCACGCTCTGGCCGTGCGTGGCCGGCAAGGCCGGCAGCGGAGTGGATGCCCGACCGGAGATGTCCACCGTCCACCGCACTGGTCGGCCCGCTCCCGGACGGTCTCGATGAGCGTGAGGATCCGGGCCTCATCGCTGACCACTCTCGTCGAGAACAGCGTCTCCCCGTCGGCGTTGACCGCTACCGCCCGGTGATGCCCCTCGCCGGCGTCGATGCCGACCCGTGTCCGTCTGCCGGACGCGCTCACGCTCGTCGCTCCGTTCCACCGTGACCAGCGCTTCCGTGCCCCGAAGAACACTTCGCCGACAGGTCCCCGAACAGCGCTGACCGCAGTTCCCGATCAGTGGCCGGAACATACCGGAGGACCGGGCGGCCATTCCTTTCGAGCCATCAACGGAAAACACCCATCAGCTGTACCCGGTCCTCCCGGACCGCCTCACATCCACAGGGAACACTCATGAGCAAGGTTGTTTTCATCACCGGTGCAGGACGCGGTCTGGGCAGGAACATCGCCCGCGAAGCCCTCTCAGTCGGCCATCAGGTCGTCGCCACGGGCCGCCGCACTGAGGACATCGAGAAGACCCTGGGCGGGCCGCAGGACAACCTGCTGGTCACCACGTTGGACATCACCAGCTTGGAGGATGCTCAAACAGCCACGGAAGCGTCGCTCGACCGCTTCGGCCGCATCGACGTCCTGGTCAACAATGCCGGGGATTTCTTCCCCGGCTACTTTGAGGAAATCTCGCCTGCCCAACTGCGTCAGCAGATCGAGACCAACCTTTTCGGACCCATGAACGTCACCCGCGCCATTCTGCCCGCGATGCGTCAGCAACGTGCCGGCCACGTCATCACCATCACCTCGGCCCTCGGCGTGAGTGGTATGGAGTTCACTGCGGCCTATACCGCATCCAAATTCGGTGTGGAGGGCTGGATGGAGGCCCTGCGTTACGACGTGGCCCCCTACGGTATCCGCACCACAGTCGTGGAACCCGGCTTCTTCCGGACCGACTTGCTCGCGGATGGCTCCAGGGTCTGGCCCGAGCTGTCCATCGAAGACTACGCCCCGCGCACCGCCCTGATGACCGAGACGTGGAAGAGCCTGAACGGCAAGCAACCCGGCGACCCCGCCAAGCTCGCCCGGGCTTTGCTGACGATTGCCGACCAGGACGAACCGCCGCTGCGCTTCGTCGCCGGCGCGGACGCCCTGGATGCCGTCCAGAGCAAGGCCCGGGCACTGCTGGCACAGACGGAGGAATCCCTCGGGCAGGCCGGCCATTTGACGCTCGGATCCACCGAGGTCTGACCTCGATCGTTCACACGCCCGGAGTGTCCTCGTACTCTCCGATGCGACCGGGCCGGTACGACTACGTGACCAGTGGTCAGGTCATGCCGGTTTCCCGTTCGATGGCCCTGAGGCGGTCCTTGAGTCGGTGGCCGGGGCCCCGTTGATCGGGACGACGTCGCAGTGGCGCAGGTGCCGGTCGAGGATCGCGGTGGCGAGGACCTCGCCACCGAACACCTGACCTCATTCACTGAAGGTCTTGTTCACCGCCCCCTCGGCAGAGGCGCACGCGGCCTCGACGCACCGGCGTTGTACTCCGGCGGACATGACCTACCGCTGGAACTCGTAATCCTCCTTGCGCACCCTCCGTAGCCGCCACCGATACGCCCACGTCGAGTCCGGCCACAGGACCGTCCCCGCGGCCGAGTCCGACGCGTACTGACTCCGGCAGCCGCCCACGGCCCACACCGTGCGGTCGTACCGCGCGCGTACGGCGCCCTGGAAGTCTTGTTCGGCGGCCGGGCGTACGTCGAGGGCTCGTGCGCGGGAGGAGCGGACGGCTCGCATGGCTCGTATGACGTAGCGAGCCTGGGCCTCGATGTTCTGTACTGCGCCGGTGTAGGGGACGAAACCGTTGGGGCCCAGGAGGAGGAACATGTTGGGGAAGCCCGATACGGCGACGCCGTTGTAGGCGCTCATGCCGGTGCGGTGCCAGGTGTCCTTCAGCAGGCGTCCACCGGTTCCTTCGATGTGTATCCGGTTGAAGGAACCTGCCAGGTCGAAGCCGGTCGCGTAGATGATCACGTCGGTTTCGTGGTCTGCGCCGGTCTCGTCCACGACTGCCTGGGGGCGTAGGGCGACCGGGCTGCCGGAGACCACCTGGACGTGAGGGGCGTTGAGGGACCGGTAGTAGTCGTTGGACAGCAGCACCCGTTTGCACCCGAAGCGGTAGGCCGGGGTGAGCCTCCGGCGTAGGTCCGGGTCGTCGATGTGTTCGTCGATCTGGTGGCGTACCACGTCCTCCGCCACCCTCAGCGCGTCCGGGCGGTGGTGGAAACCGATGCCTCGCTTCTCACGGGCCACGTCAATGCGTAGTCGGTGCAGGGCCAGTGCCCACGGCAGAGCGCGGAAGAGTTTCTTGCGCCAGGCAGGATGCGGGGTGTCCAGTTTGGGCAGCACCCAGGCCGGTGTACGTTGAAAGACCGTCAGCCGGGCCGCCCGCGCCGCCACTTCGGGGATGATCTGGACACCGGAGGCACCCGTTCCCACGACCGTCACGTGCTTGCCCGTGAGGTCGACATCATGGTTCCAGCCTGATGAGTGCCACACCGCTCCGGTGAACTCGTCCGACCCCGGCAGCGCCGGCGTCAGCGGCATGTGCAGGCCCCCCACGCCGAGGATCAGGAAGCGGCTGACGTATGCCGTCCCGTCCGCCGTCGTCACCGTCCATCTGCCCGTTGTCGTCTCCCAGCGGGCGCCCGTCACGTCGGTGCCGAAGCGGATGTGCGGCAGCAGCCCGCGTCGCTCGGCCATCCTGTGCAGGTAGGCGAGGATCTCGGGTTGCCTGGCGTAGGTGGAACTCCAGCCCGGGTTGCGCTCGAACGAGTACGAGTACAGGTGGGACTCGACGTCGCACGAAGCGCCCGGATAAGTGCTGTAGCGCCATGTTCCGCCGAGGCCGTCCGCCTTTTCCAGGACGACGAAGTCCAACGTGGACTTGCTCAACTCCACCGCCTGGCACAGGCCCGACATACCCGCACCGATGATCACCGCATCCGTGTGGACGCTCTGACCCGTCATACCCGGCCATCCAGGAACTCGCCGATCCGGGACCACAGTTCGGGCCAGTCCTCGCCTGCGTGCTCGTTGTCGTGGCCCAGACCGGGAACGGTCACCAGACGTGCGGGGAGGCCCAGCTGACGCGCTCGCTCGGCCAGCTCCTCCGCCTGCGATACGGGTACCACCTCGTCGGCATCGCCGTGCACGAGCAATAGCGGTGTCCTGACCGCGTCCAAGGAGCGCAGGGGCTGACGTCGCGGGTCGGCGAAGTAGGCGCGGATCTCGTCGGGGCTGACATCGGAGTGGGACGGGAGCAGGGTGCCGGGGTCCGACGTTTCCGCCTCGACCAGCCGCGCCGGGTCGTACAGGCCCATGATGAGGACCGCGCGCTGCCACAGTGAGGGTTCGCGGGCCAGCGCCAGGAGGGCGGAGTACGCGCCCCGGCTGGTGCCCAGGATGTTCAGCCGTGTGGCGTCGACCTGCGGCAGGTCGGCGAGGTACTGGGCCGCCGCCACGACATCGTCGATGTCCCCGCCGCCCATCTCGCCCCGGGCCGCGTACTCGTCGCCGTGGCCCGGAGCTCCGCGCTGGTCGACGGTGAGGACGGCGAAGCCGGCGGCGTGCAGGGGAGCGTGTTCGCTGACGCCCGCGTACCTGCCCTTGTCGTCCAGCGCTCCACCAGCGCCGGAGGTGCACACGACCACCGCCGGGTGGGGTCCTGGTCCTGCGGGGACGCTGAGGTGGCCGTGGACGGTGAGGCCGTCGGCCGACGGAAAGGTGTGCGCGCTGAGGCGCTCCTGTGGGCGGAAGCTGTCCGTCGGCTCCTTCTCCAGTTCCTCGGCCAGCAGGGCGGCCAGCCGGTCCACCGACAGATCGCGCAGGAGCCGTACCGCCGGGATCGATACCCCGAGGTTGTTCTGGAGCAGCACCCGCAGCTCGACGCCGGTCAGCGAGTCGATGTCCACCGTCTGCTGATCGCGGAGTTGTTCCTGGGACAGTCCTGTCACCCGGTGCAGCAGGGGTACGAGATGTTCGGCGAGGAGGTGCAGGCGTTCGTCTCCTGTGACCTGCCGCAGGCGACGCGGCACCGATGACTCGCCTTGGCTCTCCCGCCCGCTTTCGGGCACCAGCGAGCGGAGGGCCGGCAGTGACGCCAGCTGGGGGTTGGCCTGTGCCCAGCTCTGCCAGTCGACGATGGCCACCGATGCCTCGACGGGCCGCGTGCGGAGCAGAGTGTCCAGTTCGGCCGTCCATTGGGCGGGCGTCAGTCCGATGTGGCCGTTGCGGCGCAGGATGTTTCCGACGATTCCGTTCCGGCTGACCGCCACGCCGACCGTGTCGATCATGCCCCAGCCCACGCTGGTCGCGGGCAGCCCACGGGAGTGGCGGTGGCGGGCCAGGCCGTTGAGGAACTCGTTGGCGGTCGCGTATGCGCCCGCCGCCGCCGCGCCGAGTTGCGCGGCGATCGAGGAGAAGAGCAGGAAGAAGTCGAGGCCGTCGTCCGTCTGCGTCTGGAGGTGCAGGTTCCAGGCGCCGTCCGCCTTCGGACGGGTCGCCGCGAGGAGCCGCGGCGGGTTCGTGTCCGCGAGCACCACGTCGTCGAAGTCCGCTGCCGCGTGCAGGATCCCGCGCAGCGGCGGGAGTTCGGCGCGTAGCTGGGCGAACAGCTGCGTCACCGTGGCACGGTCGGCAATGTCGGCCTTCTCGACACGTACCTCGACGCCCCGAGCGATCAGATCGCCTACCACCTGCTCGGCCTCTTCGTTGGCTGCGCCGTTACGGCCCAGGAGGACGAGGTGGCGCGCGCCCTGCTCCGCGAGCCACTCGGCCGCCACAAGTCCCAGGCCGCCGAGGCCGCCGGTGATCAGGTAGGTGCCGTCGTGCCGGACGGGGGGCGTGGCCTCGGAGGCGGAGGACGTAGCGGCCGCCAGGGAGGCCGCCGGTACGGTCACCGACTCCCGGCCGACGCTCACGACCGTCTTGCCGATGCGATCGCGTCCCGCCATCGACCGGAACGCCTCGTCCACCTGTCCGGCGGGCACCGAGGTGACCGGCGGCAGCTCGAACTCGCCCCGTTCGCACAACTCGGCCATCTCACGCATGCACGTATGGACGGCCTCGGGGTCCAGCAGCATCATCCGGTCGTAGTCGAACGCGTGGAACGACAGTGCCCGGTGGAAGTGTGCCAGCCGCAGGGCGTGGTCGGCTGCGATGTCTGCCTTGCCCAGCTCTACGAACCTGCCGAACGAGCGCAGCAGCCCCAGGCTCTTCTGGAGCATCTCGCCGGCCAGCGCGTTGAGGACTACGTCCACGCCCTCGCCGTCGGTCATGCGCAGGATGTCGTCGGCGAAGGACGTCGAGCGCGAGTCGGCGACGCCTGCCACTCCCTCGCCACGCAGGAACTCCCTGCGGTCCTCGCTGCCCGCCGTCGCGTAGACCTCGGCACCCAGCGTCTTGGCGATGCGTACTGCCGCCAGGCCCACCCCGCCGGTCGCCGAATGGATCAGGACCCGTTCCCCCTCGCGTACCCGGGCCAGCCGTACGAGGGACTGGTGCGCGGTGATCACGGGCAGCAGGGAGGCTGCCTGGGCCGGTGAGAGTGCCGACGGTTTCTTGGCCACGCGGACGGCGTCGACCGTCACGTGGGAGGAGAACAGGTCCCTGGCGTGGACGAAGACCTCGTCGCCGACGCGTAGTGCTGCGGCTGCGTCCGAGACTGCGTCGCCGACCCGGACCACTGTGCCCGAGCACTCAAGACCGAGGGTGTCCTGCGAGTAGCTGCCCTCCCTCGCCGCGGGTGCCAGCAGGCCGGTCGCCTTCAGCACGTCCTTGAAGTTGAGGCCCACATGGGAGACAGCGATCTCCACTTGGTCCCGGCCGGGCGCACGGCGGTCCGTCGCCGCGAAGCGCAGGCCGTCCAGCCCGGGGCCGTCGGTGTTCAGATGTACCGGTGTCTGTTCGGTGCGCACCGTCACGTGGTGCAGCGGGGAGCGGTCACCGGAGTGCTCAAGGCGGCGTACGTACCGGTCGGCTCCACGTAGTGCCACCTCGTCCAGGCCGTCGTGGGTCAGTTCGTCCACGAGCACGGCAACGGAGGAACCGTCATAGGTGCCTGACGTGTCCGCGCCGATGTCGATCAGACGGCAGCGCAGCTCGGGCCGCTCCGCGCCGATCACCCTGCCGAGACCCCACAGGGACGCGGCGAACGGGTTGCTCGTGGCGTCGTCCCCGTTCACACTCTGGGCACCCGCCGTCACCAGGAACAGCCGCGTGGCGGAGTGCGAGGCCGGGAGGGCGTGCACCAGCCGCAGCGGGTCGGCGACGGGGAAGCACGCCGAGGCGTCGTCGCCCTGCGCCAGGGGGTTCACGTAGATCACTCCGCGGTTGGACGGCACGTGTGAGACGTGCGCGGCCACCCGCTCCGGCCAGCCGCCCCCGTCGCCCTCGTCCGGTGAGACGTGGACAGCCGTGCCGCCCCGCGCCTCCAGTTCCTGAACGAGTCCTGCGACGTCCTGGGCCCCGCCGACGACGATCCAGGTGCCGTCAACGCCGCCCGCCGCTTCGAGGGGACGAGGCAGCCAGACGTGCTCGTAGTACCTCTCCGGTAGGCCCGTGCCTTCCTCCGACCGGCCGTCGGCCATGCGCTGGGCGCGCAGTCCGAAGACCTCCGCGACCACCTCGCCGTCGTCGGTGACCAGGGTGAGGTCGCACTCGATACGTCCCTCGACCGTGCTGCGGCGGTCACGCCCGTGTACCCACAGTCGTTCACCCGGCGCCCGGTGGAAGCGGAATTCGGCGATGCCGGCCGGAACGAACGTGGCTCCCGCGACCTCGTCGGCCGAACGCAGCGCCCCGGCGATCATGGCCTGCAGGGCGGCGTCGAGAAGCGCCGGGTGCAGGCGGTACCCCTCGGTGTCGACGGTGCCGGTGCGCAGCTCCGCGAAGATCTCTCCGGTCGCCTCCCTGTGCCAGACACCTTCGACGGCCCGGAACGCCGGACCGTACTCCAGACCGGTGTCGTCCAGCCGGGCGTAGATCTCGTCGCGGTCCCAGCGCGGAAGACCTGCTGTCAGTTCCGCCAGGTTCCCGGTTCGGGGCTCGGGTGCCCGGGGGCGGATGAGTTCGGGGCGTCGCAGCCGCGCGTGGAGCGTCCACGGTTCGTCGGCGCGTGCCCTGGAGTGAAGCGTGACCAGCCGGCTCTCCGGGTCGTAAGCCGTGCGCAGTGTCGTGACGACCTGTGGCGAAAGGATCAGCGGACGCTGGAGGACGACGTTCTCGAAGGAGACCGGGGTCTCGTCGGGGAACAGCGCCAGCGCCGCTTCGAGATATCCCGAGCCGGGGAAGACCACGGTCTGTCCGATGCGGTGGTCGGGCAGGTACGGGAACTCGGCCGTGGACAACTGGACGTCCCGGACCGGCGTGGGGGCCTGGACTCCTCGGCCCGCCAGCCGGGGGCCGTCACCGCCCAGCCGCGCCTCCCTTCCGGCCGCCGACTCGTTCCAGTGGTGGTCCCGCTGCCAGGGGTAACGGGGCAGATCGAGGTGATCGCGCGTGCCGGGGTGCACCTGCTCCCAGTCGGGTTCGACGCCCGCCGTGTACAGGGTGCCGAGAGCTTCCAGGAGTTGCCGCCGCTGTGGCCGGTCCCGTCGGAGTGAGGCCACCCGTACCAGCTCGCGGCCGCGTCCGGACAGTGCCTCGTCGATCGCCGTGGCCAGTACGGGGTGCGGGCCGACCTCCACGACAGCGCTGGTCCCGAGCACCGACAGGCGGCTCACGGCGTCGGCGAACCGGACCGGCCGGCGTACGTTCCGCCACCAGTACTCCGCGTCCAGTTCGGTCCCGTCGACCCGGTCACCCGTCACGGTCGACACCAGCGGAACCTTCGTCCCATGGGGCCGGATGTCACGGAGGGCGGCAAGCAGCGGCTCCCGGATCTCGTCCATCTGGTGGCTGTGGTACGCCACCTCGACCCGCAACCGCTTCACCGAGGCGCCCATGGCCTCAAGGCGTGCGGTGACCTCGTCCATGGCACCCGCGTCGCCCGCGAGAGTGGTCGCGGTCGCGCTGTTGACCGCGGCGACGCCCACTCCTGTCGGCAGGTGAGGCCGGAGCTTCTCCTCCGGCATGTCCACGGCAGCCATCACTCCGCGGCCGGCGAGGCGTGCCTGGAGGCTGGCGCGGTGGTACGAGATCGTCAGTGCGTCGTCGAGCGAGTACACGCCCGCGGCGTAGGCGGCGGCCACCTCCCCGACGCTGTGCCCGACGATGGCCGCGGGCTCGACGCCCCACTCCCGCCACACCGCGGTGAGTCCTGCCTGTACGACGAAGTTGGCGACCTGTGCGTACAGCGTCTGCGTCAGTCGTGAATCAGGCTCGGGGCGCAGTAGCTCGGCGCGTATCGACAGGCCGAAGCGCGCCAGTATCTCGTCACACGCGGTGACGGTCTCGTCGAACCGCGCCGACGTACGCAGGAGTTCACCGCCCATGCCCCACCACTGCGGGCCCATACCGGTGTAGACGAACGCCACATCGGGCCGGGCGGAGGGGCGGGGACCGGCCTCCCGCTGCTGCCTCAGTTGCTCAGCGGCCCGCGTCGGGCCGTCGGCGACGACAAAGGTGCGAAGAGGATGGTGCTGGCGCCGGGTCGCGGCGGCCCGTGAGATCCGGCGCAGGGACGGCGCGCCTGGCCGCTCCAGCAACTCCGCGTACTGGTCGGCGAGGGCGTGCAGGGCCTTGGGGCTGCGGGCGGAGAGGGGAAGCAGGCAGGGAGTGCCGTCGTCGTCCGCGGCAAGGGCCTCGCCGTCCGTCCCCTCGGTCGCGAAGGAGGTGGCGGAAGCAGTGGGAGCCTGCTCCAGGACGGCGTGCGCGTTGGTGCCACCGAACCCGAAGGAGTTCACTCCGGCCCGGCGCGGCCCGTCCCAGGCAGGGAAGGCGACTTCCTCGGTGGGCACGCGCAGCGGCACGGAGTCGAACGGTATCTTCGGGTTCGGCTTCTCGAAGTGCAGGTTGGGGGGTATGAGTCCGCGTTCGAGGCAAAGCACCGCCTTGATCACGCCGGCCACTCCGGCCGCCGCCTCGGTGTGCCCGAAGTTGGACTTCACCGACCCGATCCAGTGAGTACGGTCCGAGTCGCTGAGTACGCTGCCGATGGCGGTCACCTCGATGGGGTCGCCCACGGCGGTACCCGTACCGTGGGCCTCGTAGTACCCGATCGACGTGGGGTCGACATCGCCGGCGGCGCACGCCTGGCGGACAACCGCCCGCTGCGCGTCGACGCTGGGAACGGTGATACCCGGCGTGCGGCCGTCCTGGTTCACGGCGGTGCCGCGCACCACCGCGTAGACACGGTCGCCGTCCCGCTCTGCGGCGGCCAGCGACTTGAGTACGAGGATTCCCGCGCCCTCACCGCGCGCATAGCCGTTGGCACGGTGGTCGAAGGACTTGCAACGCGCGTCGGGAGAGAGGAACTGGCCCTTCGACATGAGCATCGTGGTGACCGGATTGGTCATTACGTTGACCCCTCCGGCCACGGCCATGTCGCACTCACCGCGGGACACGGCGACGCAGGCGTGGTGGAACGCCACCAGGGAGGACGAGCAGGCGGTGTCCATCGTCAGGGAAGGGCCGCGCCAGTCGAAAACGTACGACAGCCTCGCAGCCAGCATGGTCATGCTGACCCCCGTCGGTGTGGACGTACTGATCAGGTCACGTTCGCCGACGCCGAGCTGGGCTGTCGCCGCGTCGAAGGTGAAGCCCCCGACATAGCTCCCGACGCCGGTTCCGGCGGTCCGCTCCGGCGCCAGTCCCGCGTCCTCGAACGCCTCCCAGGCGACTTCGAGCAGCAGCCTCTGCTGGGGGTCCAGCGCGGCGGCTTCCCTCGGCGGCATGGCGAAGAAGCCCGCGTCGAACCGGTCGACGGGCGACTGCAGGAAGCCGCCCTGCCGTACGGTCATCCGCCCCGGTGTTGCAGGGTCGGCGTCGTAGAAGGCGTCCGCGTTCCAGCGGTCCTGCGGCACGTCGACGATCGCGTCGGTCCTGGATACCAGCAGCTCCCAGAAGCTGCGCGGGTCGCAGACGCCACCGGGGAAACGGCACCCGATACCGACGATCGCCACGGGTTCCAGCCTGGGCGCCCCACCCTTGGAGTACGTCCCTCGCCTGGCGGCCACACTGGCTGTGTCCGGTGCCTGGGTGATCGACTGGCCCATGAATCATCCTCCGCGGCTGTCCTGGTGCAAGATCACGCTTCGTCGACCTTGCCGCCCAAGCACCACCTCGACGTCGTTGTTGCCGGAGATGATTCTTGAGACGTTGGGAATCTGGGGCTGTGGCGCCCGTGCCGCCGCCAGGTGGGCGGCGGCACGGGTGCGCGCCCGGCCGTCAGGGGGAGTCGGGCCGACCGCAATGAGGCTTTCCGCATACAAGGCGGAGCCTCCACCGCTGAGAACGGCACCGGACAGCAACCGGTTCACACCCCCCAGAAGTTCTCCGGCTGCAGCACCACGGCGCCCCCGCACACCCCCGATGCCCTACGGCCCCGCAAGTCGGCCGACCCCGCTCTGCTCCTCACGCGCGGGACGCGCGTCGGCGGCCGCGACACGAGGAGCGGACTCCCTCCGAGGGGGTGGACCAGCGACATAGGTCGATCAGCCGATGTCCGCGGGCCCGTTCTCGAGGAGGGTTTACGCAGACGGGCGCGAGCTCGGCCGCAGCGCCCGGAACCCGCGTTCCGGGCCGCCGCGGGCTGCCGGGATGCGCCGGCCGCCCATCGACACAGCACGGAGGCACCACATGACCACGCACCAGCACGACGAACAGACCGCCACAGGGTGTGCGGTGGTGGAGGCGTTGTACAGCTCCCTCGCCCAGGGCGACGTCCCCGCGCTGCTCGCGGGACTCGACGAGCGCATCGAATGGGTCGTCCCGCCGGGTCTGCACTACGGAGGCACGTACCGGGGACGCGAGCAGATACTCGAGAACGTGTTCTCCCGATTCGCCACCGAGTGGCAGGATTTCACCGTAGCGCCCGCGGAGATCATGCAGGCCGGGAACCGTGTCGTCGCGCTCGGCCACTACAGCGCCACGAACCTGACCACCGGGAAGCCGATGCGGACGCGCTTCGTGCACATATGGCGACTGCGGGACGGTGTCCCCGTGCACTTCGAGACCGTCCTCGACACCCACACCATGGTCGCCGCGGCGTGAACCGGCGCTGACCGGGCGCCGACTGCGAGCACCGAAGGCCCGGTGCCGCACATACAGCGCCGCACCCGCCGGTGGCCGACGCCGGGCACGAACCCGACCCCTCGGAGCGGACCGACCGAGTGTCCTTGGCTCCGCACACTTCCGAACCGAATCGAAAGACGCAGCACATGACTTTGTTCGAACATGATTTCGTCGCGGCCGGTTCCGCCGCACCGCCCAGGGACGACACGGGGCGCATGCTCCAGATGATGACAGGGTATTGGGTCACCCAGGTGGTCCGGTCCGCAGCCGAGCTGCGCATAGCCGACCATCTGCATCCCGACGGTGCCACGGCCGCCGACGTGGCCGCGGCGGAGTCACTGGACACGGATTCGACCTTCCGGTTCCTGCGGGCCTGCGCCTCCCTCGGACTCGCCACGTCGACGGACGGGGAGCGGTTCGTCAGTACGTCTCTGCTCGACACCCTGCGCACCGACGCCCCGGGATCCTTGCGGGACCTGGCACTGTGGGGTGGGGCCCAGTCGCACTGGCTGCCCTGGGGACGGCTGTCGGATGCGATCCGCAGCGGTACCACCCAGGCGAAGGCCGCTCTCGGCGCCTCCATCTTCGACTGGCTCGCCACCGTGCCCACGGAGGCCGAGGTGTTCACCAACGCCATGACCGCCATGACGCGCGGCCTGGCCCACCAGCTGGCGGACGTGATCCGGCTCAAGGGCACCGAGGTCGTCGTGGACGTCGGCGGCGCCGGGGGGAACCTCGTCCAGACGCTCATGCAGCGGCATCCCGGACTGACCGGGGCGGTCCTCGATCTCCCGCACGTGGGTGCCGAGGCGGACGCCTCCGCGTCGAGCCTGGGGGTCACGGACCGGTTCACCTTCGTCGGCGGTGACTTCTTCGAGAAGGTGCCGTCCGGGGACGTACACCTGCTGAAGTTCGTCCTGCACGACTGGGACGACGACGCCTGCGTACGCATCCTGCGCAACTGCCGGGAGTCACTCGAACCGGGTGGACGCGTGCTGGTGATGGAACTCCTCGTGGACGAGGTGGGCACACCCGGCCTGCAGCCGCTGATGGACCTCAACATGATGGCGCTGTCGACCGGACGCGAGCGCAGCCTCGACGAGTTCGGGAACCTCTTCGAGCGGGCCGGCCTGACGCTGACCAGGACGACGTCGTCGGCGTCCCTGGTCTCCGTCCTGGAACTCGCACCGTCCGACCCACGCCCGGGGCAGTGAGTTCCGTCCCCTGAGAAACCGGTGTCCGTGGAGCGGCGGACGCGTCCGCCTGGGCGAACCGTGCACACGATCGCGGATCCGGTTCCCTCACGACAGCGTCCGGGCCCGCGCCTCATCGGCTCGCCGCACAGCGGTCGAGGCGGGCACGACGGTGGCCGGACGGGAGAGTCCGTCCGCACATCGCCCGCTTCGTGACGAACGAGGCGCCTCTGGAGTGCCGTTCGGCTCTGCTCGATCCGGTCCCGCCGGTCGGCCCAGCACGTCCCGGGCCGACCGGCGGGACGGAAGCGGCGGCGCCGCGGAAGAGTACCCGGCGTCAGAAGCACCCATCGGGCACGTTCGAGTGACCGACACCGGTGCGGTCCCGGCGGCACAGGGACGCGCGGTGAACCCGTCGGGCAGCCGGTATCCCCGACGAGCCGGGCAGTCGGCCCTCGCAGGCGAAGAAGGTCACTGCACGGGATCCCGCCGACCCGGTCTGTCGGGCACCGCGCTCACGTGCACTTTCGCCGTGCCCGTGGCCGGCCCCGGACGCGCTCCGATCCGCGGTTGCTCGAGCCCGTGGTGACAAGGGTCAGGATCCCGCGTTCCGGATGGGGCGGACCAGCTCCGGCGGCCTCTACGGGGGCCAGGGCTCCTTCGGCCCGGGGAGCCGCCCCGGGCCGGTGCCGGGCGCCGTGCCGATGCTCTATGTCCTGCGGCCTAGGACACCTTCCTCCTGGTGGTCGACGCCGCATCGCCCGCTGCGCGAAAGGATCGCCGTATGGATCGAATCGATGTCCTCGCCGTCCTGGTGACCACACTGGCCCTTGCCGTCATCGTGTGGTCCAAGCCGCTGCAGAAGCAGTCGTTCTGGGTCTTCCTCCTCCTGTGCGTCCTCTTCCACCCCGTGGGCACGATGCTGCTCTCGTCGCTGGAATCGACCGCGGGTGCCGCCGGCCCCGTGACCGAGTGGACCTTCCTGTGCAGCGCGAACCTCCTGTTCGCCGCGCTCGTCGCGTCGGCCCACCGGGGAATCAAGTCCTTTCGGGGCGTACGCGCCGATCGGCACTCCCCGTACCACCAGGACATCGAGGTCTGAGCGTTCGACCTTTCCACCCGCTACGACTTCGGATCGGCAGAAGCATGTCTCCTCACCACCGCTCGTCCCGGACAGTCCTCGTCCTGGCGTCGCTGGCCGCACTGGCAGTCGCCGGGACCACGGCCTGCGACCCCAACACCGGCGACACCTCCGGGCCACCCCCGGTACCCCGTGCTCTCACCGAACAGAAACCGCACTGGACCGCGTGCCCCGCTCCGTCCACGGCTCAGGGCGGCGGTGACAAGCCCGAGAAGCTGCCGGACGGAACAACGTGGCAGTGCGGCACCGTGAAGGTGCCGTTGGACTACGCAAACCCCGACGGCAAGACCATCGACCTCGCCCTCATCCGGGCAAAAGCCGCACCGGATCCCGGTGAGAAGCGCATCGGATCCCTGCTCTTCAACTTCGGCGGACCCGGTGGCTCCGGGGTCTCGACGCTGCCCCTCATCGCCGGCGACGACTACAGGAAACTGCACCAGCGCTACGACCTGGTCTCCTTCGACCCGCGCGGGGTCGGAAACAGCGCCGGCGTGCAGTGCCTGGACACGAAGGCCATGGACGCGTGGCTGGCCACGGACAAGACCCCGGACCACGCCGCGGAGGAGAAGACCCACACCCTCGGGACACGCGCGTGGGCCCGCTCCTGTGAAAACAACTCGGGCGCGGTACTGGAGCACGTCGGCACCCAGCAGGCCGCACGTGACCTGGATCTGATGCGCCAGGTCCTGGGCGACGCGAAACTGAACTACTTCGGCATCTCCTACGGAACACAGCTCGGTGGCGTCTACGCCCACCTCTTCCCGAAGAACGTCGGACGGTTCGTCTTCGACGCCGTGGTCGATCCCACCGAGAACATCCTCGCCAGCGGACTCGGCCAGGCCAAGGGATTCCAGGGCGCACTGCGGAACTTCCTCAAGGACTGCGCGAAGCACGACTCGTGCTTCTTCGAGGGCAAGGACCCCGCTCAGGGCGAGAAGGAGATCGTCGCGCTGATCGAGCGCCTGGACAAGCGTCCCCTGCCCACCGAGTTCACACGTCCCCTCACCCAGAGCCTCGCCCTCAACGGCATCGCCGCCGCCCTCTACGACAAGGAGAGCTGGGCGATACTCAGGGCCGCACTGGCCGAGACCCAAAAGGGGAACGGCACCGCGCTGCTGGTGTTCTCCGACATGCTCAACGGACGTGCCTTCGAAGACGGCGGGTACTCCAACATCAACGCCGCCAACACCGCGGTGAACTGCGCCGACTACAAGGACCGCTTCACCGCCGACGACGTGCACCGGCACCTTCCCGAGTTCCGCGAGGCGTCCGGCGTGTTCGGCGACTGGATGGCCTGGGGCCTGCTGCAGTGCACCGGCTGGCCCGTGGACGGCCACGCCCCCACCCTCGACGTCACGGCCGACGACGCAGACCCCGTCCTGGTCATCGGCAACACCGGCGATCCCGCCACCCCCTACGAAGGGGCCGAGAAGATGGCGGACGAACTGGGCGAGGGAGTCGGTGTCCACCTCACCGTCGACGGTGAGGGACACGGCACCTACGCCGTCAACGACTGCCTGACCAAGCTGGTCGACACGTACCTGCTCGACGGGACCGTCCCGAAGAACGGCACCACCTGCTCGTGACGAACATCCTCCACCCGGGGCCATGGACGCCGGAGGCCGCGACCGTGGAAAACGGTCAGGGGCGGGAACCGCCCCTGCGCCGGGACGCAGACCAGGGCATCGAGAGTGACCGGCCTCCCGAACGGCATCGCCGGTCCTGGCAGATCATCCGCACGTCGACCACGGGCCGACGGCGGTGCACGGAGGCGAAGCACTTCCCGAGGGGGAGACGCAGGCTGCTGCCCGCGAGTTCCTTTCCGAGACGGCCTTCGCTCAGTTCCCCGACCGCCCCGGCCACCGTTCTCCGCGTTCCCGGAGTCGCTCCGGGCGCCGAGCCGCGGTTCCCCACTCTTTCCGGTATGCGCACCGCACGGCTGCCGGGCCGCGCATCCGCGCTCCGGTGCGGCGGCGCCCGCCGACGGCGCGCTGCGAGCCCGATACGTACGGATTCGCACCGGGGTCACACGCCCGGCCCGCTCCGCGCTCCCCGGCCGCCAGTCGGCCGCACCCTCGTGATCACCGCAAGAGCCAGTACCGAACAACTTCTGATCGCCGAAGGGTGACCTCATGACCCGCGCCGCTCGATCGATCCCTCACCGTGTGGCCGTTCTGAGCCATGACGGCGTAGGAGCGTTCGAGGTGGCCCTGGCCGTGCAGGTGTTCGCGGCCGCCAACGACCATGCCCGCGACACGCTGTACGAGGTCGCGGTGGCGGGACCCGAACGTCCTCTTGCCACCCGTACCGGGTATGCCGGGAGTTTCCGGCTCCTTCCTGACCGTCCCCTGTCGTGGGCGGAGTCGGCGCACACACTGATCGTGCCCGCGTATCCCGAGTACCTCGACACGCCGGACGCGCTCGCCGAGACGGTCCGGCGCGCGCACACCCGGGGTGCTCGCGTCGTGTCCCTGTGTCTGGGAACCTTCCTCGTCGCGGCCACGGGTCTGCTCGACGGCCTGCAGGCCACGACGCACTGGCACTGGGCCGACGAACTCGCGGCACGTCACCCGACGGTGCGGGTCCGCCCGGAACGCCTGTTCATCGAGGACGGCGGGCTCTTCTCCTCGGGAGGCGGCACAGCTGCCCTGGACCTGGTGCTGCACCTGGTCGAGCAGGACCACGGATCGGCGCTCGCGGCAGAGATCGCACGGTTCATGGTCGTACCGCTCCGCCGCGACGGCGATCAGTCACAGTACGCGAGGTGGGAGGTGCCCGGCCGGACACGCTCCCTGCAGGACACCCTGCGATGGGCGGAGGAGCACCTCGACGAGACGTCCACGGTGGCCCAACTCGCGCAGCACGCCTGCATGAGCACCCGTACCTTCTCCCGTCGGTTCCGCGACGTGGTCGGTATCCCGCCGATGGAATGGCTGCAACGCGCCAAGGTGCGCAGAGCGCAGGAACTGCTGCAGCGCACCACCTGGACCGTGGACCGGATCGCCGAGACCAGTGGCTTCAGCTCGGAAGCGGCACTCCGGTATCACTTCACCCGGCTCACGGCGATGCCGCCCGGCCGCTATCGCCGTACGTTCGGCATGGCCCGCGGGCAGCGCCCGAGGACGGCCACCATGGCGCGATGTTCAAGTTCTGTGTCCGTCATCGAGTGGCCCGCGCCGGACCAACGATCGGAGCATGGGAATCATGACTGATGTACAACAGCAGATCGACGAGTCCGGAACGGTCCGGATCGGGGACCGGACGGTCAACCGCCTGTCGTTCGGCGCCATGCGCCTCGCCGACAAGGAGATCTGGGGGCCGCCCGCGGACCGCGGGAACGCGGTACGCGTCGCACGCCGTGCGGTCGAGCTCGGCGTCAACCACATCGACACCGCGGACTCCTACGCCTTCGGCGTGACCGAGGAGATCCTGCGCGAAGCACTTCACCCCTACCCCGACGACCTGTTGATCGCGACCAAGGCAGGTCAGGCCCAGGTACGGCCGGGGGTGTGGGAGCCCGTCGGACGCCCCGCGTACCTGCGGCAGCAGTGCGAGGCCAGTCTCCGCCGCCTGCGAACGGATCGAATCGATCTCTTCTACCTGCACCGCGTCGATCCACTGGTGTCGTTCGACGACCAGATCGGCGCGATGAGGGAACTGCAGGACGAGGGCAAGATCGCCCACTTCGGACTGTCGAGTGTCACGGTCGACCAGATCGAGTCCGCACAGAAGATCATCGATGTGACAGCCGTGCAGAACATCTTCAACGTGGCGGCCCGCGTGGGAGAGGACGTCCTCGAACACTGCGAACGGGAGCACATCCCCTTCATCGCGTGGTTTCCGATCATGAGTGGCGAGCTGGCCCTCGCCAACAGCATCGTCGCCGAAGTGGCGGCGGAGCTGAACGCGACGCCCGCGCAGGTGGCTCTCGCCTGGCTGTTGAACCGGTCGAGCGTGCTCTGCCCCATCCCCGGCACATCCTCGATCGCTCATCTCGAGGAGAACGTCGCCGCGTCCGCGCTGCGGCTCACCGACGATCACCTCGCTCGCCTCGCCCCGCTGCGACTGGCCGAAGACGAACTCGCGCAGCTTCTCGCAGCCGGCTCGGCCCAGGAGTAGCCGCGGGCACAGCACTCGCCGCACACCGGCCCATGCCCACAGGTGCCGTGCCCTCACCGAAGACGTCGGTGAGGGCACGGCATCAGACGAATCCGCCGTCTGCTCCCGCACGTTCCCGACGGGCGGTGAGGCTGTGTGGCAGGGCCGGGACGATGACTGGGCAACTGACGATCGCCGATCACGCCTGGGTCGTGGTCTTCCGCTTGAGGCGTTCGCAGGGGGTACGGCCGCCGAAGCCGTCGTGGGGGCGATGGCAGTCGTAGCGGTCCTCCCACTCACGCAGCTTGCCGTCGAAGACCTCGGCTCATCGATGACGACTCCGTCGAGGAACCGGTAGAACCCCTCGGTCTCGACGCGGTGGGAGCGTTCGCCCCTGCCGTTCAGCCGCGGTGTTCGCGGCCTGGTGCAGTTGTGGGCGATGCCTTTGCCGAGCGTGTGCCAGTGGAAGGCGGGCTGGAACTCGGCGCCGTTGTCGGTGCTGACCGCGACCTGGCAGTTCGCCCTTTTTCCCAGGGCTCCGCCGTACTGCGGAGCCACCCTGCCGGCGTCCGGCCGTTCTTGGGCACCGGCAGGTCGTCGATCACCCACACCGCCGGACCGATCAGCGGCAGCATCCGCTCACAGATCCGGCGCCGCACCGGCATCGGATCCCACGTGCACCGGTTCACGAACTGCCGCGGGTTCCGCTCGTTGCCGTCCGGTAATCACGAGGCCATCGCCTGAACGGACCGGCGGTGGCCGTCCAACACCAGTCCGCGCAGACGGCAGTCGCCCTCGACCCGCTGGTCCTTCCGGGCCACCGTGGCGAACACATCCGTCACGAACAGCGCCGACTCGGCCCGGACACGGTCCACTTCATGTGGATCCATCCCACCCGACACGCTCTCGAACAGGCCCGACGGGACGACGTGAGAAGTCCTGTCGGTCGACGCGTTGTTCCGTTCCTTCACCGGCTCCGCCCCTCATGCCGGTCAGTCAGGGATAGCCAATAGTTCATCGAGGTCACCGCGGGCAGTGAGGGTGTCGGGGTGGTCGGCTCCGAGCAGACGCTCACGAGCGGCCACCACCTGTATCAGCAAAGCCGTGGCGTTGAAGAAGTGCGCCTCTTGCCAGTACATGCCAGCAAGGTCGGCACGGGTGGCGATGGTGTCGAGGTGGTCGACTCCAAGTATGCGCTCACGAGCGGCCAGTACTCGCTCGGTGGTCTCGATGGCCTCCTCGACACGCCCAACGTCATCGTAGGAGAGGGCGAGGTGGGCACGGGTGGTGAGGGTGTCGGGATGATCGGAACCCAGCTGCTCCTCACGAGCGGCCAGCACCCGCTCTTCCAGATCGATGGCCTCGTCCACCCGACCTTCCTGCCAGTAGCTGACGGCGAGGTTGGCACGAGTGGTCAGGGTGTCGGGATGATCGGGACCCAGCTGCTCCTCACGAGCGGCCAGCACCCGCTCCAGCAAGCGAACAGCTTCGTCGGCACGGCCTTTCCGCCGATAGGAGAGGGCGAGGTGGGCACGGGTGGTGAGGGTGTCGGGATGATCGGAACCCAGCTGCTCCTCACGAGCGGCCAGCACCCGCTCCTCCAGATCGATGGCCTCGTCCACCCGACCTTCCTGCCAGTAGCTGACGGCGAGGTTGGCACGAGTGGTCAGGGTGTCGGGATGATCGGAACCCAGCTGCCCCTCACGAGCGGCCAGCACCCGCTCCTCCAGATCGATGGCCTCGTCCACCCGACCTTCCTGCCAGTAGCTGACGGCGAGGTTGGCACGAGTGGTCAGGGTGTCGGGATGATCGGGACCCAGCTGCCCCTCACGAGCGGCCAGCACCCGCTCCAGCAAGCGAACAGCCCTGTCAGTACGGCCTTCCTGCCGGTATGAGACGGCAAGATTGTTACGAGCCGACAAAGTGTCGGGATGGCCGGAGCCATGCAGTCGTTCAATGCGGCTGGCCATCTCTTGCCAATAGCCGACGGCGGCGTCTGCCAGCTCTCCGTTACGAAGACTCTGACCAGCGCGGTAAAGGACCAAGTGCACTTCGGGAAACCACAGATGGCCTTCGGTGTGGTCGGCCAAAGCGAAGGTGTTGGCACGCAGGACCGCTGCCAGCTGGGCCTGGTGCTGGTCGGCCTCGGGCCACGCCTCCAAGAGAGCATCGGCTGCCGCGACTGTCAGGCGGGGCAGGTCGGTGTCGGAGATGGTTTCACGGACGGCACGGGCAGTTGAAGCGTGGACGCGGACGCCCCGAGGCTCGGCAGAGGGGTCGCACATGAGAAGCGCACGGCGGTGCAGTAGCCGCAGGGTTGCGTGGACCTGGTCGGCCGTGACCTGCGAGTTGCCTCGCGCGGTGTCCTTCCCGGCGGGTGAGGTGCGATGAGCTGCGAGGTAGGCGAGGAGGGGCGCTTGTGTCCAGAGGGCATGAGGATGGCCGTCAGGATCGAGAAGAGCGGCCAGACGGAGCGCGGGGACGGCAAGACCGGTGGGATCGGTGCCCCGGACAGCCGCGAGAGAAGACGTCAACGGCTGAGAACCGTACGGTCGCTCGAAGTCGATCGATGCCTTCGTCCGCTTCTGACGCCACCAGGCCACACTGCCGCCGTCCATACCCCGCCGCCCTTCAAACACCTTACGTCCCAGATCTATTCGTCAATCCTACGGAGTGGAGTGCGACGAAAGGACAGTGGAAATGGCGAAAGGACAGTGGAAATACCGAAGCCATATCGCCCGATCCCTTTCTCGATCCTGCGGGAGAGACGCTGACGGCCCCTGCCCCAAGGCCGGGTAAGGCCCTTCCCCGCCTTCCTCACAGCTTTGTCCGGTTCACCGGGGGACCCCTCCGTGCTGGGCATGCTCAGCACGGAGGGGTACGAACTCCGCACCTCGCCAGTAGCCTGAAGCCAGGCGACTCGACCCCACCGGACCACTCAGGACAGTCCGGAGCCTCACCGATCCCGGAGCAGTTCACTACGCGGCGCGCTGGTTTCGGAGAGTGGGCAGGGCCAGGAGGATGCCCAGAGCGAGCGCGGCGGCGACAAGGCGCAGGATGCCACCGAAGCCCAGGCCGGTCAGGGCACCGGAGAGCTGCGGGCCCAGGCTGGCTCCGACGAACATGCTGCATCCGTACAGCGCGACGGCCGCGCCGCGCGAATGCGGGGCGGTGGCAGCGTTGATGGTCTCGATGACGGCCGGTGCCGCCGCCGCGACAGCGGCCACGAACATGAGCAGGGCCATGGCCAGCGGCACGGGATGGTTCCCCAGCAGGGAACCGACCATGACCGCGAGGGCGGCCAGCGCGAAGGCGAGGACCGCGCGCAGAGGAGCGGCCAGCCGCTGGAGCACGGGAGCGAGCAGGGGAATGGCGACCAGGGCGGGCAGTGCGCTGGCCCGCAGGACGAGGACCGCGGAGGAGTTTCCGGCGATGCTGGGCGGCCCGGCGACAGCCACCGCCGTGTAGACGGCGACGAAGGCGGACATCAGGGTGACCGTGGACAGGTACAGGGCGGCCAGACGCGGTCGGCGCAGCAGCCGTGGCATTCCGGAGAAAGCTTGGAGCAGCCCGCCGCGGGGGCCGTGGTGGAGGGCAGGGCGCAGGACGCGACGCACGGGCAGCAGGAAGAGGGCGATGACAGCGCTGGTGACCAGGAAGAACGCGCGCCAGTCGAGCAGGGCCGCGACAGCCTGTGCGCTTATCTGCATGATCACGGCGGCGGCCAGCATGCCGCTGGTGATGCAGGTCAGGGCGGTACCGCGGTGTCGGGGCGCGATGTGGTGGGCGACGTAGGAGAGTGCGGAGGGCGCGAAGGCGGCGGCCGTCAGTCCTTGCACGCTGCGCAGCACCACCGCCGTCGGAAGGTCGGGGGCGACGCTGACCGCCGCGGTGGCTGCGGTGGCGGCCACCAGCCCGGTGGTGATCACGGCGCGTGATCCGTAGCGGTCCGCCAGTGGGCCGGCGAGGAGGAATCCGGCGGCGTAGGCGAATCCGAACGCCGTGGCGGTCCAGGTTGCCTGCCCCGGTGTCGTACCGAGCGAGGCGGCCATGGGGTGCAACAGGGCAAGAACGGTGTACATCTGCCCGGCCATCAGGACGCCAAGGGCGGTGAGGAGGGCGATGGTCGCGAGGGCCGGGGCCCAGGTCGGGGGCTGGTCCGACGTGCTGTGCCTGGTTGTTGCTCGAAGAGAGACGGAGGGTTGGGACATGGGAACTCCAGAAGTGACGTCCGGTCGTCGGCCATGTCTTCGGGAACGGCATGAAGGTCGACGACGCCACGAGAGAGAGCGGCAGGCGTGAGTGAAGCGGTTCCCGCGCGTCCGGCGTGGAACGGACCCAGCACCGGATTCGTGGCCGGTACGCCGTGAGCCCGGGCCGCTTGCCGGCCGCGTGCGTATCAGCGTGTGGCAGACCGTGCGGCCCGGTACTTGTTCCTGACGCGGCGGAGCACGGCTTCAGCCATACGGGCACCGAAGGCGGCGTCCGCGCTTCCACCTCAAGCCCCGGGCCGCACCGCAGAGTTCGGGGCCATACGTGGAGACGGGTCCCCGATCTCGTCGGTGGCCAGGTCGACAAAGGCGGAGCCTCGCTGAAGTGCTGTTTTCTGAGCGGGGTCGGACCACCGGGTCACCGCTGGGCCCGCTCGCCGAGGTGAAAGCCCGTCAGGGCATGCCCGCCGCTGATGAGGCCGGGGTGACGGTGCCGTTCGGGGCGACCGGCCCCGGCCGGTCGGCCGGTGCCGGTCGTTTGGCCGGGGTCGGTCGTTTGGCCGGGGTCGGCCGACCGGCCGACCGGCCACACCCAACCGGTCGGCCGGTTGGGTGTGGTCGACCGGGTTGTGGTGGCGGCCGGTGGTGTGCGGGGGTTCGGGCCGTGTTCTGGTGTGGAGCGGTGGGGTGGCTGGGGGTTCAGGCCAGGTGCATGATGTAGCCGACGTGGTGGAGTTCGTCGCCGCGGAAGTAGCCCACGGCCCAGAAGCCGAGGTCGTCGAGGTAGTCGATCCGGTCGCCGTCGATCCAGTACCGGCCCTGGTAGGCGTG
>NZ_JAPJDM010000041.1:0-17795 GCF_026242095.1 Streptomyces sp. NEAU-W12
GCGCCTCCCGCCCGCCCGGTCCGGAGCCGGAGAGCCCCGCACCCAGCCCCAGGACGGCCGCCCCGGCCGCCGCGCACGACAGCAGTGTCCGCGTAACGCGTTTCCTCATGCTCTTCCTCACATGGTTGTGGACCCCAGGGCACCTGAAGGGATCTGTGGCCCCGTCAGATCTAAAGCTTTCAGCTGCCGCCTGTCCACCCGAAGGTGTCCGACATTCGCGTCAAAAACACATTGCGTACAGTGAGGTGAGTGAATTTCCGTAAGGTTTCCGCCGAACCGCGCGGCGGGGCGGGAAAGGTTTATTCGCCGGAGAGGGCGGTCTTTCCGCTTGCCGACGGGTGCGGCCGGGGTCGAGGCTGCGGAGCCGGTCCGCCTCCGGTTCCCGGTCGGCTTCATGCCTGGTGGTGGTGCCGGCACCGCTGCATCGCCGATGTCTGAACGTACGGGAAATGCGGGGTAAAGGGAAAGGGGAATCCCGGTTTCCTCGAGGGATGGAAGCGCTCATTTCTTCATTTCCGCCCGCAGACCGCCGCCCGGATGATCTAGTGCGTGAAGTGTCCGAACTGCCTGTCGAAACAACGACACCGGGGCGGCGCCGGTGCCGAGTCCGGGGAACGCGGCAGCACTGGCGGCTCCTGGTCCTCGGCGGGCGGGGAGGAAGGGGCCGCGACACCTGGGAAGGCGGTCGACGATCTGTGACAGGGGCGGAAGAGTGAGCAAGAGAACGAGATGCGGGTCCTGGCTCGCCGGGGTGCTGGTCGTGGCGGGAACGCTCGTCGCGGGTCCGGCGCAGGCGACGGTGGGCGACCCGGCCGGCGACGGGGAGAAGGCCTACGTCGCGAGAATCGAGATAGGTGAGACGGACCGAGCCTGCTCCGGGGCGCTCGTGGAGGAGCGGTGGATCGTCACGGCGGCGAGCTGCTTCGCCGACGACCCCGCCCGGTACGCGTCGGTCGCCGCGGGCGCGCCTCCCCTCCCCACCGAAGCCACCATCGGACGCGCCGACCTGACGTCCACGTCCGGCCAGGTCCGGGACATCGTGGAACTGGTGCCCCGCGCTGATCGCGATCTGGTGCTGGCGCGGCTGTCCTCGCCGGTGCGGGACATCGCTCCCGTGCCTCTCGGCGCTGTGGCCCCCGCCGTGGGAGAGGCGTTGTCCGTGGCTGGATACGGCCGCACCAAGGACGAGTGGGCGCCCACCCGGCTGCACGTCGGCACCTTCTCCGTCACCGGCACCCGGGAAGCGGAGCTGGACATCGAGGGTCGGGAAGGCGCCGCGGTGTGCAAGGGCGACGCGGGCGGCCCGGCAGTCCGTTCCGGCAGCGAGGGGGACGAGCTCGTCGCTGTCAGCAGCCGTTCATGGCAAGGCGGATGCTTCGGCTCCGAGGAGACCCGCCTCGGCGCGGTGCAGACCCGGCTGGACGACATCGCGGACTGGATCGGCACCCAGGTCGCCCGCTGGTCGCTGAAGGCGCAGGCGAACGGCAAGTACGTGTCCGCCGCGGTGACCACCACCGGCGAGAACGAGGGCAGGCTGCGGGCACGCAGTGACACGGTGGCGGGCTGGGAACAGTTCACGTTCCACACCCGTGACGACGGAGCGACGGTGGCGCTCCGGTCGGAGGCCAGCCGTCTCTTCGTCGCCACCGAGCTCAACCGGACCGGTGCCCACGAGGGGATGCTGCGCGCCCGCAGTGAGGCCGTCACCGGAGGATGGGAGTCGTACACGCTGGTACCTCAGGGAGACCAGAAGTACGCCCTGCAGTCGCGGGCCAACGGCAAGTACGTCGTGACCGAGGCCAACTACACGGGTGAGGACGCGGGCCAGTTGCGAGCCCGCTCGGACAGCGTCGCCGGTGGCTGGGAGCGCTTCACGCTGGAGCACGCCGACAACTTCCGTGTCGCGGGGGCCGCCCCGGTGGATCTGTCTCCTCTGCCTCTGAGCTGATTCCGCGCGTTGTCACGGGCGTGGAACGGGCGGTGGGCCCCGGGGGGGGGGGGGGGGGGGGGGGGGGGGGGGGGGGCGGCCGGGGGGGGGGGGGGGCGCCCCCCCCCCCCCCCCCCGCGGGGTCCGCTCCGGATCGAGGCCGGCGCCCCGGCCGGATCCGGCCGACCGGGCGAAGCGGCCGCCGACCGGGGTGCGAACCGATTCCTCACGGCGCAGGGGGTACTCGCCGGACAGGCCCGCGAACCCCGGGTGTTCAGGCCGCCTTGGACAGCGGCTCGGGGGTCGGCCGGGACAGCCGTGTCCGGATCATCGGCGTCAGCCTCTCCTCCACGTACCGGTTCAGCAGCCGGGCCAGCAGCAGCATCGCCACGATGGTCAGGGCGAAGGTCTCCGCCGAGCCGAGGCCGAGGCCGCGGTGGAGGCCGTGGATGACCACCCAGCCCAGGTGCTCGTGGACCAGGTAGAACGGGTACGTGAGGGCGCCCGCGACGGTCAGCCAGCGCCAGTTCGCCCAGCCCAGCCCACCCAGCGCGATGGCGGCGACCGCGACGAAGCCGAGCGTGACGATCAGGATGATGCCGAACGAGGTCCGGTGGGAGAAGGCGTCCGCACTCGGCGCGTGCCACAGGTCCTGGACCGCGTAGCGCTGGCCGATCAGCCAGCTCACTCCGACGATGCCCCAGGCGTACGCGTCCTTGCGGTCGCGGTGGACGAGGTACAGGCCGATGCCGCCGACGAAGAACGGCGCGTACTCCGGCATGAGGACGAGGTCGAGCAGCGGCTCGTTCGCGGCGTCGGCGATCGCGGCGGCCATGGTCCACACCGCGCAGAACAGGATCACCCGCTGCCGGCTCGCCCCCGGCATCACCACGAACAGGGCGAACAGGGCGTAGAAGCGGATCTCCACCCACAGGGTCCAGCACACTCCCAGCACCCGGTCCGCGCCGAGCGGCTGCTGGAGCATCGTCAGGTTCACCAGCGCGTCGCTCGGCGAGACCGCCTCGTGGACGACCGCAGGCAGCGCGAACACCGCCGTCACGAGGACGACCGCCGCCCAGTAGGCGGGCAGCAGCCGGGAGGCCCGGGAGGCGAAGAACGACCTCAGCGGCCGTCCCCAGCCGCTCATGCAGATGACGAACCCGCTGATCACGAAGAAGATCTGGACACCGAGACAGCCGTACGCGAAGTACTCGTGCAGGGTGGGGAACTGGTCTTTCGGGGAGCTTCCCCAGGCGGTGGTGACGTCGCCGCCCCGACCGCCGTAGTGGTAAGCGGCCACCATCAGCGCGGCGACCAGGCGCAGTCCGTCCAGGGCCCGCAGGCGGGGGCGGACGCGTGGCTTCCCCGGCTCCGCCCGCCGGGTCTCTTCGGGCGTCGGACGGGCGAGCATGCTGGTCAAGGAAACCCCTGTGCTCCATGATTCCGGCCGGCTTCGGCCGCGGGTATGCCAGCACGTTAGTCCGACGGGCGGAGAGCAATCGAACGCCAGGCCAACGATTTCCCGTCCGGTAGAGACGAGTTCACCTGGATGTCGTTTTGGCTTTCTAAAATCTCCCGACATCCCCTCACGCAGAAGAAAACGCAACCCACGCTGTCGCGATAAGTTGAGCGCGCAGCCGGTTCGGCAAAACCAGGAGTGCCATGACGACGGTTCGGAACAGACGGGCACGTGTGCGCGGAGGGGGGCTGGACGACTGTCTGCGTGCCTGCGCGGTACACAGTGGCAAACTCGTCGGCAGTGTGGACCGCCGCAGAATCGAGCTCGCGGAGCAGCTGCGCAAGCTGCTCGTCGTGGTCACCACCGGTGACGCCGGCGCCGCCACCGCCGCGCCGGGCGGCACCGCCGCCCGCCTCAAGCGGGCCGTCAAGGGTGCGTCGGCCCCCGCCGCCGGCATTCCCAACGAAGCGCTGGACGCCCTGCTCGCCGTCGCCAACAAGGCCCTGGAGTGCGGCTACGACGACGAGCTGGACCTCGCGCTGGTCATCAGCGACACCGTGCTCGCCCAGCGGAAGAACTCCCGCGCCGGCTGGCGGCTGCGCGCCCGGCTGATGGAGGCCCTCGGCGACGAGACCGAGGCCGTACCCGCCTACGAGCGGTACCTGGAACTCACCGACAGCGACGGGTTCGGCGTCTCCGCGAAGATCGCCGGACTGCGCGTCGCCAGGGAGAAGGACCAGGAGCTGCTGGCCCTGCTGCGGCGCCAGTGCCCGCGCGCGGAGCAGTTCGCCGCCGGCCCCGCCACCGACGTGTGGGCCGAGGGCCTTGCCGCGCACGCCGTGGGGGACTGGCCGCAGGCCGAGCCGCGCATGGTGGGAGCGCTCCTCGCGCTGGCCGCCGAGCAGGCGCCGGTCGCCGACCGGCAGGAGCTCCTGAGCCAGTACCTGGAACTGCGCGCCGCGCGCGGCGACGCCGACCTCCCCGCGCTCACCGAGGCCCTCACCCTCTACGCCGAGCAGCGCCGCAACCGGATGCGGGGCCCCGTCGCCGACCCCACCATCGGCGGCGTGCAGTGGGTCAGCCTCGGCGAGTTCCGCAACCTGATCACCGGCAAGTCCATCTGTCTCATCGCCAACTCGGGTCGGGTCGCCAGCAGTTCGATGGGCGCCGAGATCGACGCCTACGACCTGGTGGTCCGTTTCAACTCGTACCGCATCGACGAGAAGCACACCGGCGGGCGCACCGACATCCACGCCACCATCCACAAGCACGGCTTCAACTGGGACCAGCCGGTCACCACCCGGCTCGTGTTCGGCGGCATCTCCGGCGACTGGAAGTACTCCCTGCGCAACCGCCTGGTGCCCGGTGCCCAGCGCCACCTCGGCGACGAGTCGCTGCGCTGGCCCGTGCGCAACATCGGCAAGCTCGGCTCCGACGCCTGGTCCGGCATTCCGACCACCGGCTTCAACATGCTGTTCCTGCTGGACTTCCTGGACGTCAGCCCCACCCTCGACCTGATCGGCTTCGACTTCTACGAGAGCGGCGCCTACCGCGTGCCGGAAGCCATGAAGATGCCGATCACCTCCGTGCACGAGTACACCAGCGAGAAGGAATGGGTCATGCAGCGGGCCCAGCGAGTGACCGACATGAGGATCTCCCTGCGATGACCAACACCCCCGGGGCCGTGACCGGCGCCCCCCTGGCGCCGGCTCTCTCGTCGGACGCGCTCACCGGCAAGCGCCGCGTCGCCTTCGCCTCCTACGTCGACGAGAACTACCTGCCCGGCTTCCTCGCCCTCCTGCGCAGCCTCGCCCTGTCCAACCCGGGCGTGTGCGAGGACTTCGTCGTCCTCCACGACGACCTGCGCCCCGGCTCCATCGCCAGGATCCGCGCCCTGCACCCCCGGATCGTGCTGCGCCGGGTGAACACCGAGCACTACGACACGTACAAGAAGGGCGACCAGGACAACTACCTGGTCCGCAAGGCGTACTTCATCCTCGACGTCTTCCGGCTGCGCGAGTACGACACCATCATCACGCTCGACACCGACATGGTCGTCCTCCGTGACCTCGGTGAACTGCTGAGGCTGCGTGAGGGACTGGCCGCCGTCCCGCAGTTCTTCTACGGGCAGCACAAGCTGAACTCCGGGCTGCTGGTCATCCAGCGCGAGTACCTCAGCGACGCCTTCTGCGCCCGGCTGGACGCGACCGGACGCAGCGGCGACTACGAACTCGACAAGCACGACCAGGGCATCCTCAACGCCGTCCTGGACGGCGACTTCGTCCGTCTCGACGCCCGCTACAACTTCGTCAAGCGGCGCCTGTCCGGCGACCTGCCGGTCCCCGAGGACACCGCGATCCTGCACTTCACCGGCCGCCACAAGCCCTGGCAGGGCGGCGAGGCCGGATACGGACAGGCGGAGGACCGCTGGCGCGGGTTCGACCTGTCCGACGCCGAGTTCCAGGCCGCCTACCTGGCTCAGCCCGGGGGCCACCACCACGACCTGCTGGTGCACCTGGGCACCCCGCACGTCGCGCGCACCAAAGACGTCGAGAGCGCCCGCAAGGTGGCCGCCGCGCACATCGCGGCCGGCGACTACCAGGACGCCGTCGACATCCTGAGCAGCGTGCACATCCCGCTCGACGCGGCCTGGCCGCACGAGGTGCTCGGGCACGCCCTGATGAGCGTCTCCCGCTACGACGAGGCCAAGGCGCAACTGCTGCTCGCCGCCGCCGCTCCCAACCGGGCTGCCACCGCCTACGCCCGGCTCGCCCAGGTGGCCTGGGTGCACGGCGACGACGCCACGTCGCTGCGCCATGCCACCGCCGGCATCTCCGTCGACCCCACCCACCGCTCGAGCCGGCTGTGGGCGCAGCGCGCCGCCTCCGTGCCCGAGCGGGAGCTGGGCGGCGCCGGGGACCAGCTGGCGCACGTCGCCTTCTACATGGACCGCCAGGGCAACGCCGGTGACAAGCTGCTGCCGGAGACCGTCCGCCTGGGCTTCGGGCCGGACACCACCTCCCGCCGCTGGCACTCCGTCCACGCCCACCGGCTGTTCGACGAGGCCGCCCTGGAGCGGGTCAACGCCCGGCGCGGCCTGGTCATCGGCGGCGGCGGACTGTTCATCCCGGACACCATGCCCAACGGCAACAGCGCCTGGCAGTGGAACGTGCCCGACGAGCACCTGCGCGCCGTCGACGTGCCGATCATGGTGTACGCGGTCGGCTTCAACGCCTTCGACGGCCAGTCGTACCGGGCCGGGCGGTTCCGCGAGAGCCTGCGCCTGCTGGTGGAGAAGTCCTCGTTCTTCGGGCTGCGCAACCACGGATCCATCGCCAAGGTGCGGTCCATGCTCCCCGACCACCTGCACGACAAGGTCCGCTTCCAGCCCTGCCCCACCACGGTCAGCCGCCAGCTGGTGCCGGGCTGGACGGACCCGGCCGAGCGCGAGGACACCGTCCTGCTCAACGCCGCCTACGACCGGGCGGGCCTGCGCTTCGGACACGACTACGGGCACTTCCTCGCGGAGATCGCCAAGGCCGTGCGGGGCATCGGTGCGCACACCGAGGTCCGCTGCGTGGCGCACTCCCTGGACGACGAGCGGATCGCCTTCGACCTGCGCCGCGAGCACGGCATCTCGCTGCCGGTCATCCCCATGTACGACTTCGACAACGACGGGATCCGGGACCTGTACGCGAAGACCCGCCTCGTCATCGGCATGCGCGGGCACGCCGGGATGATCCCGTTCGGGGTGGGCACGCCGATCATCAGCCTGATCTCGCACCCGAAGATGGCGTACTTCCTGGCCGACATCGAGCGCCCCGAGTGGGGCGTCTCCGTGCACGACCGGAACCTGGGCGCCGTGCTCACCGAGCGGGCGACCGGCATCCTGGACCGCCACGCGGCGACCGTCGCCGACGTCCACGAGCGTCAGCAGTCGCTGTGGAAGGTCACCGAGGCGAACGCGGCCGACCTGAGGGCGATCCTCGGGGAGTGACACGCCGAGCCCCCGCGGCCTGCCCGGAAACCCTCCGGGACGGGCGGCGGGGGCTCACGCGTGCCGCGCGCCGACTCCTTCCGCGCCGAGTCCGCGGACTCAGCGTCCCACGGCCTTCTTCGCCAGCCGGGCCAGCCGAGAACCGCCGCCGTTCCTCGCCCGGTCCTCGTCGTACGCCCTGCGCAGCTGCTCGAAGTGGTCGGAACGGGTACGGCTCAGGTACGCGTCGTCGACCAGCGGCTTGGCCAGCGACCACGCCCGCCGGTGGTCGCCGGCGTAGTGGGCGACGTAGGCCTTGGCGAACTCCAGGACGGACTTGAAGGGGATGCCGCCGGTGTGGTCGAGGCCGATCCGTTCCTGGACGGCGGAGATCAGCGCCAGCTTCTCGTCGACGGAGTAGGCGTCCTCGGCGAGGGACTCCAGCACGTCCTCGGGGATCGGCCGGACGACCTCGAAGGCGAGGGTGGAGCGGATCGGCGGCCCGGCGATCGCGATGTACGGCAGCAGCGCGCCCGTGCTGTGGTGCAGCCACGGCAGCCGGGGACCGGCGAAGTCCTGGTGCAGGACGACCGAGCCGGGCCGCAGCCTGGTCAGGAACCGCTCGGTCACACAGCGGAACACCCGGGCGGTCTTGGCGATGTCGATGTGCAGGAACTCGATCGGGCTGGTGTCCTCGGGGTCCGAGGTCTTCCAGAGGTCTCCGGCGTGGATCTCCAGGAACGGCAGGAACGGCTCGAGGCGGCCGCGGAAGTCGTCCAGGAAGGAGCCGTCGTCGGCCGGCCTGCTGCCGGGGGCGAAGAACTTCTCCGTCGCGAAGGTGCCCTTGCCCACACGGAAGAAGTCGTACGCGTGCAGACGCCCCCGGCGCTCGTCGAAGAGGGTGCTCTCGCGCAGCCCGAGGGCGAGAGCGTAGGTGGAGCCGCCGCCACCGGATCCCAGTTCGACCAGCCGGTCCCCGCCCGTGAGGTGATGGCGCCCCAGCAGATAGAGAAACCGCAGTTCCCAGGTGCTGACCTGGGAGTAGGGGAGGTCGTCCGGCAGCTGGACGTCGTCGAGAAGCGGGTAGAGCCGACCGAGGTTCGTCATGGGATGCCTCACGGGTTGGGTGACGCCGGAGAAGGACGGCAAGCGTCGTGAGCCTATGGCTGTGACCGTCAGTTCACCATGGAATCCATGGAGTCAGCTGGTTGCGACTCGGGCTTTCTTCGGTCTTCACCCGCCGTTCACCTGGATCGGAGGGCTGGTCGGCCGATGAGGCCGGTGGCACCCGCCCCGTCCGGCGAATCGGGCACCCGCCCCGCACCGGTACTCCGGGCGGGTGCCCCGTGTGCTCAGCGGCGCATCATCGTCCGGCGCAGCCTGCGCGCCTTGCGCGCGACCTTGCGGACAGTGGTGTTGCGCGGCAGGAACGCCAGCTGGGGCGGCACCCCGCCGGGCAGCCCGAGGGACGTCAGCCGCTTCTTCCTGAAGTACCGCCGGGTGGTGTCGTCCAGCCGCGTCGCCAGGTACCGCTCGGCCTCGGGTCGCAGGTCCGGCAGGATCTTCGGCTGCATCGTGAAGCCGACGGTCCGCACGAGGTCGCCGAGGGCGTCGGTGGCCATGCGCCCGCGCCCCTCGGCGACGGCCGCCTCGTCCGTCGGCTCCGGCAGCAGCGCGTCGACGACGGTGACCGGTACGCGGTTGCTGTTCTCGAACGGCGTCAGCCGGTTCAGCAGGGTCTCGGTGCCGACCCGGGCGACCGGCAGGCCGTAGAGGGCGGACGCGGTCAGCAGGGCGGTGGAGAAGCAGCCGACGACCAGGGCGGGACGCATCCGCTGGTACAGCACCTCGGCCAGGACCGGGATGTCCACCACCGTGAGGGCGACGCCGAGCCGCTCGGCCTCCTCCTCCAGGGTGCGGGTGAAGCGTGCCGGGGCCGTGGGGTGGGGCTTGAAGACCACCCGGGTGTGACCGAGGTGCACCGCGCCCTTCAGCATCCGCACGTGGAGGTCCTCCTCCTCCTCGGCGGAGAGGATGTTCAGCGCGGACAGGTACTGGCCGAGGAGCAGCGCGGGCTCCGTCACGTCCGGCAGCGCGTCGCCGGTGTCGGCCAGTTCGGCCAGCACCTTGGTGAAGGCCGGCGTGGCCACGATCTCCGGCGCCACCCCGAACTCGGTGAGCAGCAGCGGTTCGAGACCCGGTACCAGGTCGAGGTGGAGCAGCCGCTCCACCCGGGTGCCGACCAGCGGGTCGATCTTGTTGCGGGTCGGGCCGTAACTCATCAGGCCGTCCGCGTAGACCGTGACGGGCGCGTCGGTGAAGATCTGCGTCATCCCGAGGGCAGGGTTGACCTGGATGGACTCCACGGCGAGTGCGAGGTCGTCGTCGCCGAGCTCCCAGAGCAGCCGCAGATACCGCTCCCACAGCGGAACGTCCTCCAGGCGCGGCTCCCAGCCGCCGGGGTGGAACGGGAAGATGGCCTCGTTCCACGACAGCACGTCGTCGAACCGGGACCGCAGTCGCCCGAACCCGGGCATCTCGTCGACGGCGGGTGTCGTCTCGGGCGTCGTCGCGTTGTTGGAGACCAACAGGATCCGCCGGTCGGCGGGCGCGAAGCAGCCCGAGTCCAGCGCGGCGGCGAGCGTGGCCGTGCCGTACAGGGTCGACGCCATGAAGATCTGCGTGGTCACGCGGCGACCTCCGGGGCCGACGTCGCGCGGCGGCGCA
Organism: Streptomyces sp. NEAU-W12; assembly: GCF_026242095.1. Taxonomy (NCBI): domain Bacteria; kingdom Bacillati; phylum Actinomycetota; class Actinomycetes; order Kitasatosporales; family Streptomycetaceae; genus Streptomyces; species Streptomyces sp. NEAU-W12. The sequence continues at coordinate 10,090 of NZ_JAPJDM010000041.1, forward strand.
GCCTGCGCAGCCGGCCGGCGCGCTCGGCGTCCATCGAGCCGAGCGCGTCCTCGAGTACGTCCTGCGGCATGCGTCGCAGCGCGGCGGTGCTCATCGCCTTCAGTTGTCGTGCCACGGGCGGCTCGAACCTTTCGATGGTTCCCAGATGGTGGGAAATGATGGCGCAGTACGTGCGCACGGCCTTCGGGAGCAGGGCCGCCGCGTCGGGATCCCGCGCGGTCTCCTCGATCACCTGGTCGAACGCGCGAATGAAGTCGAGCTGCCGGGCATCACCGATCTGGGTGAGCGACGAGGAGATGCCGCGCCGGTAGAAGACCCCGAGGAGGCCGGTCACCGCGAAGGACTCCGCCTCCCGGTGCAGCTTCCAGATCCAGGGCCGGTCCTCGGCGGTGCGCAGCCCGTCGGTGAAGTGCAGCACGCCGCGCTCGACGAGCCTGCGGTGGTAGATGCCCGCCCAGGCGTAGGCGTAGTCGACGGAGGTGGTCCGGTGGGCGGGGAGGATCGCGTCACGCGGGTCCAGCACCACATTGCGCCGGCCGTGCGGGACGCGGTGCACGACCCGGGCCCGCGCGGTGCACTGCACGTGGTCGGTGCGGACGAAGTCGCAGCCCAGTTCCTCGATCGCGTTCACCAGTTTGGCGTAATGGCCGGGCGCCAGCCAGTCGTCGCCGTCGAGGAAGGTCAGGTACTCGCCGCGGGCCCGGTCCATACCGGTGTTGCGGGCGGTCGCCAGGCCACCGTTCTTCTCGTGTCCGACCAGCACCGCCCCCGGCAGTTCGCGCTCGGCGCGCGCGAGGAGGTCCGTGGTCCCGTCGGTCGAGCAGTCGTCGACGAGAATGAATTCGAAGTCGTCCCGCGCGTTGGCGCGCAGACTTCGCAGGGCGTCCGGGACGTATGGGCGCACGTTGTAGAACGGCACGATGACGGAGAGCTTGAGCACGTCTTCGACGTTAGGCGGCGGCCCGTCATTCGTCATTGATTGAACCTTGATGCGGGATGAACGGCGCGTGGCGAAGCGGTGAAGCGAACATTTTTCCGAGTGGCGGGCCGGGTGATTCGCCGTTCGGCGGTCTCCTGTTAACCATTTGTTGGATTTGGGTTGGGCGGCTCCTAGAAATTGCTTCTAGCGTCTTCGTTGTGCCAGCCAGTGCGAAGAAGACCCTGCGAGTCGCCGTCCTCGCGGATTCCGACACCCGGTGGAAATGGGGATCGCTCACCGCGAACCGCATCGCCCCGGAGAACTCGGACATCCGTCTGGACGGTTATCTCCTGCGGGGCCGTGCGACTCCCACCGCCCGTCAGCTCGAAGAGGTCGGCGTCCGGGCGGACGCCCTCCACGAGGTGACCGCGGTCCAGTTCCTGCACGCCATGCGCGAGGAGTCGTACGACGTCCTGGTCCTCGCCCTGGTCGGCGGCGGGGTGCAGGCGATGCTGCACGGACTCGGGCGGGTCTGGGCGGACGCCGGGGTCCGCGCCGAGGACCCCGCCGGCCGGGCGAAGCGGCCCGTCGTCGTCACCGGGTACGTCGGAGTCGTCTACGAGAAGCTCGCCGACGGCCTGCTGCTGCGCCACGGCGCCGACCTCGTCCTCGCCAACTCCCGCCAGGACGCCGAGCGCTTCCGCGCCGTGTACGAAGGCGTGGGCGCCGACGCCGGCTCGGTGACGGAGGTCGCGCTGCCGTTCCTCGGCGGGGCCGCCTACGCCGGTGAGCCCGACCCGTCCGCGGAGCGGGGAGGCAGGCCCTACACGGTCGTCTTCGCCGCCCAGCCCTCCGTGCCGGACAACCGCCGGGACCGTACCTACCTGCTGAACCGGCTGGTCGAGCACGCCCGCCGGCACCCCGAGCGCGAGGTGCTGCTCAAGCTGCGCTCCAAGCCGGGCGAGCACACCACGCACATCGAGGAACTGCCGTACCAGAAGCTGGTCCAGCGGCTCGACCCGCCGGCCAACTTCCGCCTGGTGTACGGGCACATGGGCGAGGTCCTGGACCGCACCGACCTGCTGGTCACCGTGAGCTCCACGGCCGCGCTGGAGTCCCTGCACCGCCGTATCCCGACCGTGGTCCTCACCGACCTCGGGGTGCGGGAGACACTCGGCAACCACCACTTCGTCGGCTCCGGCTGCCTCGCCTCCTGGGACCAGCTCGACGCCGGTCACCGGCCGGTGCCGGACGAGGAGTGGGTGTCCCGGCAGGGTGTCGCCGCCGGGGGCACCGCCTCCGGGGAAGCGTCGTACGACACCGCCTTCGACGCCGCCCGGGCACGCATCACCAAGCTGCTCGACCACCCCGGCAGCCTGCCGCCGCCGGCCCCGTACTACACGACCGTCACCGCGCCCGGCTACCTGCCCGGCCTGCTCGCCCGCCACCACCTCGGCCCGGACGGCACCCCGCTGCCCGGCACCCCCGCCGCCGACAAGGAGCCCGGACCGGTCCGGCAGATCGTGCGCCGCGCGGCGCGCGGCGCCTACCGCCACGGCGTCCAGCGGGTGGCCCCGGTGATCCGGCGGATGGGCGAGCTGTGAGCACCCCGTCTCCGGCCGGCCGAGACCGCCTCCCTTCCCGTCCGGCTCAAGGAGCTGATCCCATGTACCGACCGCCAGCGGGCCAGGACGCCCCGGCGCGCCGGGTGCTCGCCGTGATCCCCGCGCGCGGCGGCTCCAAGGGCGTGCCCGCGAAGAACCTCGCGCCGGTCGGCGGTGCGCCCCTGGTGGCCCGCGCGGTCCGCGAGTGCCGTGCCGCGCGCCACGTCACGGACGTCGTCGTCTCCACCGACGACCAGGCCATCGCGGCCGCCGCCCGGCAGGCCGGCGCCGAGATCGTGATGCGCCCCGCCGCCATCGCGGGCGACCTCGCCACCTCCGAGGCCGCCGTCCTGCACGCCATGGACGCCCACGAGGCGCTGCACGGCGCCGAGGTGGACGTCGTCCTGCTGGTCCAGTGCACCAGCCCGTTCCTGATCCGCGAGGACATCGACGGGGTGGCCGGCGCGGTCGCCGACCAGGGCGCCGACACGGCGGTGACCGTGGCCCCGTTCCACGGCTTCATCTGGCGGGACGAGACACCGACGGACGAGACACCGACCGACGCGGCGCCGACGGACAACCAGGCGGCCACCCCCAGCGGCGGCTACGGCGTCAACCACGACAAGTCCTTCCGCCCCCGCCGCCAGGACCGCCCCCAGGACCTCCTGGAGACCGGTGCCGCCTACGCGATGGACGCGGCAGGCTTCCGCGAGCACCGGCACCGCTTCTTCGGCCGGACCGAACTCGTCCGCACCGACCCCGCGCGGGTCCTGGAGATCGACGACCCGCACGACCTCGCCCGCGCCCGCGCCCTGGCCCCGCTCTTCGACGCGGACCGCCCCGGCGCCCTCCCGACCGCCGACGACATCGACGCGGTCGTCCTCGACTTCGACGGCACCCAGACCGACGACAGGGTGCTGATCGACGCCGACGGACAGGAATTCGTCTCCGTGCACCGCGGCGACGGACTCGGCATCGCCGCTCTGCGCAGGAGCGGACTGAAGATGCTCGTCCTGTCCACGGAGAAGAACACGGTCGTCGCCGCCCGCGCACGCAAGCTCAAGATCCCCGTGCTGCACGGCATCGACCGCAAGGACCTCGCACTGAAGCAGTGGTGCGGGGAACAGGGCATCGCGCCCGAGCGCGTGCTCTACGTCGGCAACGACGTCAATGACCTCCCGTGCTTCGCCCTCGTGGGCTGGCCCGTGGCGGTCGCGAGCGCCCACGACGTCGTACGCGGCGCCGCACGCGCGGTCACCACCGTCCCCGGTGGCGACGGCGCGATCCGGGAGATCGCCAGCTGGATCCTCGGCCCCTCTCTCGATTCCCTCCCCAAGTAAGGAAACCCCAGGTCATGAGCGTCAACTCCCGCATTCGCACCTTCGGTACCCGCGAAGCCGGCCCCGGCCGCCCGGTGTACATCACCGGCGAGATCGGCATCAACCACAACGGCGAGCTCGAGAACGCGTTCAAGCTGATCGACGCCGCCGCCGAGGCCGGCTGCGACGCCGTCAAGTTCCAGAAGCGCACGCCCGAGATCTGCACCCCGCGCGACCAGTGGGACATCGAGCGCGACACCCCCTGGGGCCGCATGACCTACATCGACTACCGCCACCGCGTGGAGTTCGGTGAGGACGAGTACCGCCAGATCGACGAGTACTGCACGTCCAAGAACATCGCCTGGTTCGCCTCCCCGTGGGACACCGAGGCCGTCGCCTTCCTGGAGAAGTTCGACGTCCCCGCGCACAAGGTCGCCTCCGCCTCCCTCACCGACGACGAGCTGCTGCGCGCCCTGCGCGCCACCGGCCGCACGGTCATCCTCTCCACCGGCATGTCCACCCCGAAGCAGATCCGTCACGCGGTCGAGGTCCTGGGCAGCGACAACATCCTGCTCTGCCACGCGACGTCCACCTACCCGGCCAAGGCCGAGGAGCTGAACCTCCGCGTGATCAACACCCTCCAGCAGGAGTACCCGAACGTCCCGATCGGCTACTCCGGCCACGAGACCGGCCTGCAGACCACGCTGGCCGCCGTCGCCCTCGGCGCCACCTTCGTCGAGCGCCACATCACCCTCGACCGCGCCATGTGGGGCTCCGACCAGGCCGCGTCGGTCGAGCCGCAGGGCCTCACCCGCCTGGTCCGCGACATCCGCACCATCGAGGAGTCCCTCGGTGACGGCGTCAAGAAGGTCTACGAGTCCGAGCTGGGCCCGATGAAGAAGCTGCGCCGGGTGCCCGGTGTCGTCGCCGAGGCGGAGATCGCCGACGCGGCCGGCGAGCCGCTGACCGTCTGACCCTCCTCCCTCTCCCCCCATCCCCTGACGACGGGAACGGTCGTACGTCGATGAGCCCTCGCGCCGGGAACGCCGGCTCCCACACTCTCGCCTTCGTCGAGAGCCCGGTACAACTGCTGAACGTGCTGGAGTGGGCGCACGCGCACGCACCCGGCGTGGGGCTCACCCTCGTGGTGCTGTCCCCCGTCGACCCCATGACCCGCGGCCAGTTGCGCCGCATGTCCGAACTCGCCCGCCAGGAGGGCCACGAGGTCCGCTGGGAGGAGGCGCGCGGCGGAGCGGGCGCGCCCTTCCAGACCATAGGCGGCCTGGCGGGCCCGCTGCGCCACGCCACCCGGGTCGTCCTCGGCGACCCCTTCTCGCGGTACGTACAGCTCATGCTGGCGATCACCAGCGCCCGCGACCTCGTCGTCGTCGACGACGGCACGGCGACCATGGAGTTCGTCGGCCAGCTCGCGCGCGGCGAACGCCTGGTCCGCTGGCACCGCAAGGGCGGCCGCCGCGGCCCCCGCGACCTGCTCCTCGCCCCGGTCTCCGGCATCGCCCGCCGCAGGCTCACCCCGGGCGGCGGACGCCGGGTGGAGGTCTTCTCCTCGATGCCGGTCGACGACATCCCGGCCGGTGTCACCGTCAGCGCCAACTCCTTCGCCTGGACCCGGGAACGGTTCGGCCCGCCCACCATCACCAGGACCGCCGACATGGTCGGCACCTCCCTCGTGGAAACCGGCGTGGTGGATGCCGACGCCTACCTCGACGCCGTCCGCTCCCTCACCAAGGCCCACGGTGCGACCCGCTACTTCGCCCACCGCCGCGAGAGCGCCGAAAAACTCCACCGCCTCGCGGTCGAGACGGGCCTGGAGATCGTCCGGCCCGAACTCCCCCTCGAACTGATCGCCCGCCGGGGCCCCATCGGCCGCACGGTCCTCAGCTTCCCGTCGACCGTCGTCCACACCCTCCCCCTGGCCCTCTCCGGCACAAAGGTCCGCGTCGCGGTCTGCGACATCAACCCGGCCTGGCTGACCGACCACGCCTCCCCCCGGGCCCAGGGCTTCCTCTCCAACGTGACGGGCACGGCCCGGGACGCCCACCGCCTGGCAGCGGTGTCGGTGGCACCGGCCTTCTGAGGAGGCGGCGTACGGGGCACGGGCGGGCCCGGAGGGACTCCGGCGGGCCGGCGCGCACGGCCCCGCACCCCTTCGGCGCAGCCCGGGGCGCCGAAGGCGTTTTCACCCGGGTGCGCGGGTGGCGGGTGTGGACCTGTGGACGGCGGGGCGCCGTGTCCGGCAGGTGAACCGGTCCGCGTGACCCGGGCGATGCGTGGTACACCGAGGAGAGGTGGAGTGTGGTGCGGGTGCCGGAAGCGGCCGTTCGGGCGACGGTGGGTTCCGGTGATCCGTGGGGGCTCCCCCGCGTGTGAGGGCGGGGAGCTTACCCACCGCGGAGGGCGGCTAAGCGTGGCATTGCCGTTTTTCTTCCACTGACGGGCTGAATTTTCTTGATCAGGGGTCGGTCGGAGGGCCCGGCGGCCTACCCTTCAAAGGGTGAAGCAACTGATGTCACTGGAGACCGAGATCGATCTGCCCGGAGGGGCCGTGCTTCCGGGCACGCTCCCCGAGGCCCTGCGCGCCGAGCTCGTCGCCTTCCGTCGCGACCTGCACATGCACCCCGAGCTGGGCAACCAGGAGTTCCGTACAACCGCCGCGATCAAGGAGCGGCTGGAGCGGGCCGGCCTCGCGCCGCGCGTGCTCTCCGGCGGAACCGGCCTCATCTGTGACATCGGGGTGAGGGACGGCGGCAGCGGCATCGCGAGCACCCGCACCGGCACCGGTGCCGTCCCCGGCGCCGGCATGCTCGCGCTGCGGGCCGACATCGACGGGCTGCCCATCCCCGACATGAAGACCGAGTGCCCGTACCGCTCCACCGTGCCCGACCGCGCGCACGCCTGCGGCCACGACGTGCACACCACCGTCGTGCTCGGCACCGGGCTCGTCCTCGCCGAGCTGCACCGCCGGGGCCTGCTGCCCCGGCCGGTGCGGCTGATCTTCCAGCCCGCCGAGGAGGTGCTGCCCGGCGGTGCCGCCGACGCCATCCTGGACGGCGCGCTGGACGGGATCGGGCGGATCGTCGCCGTGCACTGCGATCCCCGGGTCGACGCCGGGAGGATCGGGCTGCGCGAGGGTCCCATCACCTCCGCCTGCGACCGGCTGGAGATCGCCCTCGACGGACCCGGCGGCCACACCGCCCGGCCGCACCTGACCACGGACCTGGTCACCGCCGCCGCCCGGGTCGTCACCGACGTGCCCGCGCTGGTGGGCCGGCGGGTCGACAGCCGCAGCGGGCTCGCCATCACCTGGGGCAGGATCGAGTCCGGCCACGCGCCCAACGTCATCCCGCAGCACGCCGAGATCTCCGGCACCGTGCGCTGTCTCGACCTGGAGACCTGGCGGCTGGCCCCGGACATCGTGGTCGCCGCCATCGACGAGGTGGCCAATCTGCACCGCGCCAAGTCGGAGATCAACTACGTGCGCGGAGTCCCGCCGGTCGTCAACGAGGCCGGTGCCATCGAGCTCCTGCGGGACGCCATGATCGCCCGGCGCGGCCCGGAGTCCGTGGAGAACACCGAGCAGAGCCTCGGCGGCGAGGACTTCTCCTGGTACCTGGAGCACGTTCCCGGCGCCATGGCCCGCCTCGGGGTCCGGCCTCCGGGCGAGCGCACCATCCGCGACCTGCACCAGGGCGACTTCGACGTCGACGAGCACGCCATCACCGTGGGCGTCGAGCTCTTCACCGCCGCCGCCCTGCTGGACGACCTGCGCTGAGAACGCGGGCAGTGCGGGGGGCCCGGCCGGGCCCGCGGCCCCCCCCGCCCGCCCGCACCCCCCCCCAAGCC
>NZ_JAPJDM010000041.1:17805-41168 GCF_026242095.1 Streptomyces sp. NEAU-W12
CCCCCCCGCCGGGCGGCCCCCCGGGGGCCCCCCCGGGGGGGGGGGGGGGGCCGGGCCCCCCCCCCCCCCCCCCCACTGCCGGACCTCTCCCGCCCCTTCGCCCCCCTCTGTCCCCGCCCCGCCGTTCCACTTGCGTCACGGGCGGGGGAGGGGGAGCGTGGTGCGCGTGGCGTCCCGCCGCACGCCGCTCCGGTCGACCGTTTCCGCCCCCTTCGATCCCCTACGGCCCTCTGCTTCACCAGGGTGTAACCGGCCATCGGCACGAATGGATAACGGCACGGCAGTACCCCGTTCCCAGGAGTGTCTACGCGCGTTAATGTGCGCCGGACCGAGCGCCCGCTGCGGGGCTTTGGAGAATGGGGAGCGTCAGATGCGTCGGATATCCAGACTGACTCGCGCGGCGGTGGGGGTCGCGTCGCTCGCACTCGCCGCCACGGCCTGCGGCGGTACCAGCAGCGAGAGCGGTGACAGCTCAGAGAGCTCCGCGAAGGACGACCTCGGTCTCGCCATCGCCTACGACATCGGCGGCAAGGGCGACCAGTCCTTCAACGACGCCGCGTACGCGGGTCTGCAGAAGGCGCAGAAGGAGTTCGACTACAAGACCGCCGACATCGAGCCCACCGAGGGGGAGACCGACGCGGACAAGGAACAGCGCCTCTCGTCGCTCGCCAAGCAGGGCTACAACCCCGTGATCGGTGTCGGCTTCGCCTACGGCCCGGCGATGACGGCCGTGGCCGAGAAGTACCCGGACACCACCTTCGGCATCGTCGACTCCGTGGTCGAGGGCGAGAACGTCGCCTCCCTCGTCTTCGCCGAGGAGCAGGCGTCCTACCTCGCCGGTGTCGCCGCCGCCAAGGCGACCGAGACGAACACGGTCGGCTTCGTGGGCGGTGTCGACATCCCGCTGATCCACAAGTTCGAGGCCGGCTTCAAGCAGGGCGTGCAGGCGACCGACCCGAAGGTCAAGGTCGTCTCCCAGTACCTGACGCAGACGGCGGAGGAGGGGGGCTTCTCCAGCCCCGACAAGGGCAAGGCCGCCGCCGAGGGCCAGATCGAGAAGAAGGCCGACGTCGTCTACCAGGCGGCCGGTCTCTCCGGCCAGGGCGTGATCGAGGCCGCCGCCAAGGCGAAGGTCTGGGCGATCGGCGTCGACTCCGACCAGTACCAGCAGGAAGCCCTCGCCGCCTACAAGGACTTCATCCTCACCTCCGCCCTCAAGGACGTCGGCGGTTCGGTGTACACGCTGGCCAAGTCCGTCCAGGACGGCGAGCCGCTGACCGGCACTCAGGTCTTCGACCTGAAGGTGGACGGGGTCGGCCTCTCCGACAGCAACCCGAAGATGGCCGAGATCGAGGGTCTGACGGAGGCCGTGGCCGAGGCCGAGGAAGGCATCGTCGACGGCTCCATCACCGTCAAGACGGAGTAGCGCGGCAGGGGGGCGGCGCGGTACCGCGCCGCCGCGGCGACGACCACGGGCGGGCATCCGAGCGGGTGCCCGCCCGTGGTCCGTTCCCCCCGGGTCACCGTCGAGACGCTCGACGACGCCCTCGCCGCGACCGAGGAGACCGTCCGGGAGCACCACGACACCTCCCGCGACGCCATGACCCGGATCGCCGTGGCCCCCTGCTCCCCGTTCTCCGTCTCCACCGAACTGATCGCCGTTTTGCCGGACCGGCAACAGGAGTGGCGTGTGGGGGACGCGTCGGGCGACGGTGGGCCGATGAACGACGACATCGCAGCAGGCCCGCCCGCGTTCGACACGTCCTTCCCCGCCGACGGATACGCCGGAGACCCCGCGGTCAGGGCGGAGTGGGACAGCCGGTACGCCGACCGGCAGCAGCTGTGGAGCGGCCGGCCCAACGGCGCGCTGGTGGCCGAGGCCGCCGGGCTCACCCCCGGGCGGGTGCTCGACGTCGGCTGCGGGGAGGGCGCGGACGCCCTCTGGCTCGCGCGCCGCGGCTGGGACGTGACCGCGCTCGAGGTCTCGGGCGTGGCGCTGGAACGGGCGGCCGGGCACGCGCGGGACGCCGGCCTCGCCGTTCGCTGGGTTCACGCCTCACTGACGGAGGCGGCCCTCCCGCCGGCCTCCTTCGACCTGGTCTCCGCCCAGTACCCCGCCCTGCTGCGCACCCCCGGCGCCGCAGCCGAGCGAGCGCTGCTCGCGGCCGTCGCCCCCGGCGGCGTACTGCTGCTCGTCCACCACGCGGGGATGGACACCCGGCAGGAGGGCGAGAGCGACTTCGACCCGGCCGACTACGTCTGGCCCTCGATGGTCGCCGCCCTGCTCGGCGAGGGCTGGGAGGTGGAGGTGGACGAGCAGCGGCCCCGTGTGGCACCCGACGGCGGCGCCGGCGCGCACCACACCGACGACCTGGTGCTGCGCGCGCGCCGGCTGCGCTGAACCCCTCCGCCCGCAGCGGGCCCGGCGACCCGCCCCGGTGCCCGGCGTGCGCCGGGCACCGGGCACGTGTCGGATGTCACGGTGCTTGTCACCTCACGCCGTACATCGCCCGAATGTCACCCAGTGCCACGATCCGTTCGCGATCGGCGACGGCCTGCTCGCGGTAGGGCCCGGGTAGGCCACGGCCGCATAACAAGGTGGACAGAAGGGTTCTCCGGGACTGTCTACGCGCGTTAATCTGCGGCGAAGCCAGCGCCGTCCCCCGAACTTCCGGCGCTTGTACGAAGGAGCACCACACATGCGCCGGATTTCCCGGATCACGGTCGCAGGCGCGGCGACCGCCTCTCTGGCACTCGCGCTCGCCGCCTGCGGTGGCACCTCTACCTCCTCCAGCTCGTCCGAGTCCGCCGAGGACAAGGGTCTGGCCATCGCGTACGACGTCGGCGGCAGGGGCGACCAGTCCTTCAACGACGCGGCGTACGCGGGCCTGCAGCGGGCGGAGAAGGAGTACGGCTACAAGACCGCCGACGTCGAGCCCACCGACGGTGAGACCGACGCGGACAAGGAGCAGCGCCTGGCCTCGCTGGCGAAGCAGGGTTACAACCCGGTCATCGGTGTCGGCTACGCCTACGCCGCCGCCGTGAAGGGCGCCGCCGAGAAGTACCCGGACACCACCTTCGGCATCGTCGACGACGCCACGGTCGAGATGGACAACGTGGCCGACCTGGTCTTCTCCGAGGAGCAGGCCTCCTACCTGGCCGGTGTCGCCGCCGCGGAGACCACCAAGACCGACGTCGTGGGCTTCATCGGCGGCGTGGACATCCCGCTGATCCACAAGTTCCGGGCCGGCTTCGAGCAGGGCGTCAAGGACACCGACCCGGACGTCAAGGTCATCTCCCAGTTCCTGACGCAGACGGCGGAGGAGGGCGGCTTCTCCAGTCCCGACAAGGGCAAGGCCGCCGCCGAGGGCCAGATCGAGAAGAAGGCCGACGTCGTCTACACGGCGGCCGGTCTGTCCGGCCAGGGCGCCATCGAGGCCGCGGCCGCCAACAAGGTCTGGGCGATCGGTGTGGACTCCGACCAGTACACGCAGGAGGCGCTGGCGAAGTACAAGGACTCGATCCTCACCTCGGCGATGAAGGACGTCGCCAAGTCGGTCTACAAGCTGGCGCAGTCGGTCGAGGACAAGTCTCCGCGCACCGGTATCCTCAGGGGCGATCTGGCGTCGGGCGAGGTCGGCCTGTCGAACTCGAACCCCGTGTTCGCGGACAACGACGAACTCCAGGACGTCATCGAGACGGCCAAGAAGAAGATCATCAGCGGTGAGATCGAGGTCGAGTCCAGCTGATCACGCAGGACCCGAACAGCGTGTAACCCGTGGGGTTGTGACCGCTCGACGGGGTCCGGGGAGTAGGCTCCCCGGACCCCGTCGAACGGGGTGCGCGACCCCGTTCGATGCCGTAGGGGCGCTACGCGCGTAGACGACCCCCGTCCCCAGGAGTGCGCCATCAACGCGTCCAGCAGCCCTCCGGCCGGAGCGGCGGTCAACGAATCGGTGACCGCCGTCGAACTCGCCGGGATCACGAAGCGATTCCCGGGTGTCGTGGCCAACCACGACATCCACCTCACGGTCCGCAAGGGCACCGTGCACGCCCTCGTCGGCGAGAACGGGGCCGGCAAGTCGACGCTGATGAAGATCCTCTACGGTATGCAGAAGCCGGACGAGGGCACCATCGCGGTCCACGGCGAGACGGTCTCCTTCTCCTCGCCGGCCGACGCCATCGCCCGCGGTATCGGCATGGTCCACCAGCACTTCATGCTCGCCGACAACCTCACGGTCCTCGAGAACGTGGTGCTCGGCAGCGAGAAGCTGTACGGCATCGGCGCGAAGGCCCGCCGCAGGATCGAGGAGATCTCCGAGCGCTACGGCCTCGGCGTACGCCCCGACCTGCTGGTCGAGGAACTCGGTGTCGCCGCCCGCCAGCGCGTGGAGATCCTCAAGGTCCTCTACCGGGGCGCGACCACGCTGATCCTCGACGAGCCCACCGCCGTCCTCGTCCCGCAGGAGGTCGACGCGCTCTTCGACAACCTGCGCGAGCTCAAGGCGGAGGGACTGTCGGTCATCTTCATCTCCCACAAGCTGGGCGAGGTCCTCTCGGTCGCCGACGACATCACCGTCATCCGCCGGGGCACCACCGTGGGCACCGCCGTTCCCGCCGAGACCACCCCGCGCCGGCTCGCCGAGATGATGGTCGGCAGCGAACTGCCCACGCCCGAGACCGCCGAGTCCACGGTCACCGACCGCGCGGTGCTCACCGTCGACAAGCTCCGCCTGGCGGCACCCGGCGGCAAGGCCCTGCTCGACGACATCAGCCTCACCATCCACGCGGGCGAGGTCCTCGGCATCGCCGGCGTCGAGGGCAACGGCCAGACCGAACTGGTCGACGCCCTCATCGGCCTGCGGCACGCCGACTCCGGCACCATCCGGCTGGCCGACGAGGAGATCACCGGCTGGGCCACCCGCAGGCGCCGCGAGGAGGGCATCGGGTACATCCCCGAGGACCGCCACCGCCACGGCCTGCTCCTGGAGGCCCCCCTCTGGGAGAACCGCATCCTCGGCCACGTCACCGAGAAGCCCAACGCCAAGGGCGTCTGGCTGGACCCGAAGGCGGCCCGGGCGGACACCCGCCGCATCGTCCGGAAGTACGACGTGCGCACCCCCGGCATCGACGTCACCGCCGCCTCCCTGTCCGGCGGCAACCAGCAGAAGCTGATCGTCGGCCGCGAGATGAGCCACCGGCCCCGCTTCCTGATCGCCTCCCACCCCACCCGCGGTGTGGACGTCGGCGCGCAGGCCGCGATCTGGGACCACATCCGTCAGGCGCGCCACGAGGGCCTCGCCGTCCTGCTGATCTCCGCCGACCTGGACGAGCTGATCGGTCTGTCCGACACCCTCCGGGTGATCTACGACGGCAGGCTGGTCGCGGACGCCGACCCCGCCACCATCACCCCGGAGGAGCTCGGTACCGCCATGACCGGTGCCGCCGCCGGACACCTCGAACACGACGAGAACCCCGAGACCGCGGCCGGCGCCCCCGAGTCTCCGGAAGACGAGGCCCGCTGATGAAGAAGTTCGACAAGGAGCGCGTGCTCCTCGCGGTGGCCGGACCGGTCATCGCGCTCGCCGTGGCCTTCGCGCTCAGCGCGGTCGTGCTGCTCGCCTCGGGCAAGAACCCCGTCGAGCCGTTCGCCCTGATGTTCGAGCAGGCGACGTTCTCCGACATCCAGGTCCTGATCGTCAACCAGGCGTCGATGTACTACATCGCCGCCCTCGCGGTGGCCATCGGCTTCCGGATGAACCTCTTCAACATCGGGGTCGACGGCCAGTACCAGCTCGGTGCCTTCATGGCCGCCGTCGTCGGCACCCACATGGACCTGCCGGCCGTGCTGCAGATCCCGCTGCTGCTCCTCACCGCCGTCTTCACCGGCGCCTTCTGGTCCGGCATCGCCGGTGCCCTCAAGGTCACCCGCGGGGTCAGCGAGGTCGTCGCGACGATCATGCTCAACGCGATCGCCACGTCGCTCATCGTCTACATGTGGAAGCCGGACGTCTTCGGCGTCAAGGTCGGCAACAACAGCACCACCGGCGAGATGCACGAGTCCGGCTGGGTCCCCGGCATCGACATGGGCGAGGCCGGCGAGATCTACGGTCTGGTCGTCCTCGCCGCGCTGCTCGGCATCGGCTACTCGGTCGTCCTCAACCGCACCCGCTTCGGCTTCGACCTGCGCGCCTCCGGCGCCTCCACGACCGCCGCCGCGGCCAGCGGGGTCGACCCCAGGCGCATGGTGCTCAGCGCCATGCTGATCTCCGGCGGCCTCGCCGGTCTCGCGGGCCTGCCGATCCTGCTCGGCGACTCCCACACCTACAACCTGAACTTCCCCACCGGTATCGGCTTCCTCGGCATCGGCATCGCCCTCCTGGGCCGCAACAGCCCCGTCGGCATCGTCTTCGCCGCCCTCCTGTGGGCCTGGCTCGACAAGGCCTCGCCCGAGCTCGACTTCCACGGCTACGACAAGGAGATCGCGGTCATCATGCAGGGCCTGATCGTCCTCTCGGTCGTCGTCTCCTACGAGGCCGTCCGTGAGTGGGGCCTGCGCCGCCAGCAGCGCCAGGTCGGCGCGGAACTCGCCGCGGGTCACGTCCTCGGCGCCGACAACAACACCACGAAGGAGGTGGCCGGCCGATGACTGCTCCGACCACAGCGACCGACGTCAACCAGCCCTCGCTGCAGCACGCGGCGCCCACCGGCCGCCGCATGTCGTGGCCCGTGCTGCTGCTGGTCGTCGCCGGCGCCCTGGCCCTGGTCTCGCTCGTCCGCCTCATCACCGGCGCGGACGGCATCACCAACGTCAGCCAGATGTCCACCGCCCTCCAGCTCGCCGTTCCCATCGGCCTCGCCGGTCTCGGCGGCCTGTGGGCCGAGCGTGCGGGCGTCGTCAACATCGGCCTCGAGGGCATGCTGATCCTCGGCACCTGGTTCGGCGCCTGGGCCGGGTTCCAGTGGGGCCCGTGGACCGGCGTCCTCGTCGGCATCATCGGCGGCTGCCTCGGCGGACTGCTGCACGCCTTCGTCACCGTCACCTTCCGCGTCAACCACATCGTCTCCGGTGTGGCCATCAACATCCTCGCCCTCGGAGCCACCCGCTACCTCGCCCCGCTGGCCTTCGAAGGCCACCAGGGCGGCTCGGCCAAGCAGTCCCCGGCGATCGAACCGCTCGGCCACTTCACCGTGCCGGGGCTGTCCGACGCGCTGCGGGACCTCAACGCCAAGGGCTGGTTCTTCGTCTCCGACATCGCCGGCCTGCTCGGCGGCCTGGTCACCAACGTCTCCTGGCTGACCCTCATCGCCGTCGCGCTCATCCCCGCCACCTGGTGGATCCTCTGGCGCACCGCCTTCGGCCTGCGCCTGCGCTCCTGCGGCGAGAACCCCGTCGCCGCCGAGTCCCTCGGCGTCAACGTCTACAAGTACAAGTACCTGGCCGTGATCATCTCCGGCGGTCTGGCCGGCCTCGGCGGCGCCTTCCTCTCCATCGTCGCCAACCCCTTCTACCTGGAGGGCCAGGTCAGCGGACGCGGCTACATCGGCCTCGCCGCGATGATCTTCGGCAACTGGATGCCGGGCGGCCTGGCCATCGGCGCCGGACTCTTCGGCTACACCGACAGCCTCAACCTGCGCGGCGGCTCCACCAACGTGCACGCCCTGCTGCTGCTCGGCGCGCTGCTGCTGGTCATCGGCGCGATCTGGCTGGCGATCCGCAGGAAGTACGTGGCCGCGGCCGTCACCCTGGTCGTCGGCGCCCTCGCCTACGCCTGGTACGCCGGCACCAACGAGGTCCCCAACCAGGTCGTCGCCGCCACGCCGTACGTCATCACCCTCGTGGTCCTGGCCCTGTCCGCGCAGCGGCTGCGCATGCCCAGGGCGAACGGACTGCCGTACCGGAAGGGCCAGGGCGGATGACCCCGGCCCCGGCCGCCGCGGCGGACACCGACTGGGAGGCGCTGCGCGCGGTGGCGCGGGAGGCCATGTCCCACGCGTACGCCCCCTACTCGGGCTACCCGGTCGGTGTCGCCGCCCTGGTCGACGACGGGCGCACGGTCTCCGGCTGCAACGTCGAGAACGCCAGCTACGGGCTCGGCCTGTGCGCCGAGTGCGGACTGGTCTCGGAACTGCAGCGCACCGGCGGCGGCCGCCTCACGCACTTCACCTGCGTGGACGGCACGGGCGCCCTCCTCGTCCCGTGCGGCCGCTGCCGGCAGCTGCTGTACGAGTTCGGCGGCCCGGGACTGCTCCTGGACACCCCGGCGGGTGTCCTGCCGCTCTCGGAGATGCTGCCCCAGGCCTTCGGCCCGGAGCACCTCGCCAAGTAGCTCCGCGGGGCCCGGTGGACCCGCAGAACCTCGCCACCCCCCGGGGGCCGGTGGTGGAAGTGGCGCCTGCCGCGCGGCGCCCGGTGCGCGCTCCCGCCGCACCGCCCGGAAGCCCGAGTACGCCCGGTACGGGGGCTTTTGGGCGGCGCGCCGGGAGCACGCTCCCCATGGCGCCGCGCGGCCGCCCTTCGGGCGACGACGCCACCTCCGCCCCAGGCCCCAGCCCCACCGCACCTCGGCAGCGGTCCCTTCCCGCGGCTCACTCCGACCGGAGGGGCCGCGTCCCGAGGGGCCGCGGCCTTCGCACTCCGGAAGGAACGCCAGCCATGGCCATGGACGTCATCTCCGTCATCCGCACCAAGCGGGACCGCGGCGAACTCAGCGACGAGCAGATCGACTGGGTGATCGACGCGTACACCCGCGGGGAGGTCGCCGACGAACAGATGTCGGCCCTCGCGATGGCGATCCTCCTCAACGGCATGAACCGGAGCGAGATCGCCCGCTGGACCGCCGCGATGATCGCCTCCGGCGAGCGCATGGACTTCTCCTCGCTGTCCCGGCCCACCGCCGACAAGCACTCCACGGGCGGCGTCGGCGACAAGATCACCCTGCCGCTCGCCCCGCTGGTCGCCGCCTGCGGCGCGGCCGTCCCGCAGCTGTCCGGCAGGGGCCTCGGCCACACCGGAGGCACCCTGGACAAGCTGGAGTCGATCCCCGGCTGGCGCGCGCTGCTGTCCAACGAGGAGATGCTGTCCGTCCTGGACGGCGTCGGCGCCGTGATCTGCGCGGCCGGCGACGGCCTCGCCCCCGCCGACAAGAAGCTCTACGCCCTGCGCGACGTGACCGGCACCGTCGAGGCGATCCCGCTGATCGCCTCCTCGATCATGTCGAAGAAGATCGCCGAGGGCACCGGCTCGCTCGTCCTGGACGTCAAGGTCGGCAGCGGCGCCTTCATGAAGACGATCGAGGACGCCCGCGAACTGGCGTCCACCATGGTCGGCCTCGGCACCGACCACGGCGTGAAGACGGTCGCCCTGCTCACCGACATGTCGACCCCGCTCGGCCTGACCGCCGGCAACGCCCTCGAGGTCCGCGAGTCGGTGGAGGTCCTGGCGGGCGGCGGCCCCGCCGACGTCGTGGAACTGACCCTCGCCCTGGCCCGCGAGATGCTCGACGCCGCCGGCGTCAAGGACGCCGACCCGGCGAAGGCCCTGGCCGACGGCACCGCGATGGACGTCTGGCGCCGCATGATCGCGGCCCAGGGCGGCGACCCGGACGCGCCCCTGCCGACCGCGCGCGAACAGCACGTGGTGACGGCGACCGCCTCCGGCGTCCTGACCCGCCTGGACGCCTACGACATCGGCGTCGCCGCCTGGCGCCTCGGCGCGGGCCGCGCCCGCAAGGAGGACCCGGTGCAGGCGGGCGCGGGCGTCGAACTGCACGCCAGGCCCGGCGACACCGTCACCGCGGGCCAGCCCCTGCTCACCCTCCACACGGACACCCCGGACCGCTTCGACTACGCCCTCGACGCGGTGTCCGGCTCCTACGACATCGCGGCGCCGGGCACGCCGTTCACGGCGACGCCGGTGGTACGGGAACGCATCGCCTGACCCGCGCCCGGGCCGCAGGCCGCTGTCGGACACGCCCCGATCGGGTGGGCGGGGCCGGTGGACCGCCACCGGCCCCGTTCGGCATGCTGGGATCGGTGACGCACCGATGGGAGAACCGCCATGAGCGCACTCACCGTCGACCGCTCCATGGCCAGCGGCCACGAGTGGGAGGGCCTCGTCCGGATCCGGGAGGAGACGGACGCTCCCGAGGGCTGCAAGGTGGAGATCGTTGAAGGGATCGTCACCGTGGCCCCGCCGCCGTCCAACGCCCACAACGACATCGCCGACCTCGTTCACCGCAGCCTGTACGAGGTCATTCCCAAGGACTGGGGCATCTACCAGACCCTGGGAACAGCGGTTCCGTCGCCTGTCGGCCTCTACATCCCCGACCTCGCGGTCGCGCCCAGGCAGGTTCTGCGGGCCGAGCCGGGCCACCACATCCCCGCGGCCGCCGCTGAACTCGTCGTCGGGATCACCTCCAAGTCCAGCGCGGCCAACGACCGGATCGAGAAGGCTGCCGGCTACGCCCAGGCCGGTGTCCCGCTCTACCTGCTCATCGACGGCTGGGCTCCCGGAGGGCCCGCGATCACGCTGTACGGCGAGCCGCACAGGAACGTCTATCGGGTTCTGGACGCGGGGAAGTTCGGTGACCGGATCCAGTTGCCGGAACCCTTTGGTCTCGCGCTCGACACCAGCGAGTTCCCCGACGCATGACTCACCCCAGCAGCGCCGCCACCACCACGAGCACCGGGACCGACAGCAGGGTCGACACCAGGATCGCCTCGCGGGCCAGGGTCTCGCCCACGCGGTAGCGGCTCGCGTAGGTGAAGATGTTCTGCGCCGCCGGGAGCGCCGACGTCACCACCACGTCGAGCAGCTGGGCACCGCGCAGGCCGAAGACCGTCACCGCCAGTACCCAGGCGACCGCCGGCTGGCCCACCGACTTCAGGGCCACGGCGAGCAGCACCGTCCCGCGTTCACCGCCCCGCAGGGGCAGGGAGCTGCCGCGCAGCGAGATGCCGAACGCGAGCAGGACCGCCGGGACGGCCATGTTGCCGATCAACGTCAGCGGGTCCATGACCGGGCCGGGGATCCCGATGCCGCTCGCCGACACCACCACCCCCGCCAGCGAGCCCAGCGCGACCGGATTCCGCAGTGGGGTGAGCAGCCGCCGCCACAGGGGCTGTTTCTCCCCGGCGGTCGCCAGGTCCAGGATCGTCAGCGCGACCGGTGTGACCCCGACGAGCTGGAACAGCAGCACCGGCGCCACGAGCGAGGCGTCACCGAGGACGTACACGGCGATCGGGATGCCCAGGTTGCCGGAGTTGACGTAACTGGAGCACAGGGCGCCGACGGTGGTGCGGCCCACGCCCCAGCCGCGTGCGGCACCCACCGCCACGAAGACGCCGGCCACCGCGGCCGTGCTCAGCGCGGTGACCAGGAGCCGGCCGGAGAAGACCAGCGACAGGTCGGCCCCGGCGAGGATCGTGAACAGCAGCGCCGGGGACGCCACGTGGAACGCGAGCTTCGTCAGCACCTCGTGGCCCTGCCGGCCGAGGTACCCCCGACGGCCGATCAGGTAGCCGGCGCCGATGACGACCGCGATCACCGCGAAGCCGCTCAGCACCCCCTGCACGACGGCTCCTCGCCGGGGTGACGGGCGCTGCGGGTACCGGGGACCGCGGACGGGGAAGATCTGTGGCACATACAGGTGACCCTCGGGGGCGGGGCGCGCCCGGGTCAATGTGATCTCCACTGCGCCGCATCACGAAGA
Organism: Streptomyces sp. NEAU-W12; assembly: GCF_026242095.1. NCBI lineage: Bacteria > Bacillati > Actinomycetota > Actinomycetes > Kitasatosporales > Streptomycetaceae > Streptomyces > Streptomyces sp. NEAU-W12. The sequence continues at coordinate 29,520 of NZ_JAPJDM010000041.1, forward strand.
GGGGATGCGGCGCGGTGTCCCACGAGGGGCCACCGCGATGAGTTACGCGCCCGTGCCCGGTCTACCGCTCGTGGATGCGATGACACCCCCGGTACTCGTCCTGCGCGGCCCCGTCACCCCGGACGGGGTGAGCGGGCCGAGCGACGCGCTGCGGGCGCTCCTGGACGGCGGCGGGGCCGACGGGGTGGTCGTCTGCGACGTGGGAGGGCTGGGGCCGCCGGGGCTCGCCGCCGTGAACCTGCTGGCGCGCCTCCAGCTCCTGGCCCGCCGGACCGGCGGCCGGATACGGCTGCGCGACCCCGACCTCGCCCTATGCTCCCTGCTCGACCTCGTCGGCCTCGGCTTCGAGGTGGAGGGGCAGCCCGAAGAGCGGGAACCAGCGCCGGGTGTCGAGGAAGCAGTGGAACCCGGTGATCCGGCCGTCTGAGATCTCCAGCACCTGGACCGCCCACGGCGTGAACCCGCCGGCCTCCGGGTCCGGCTTGTACTGGGCGAACCCGGGCAGGCCGTTCACCTGGATCGGCAGCAGCCGTGAGCCCGCACAGGCGGCGCCCAGCGTCGTCATGAAGCCCGTGATGTCGCCGGTGCCGGTGAGCCACAGGTCGAACGGCGGCATCGTCATGACGGCGTCCTCGTGCAGCAACGCCGTCAGCGCCGACATGTCGTACCCCTCGAACGCCGCCACATAGCGCTCCAGGAGCTTCTGCTGCTGCTCGTCCAACGGGTCCGAGACGGACGCCTCGGCGCCCGGCTGCCGGCTCTCCGCGAGCGTCGCCCGCGCCCGCTGCAGCGCGCTGTTGACGGACGCGACCGAGGTGCCGAGCAGCTCGGCCACCTCGCTCGCCCTCCAGGCCAGCACCTCGCGCAGCACCAGCACCGCCCGCTGCTTGGGCGGCAGCTGCTGGAGGGCGGCCATGAAGGCGAGCCGTACGGACTCCTTGGCGACCGCCGCCTCCGCCGGGTCGGCGGTCTCGGGCAGCACCCGGGAATCCGGCATCGGCTCCAGCCAGGTGTGGTCCGGCCGGGGCGAGAGGGCCGCGCGGGCCAGCGGCGTCGACTCCGTCAGGTCCATCGGGCGGGCCCGCTTGTTGCCCGCCGTCAGCATGTCCAGGCAGACGTTGGTCGCGATGCGGTACAGCCAGGAACGCAGACTGGAACGGCCTTCGAACCTGTCGAAGCTGCGCCAGGCACGGATCATCGTGTCCTGCACCGCGTCCTCCGCGTCGAAGGAGGAGCCGAGCATGCGGTAGCAGTACCCGGTCAGCTCGACGCGGTGCGCCTCGAGCCTGGCGTCGAGACCGGTCGTCGTCGCCGTGCCGTTCGTCATCGTCCGTCCACCCCTGCGGCTTGTCTGTGGCGCGCCTTCGCACCCAGCACTTCGGAAGCTACCGCAGCCCACTGACAACGGCCCTCCGGGTCGACGAACGTGCGGGCGGGGGCGGGTCCGGTGGGGAACCGCTACTTCCGCCCACCGGCCCGCGGAACCGCTCCGAACCCGTCGGGCCCGCCCTGCGCCGGGGCGGGCCGGCGCCGCTCCGCCCGGGCCGCACGGCTGCCCAGCACCGTGATGGTCACGACGCCGGCCACCGCCACCAGGCCGACCCCCGCCGTCCCGGCCCAGCCGCCCGAGTGGAAGGCGAGCGCACCGACCGTGCTGCCCGCGCTGGAGCCGACGTAGTAGGCGGACTGGTACAGCGCCGACGCCTGGGCGCGGCCCCGAGCAGCCGTCCGCCCGACCGCCGCGGACGCGACCGCGTGGCCCGCGAAGAAACCGCCGGTGATCAGCACCAGGCCCAGCAGGATCAGGGGCAGGGAGCCGGCCAGGGACAGCAGCAGACCCGCCGCCGTGGTGCCGCCCGCCGCGTACAGCGCGCCCCGGCGGCCGAGCCGGCCCACCAGCCGGCCCGCCGCCGACGCCGCCACCGTGCCGACCAGGTACACCAGGAAGATCGAGCCGACGATGCCCTGGGGGAGGGAGAAGGGTGCCTCGGCCAGCCGGTAGCCGATCACGGTGTAGACCCCGCCGAACACGGTCATGAACAGGGCGCCGATGGCGTACAGGCGCCGCAGCAGCGGGTTCGCGAGATGGTCGCGGACCGTGCCGAGCAGGACGCGCGGGCGCAGCGAGCCCGGACGGAAGTGCTTCGGCGCCGGCAGCAGCAGCCGGAACGCCACCGCGCACGCCACCGAGAGCACCCCGACCACACCGACGGCGACCCGCCAGCCCCACTCCTGGGCCACCCAGCCGGTGATGACCCGGCCGCTCATCCCTCCGACGCTGTTGCCCGCGACGAACAGTCCGATCGCGGTCACCAGGGCCTTCGGCCGGACCTCCTCCGCCAGATACGCGGTCGCCGACGCGGGCACCCCGGCCAGGGCCGCCCCCTGCAGCGCCCGCAGGGCCACCAGGGAGCCCAGCGACGGGGCGAAGGGGACCAGCAGCCCGACGGTCACCGCGACGGCCAGCGAGGCCGTCATGACCGCACGGCGTCCGTAGCGCTCCGACAGCGCGCTCATCGGCAGCACGAACACCGCGAGACCGCCGGTGGCCGCCGCCACCGTCCAGCTCGCCTCGCCCGCGCTCACCCCGAGGTCGCCGGAGACCAGCGGCAGCAGGGCCTGCGTGGAGTACAGCAGGGCGAAGGTCGCCACACCCGCCAGGAACAGGGCGAAGCTCATCCGGCGGAAACCGGGGCCGCCCGGGGACAGGCGCGCGTCGGCACCGCCCGGCGCGCCCGGAGCCACCGGCGCGCCCGGAGCCACCGGCGCGGTCGGCGGGCTCGGAGGAGGGGAGGAGGGAGGGGCGGGGGGAGAGACGCGGGACGTGACGGAGGTGCGGGCGTCCACGGTGGCGGACGCCCCGGTACTGGCGGGAGACATGCGTCGAACCTATGGACGGCCCCACTCATCCGTCCAATGCACGGAATCGTCATAATCGTTCCCATGCGGCATCAGCAGAGGTCACCGGGTCGGCTGTCACCGTCCGGTGACACAGAAGACATCGTCGCGCTGCTCGCGCCGCGCCTCGTCCACTTCGCCGGCGTCGCCCGCACGGAGCACGTCACCCGTGCCGCGCAGGAGCTGCAGGTACCGCAGTCCACGCTCTCCCGGTCCGTCGTCCGTCTCGAACAGGACCTGGGCGTCGACCTGTTCGCCCGGCACGGCCGGACCCTCTCCCTCACCCCCGCCGGCCGCGCCTTCCTCGCCTCCGTGGAACGGGCCCTCGCCGAGATCGGGCGGGCCGCCGACGAGGTGCGCGCCGACGCGGACCCGGCCACCGGCAAGGTCGCCTTCGGGTTCCTGCACACCATGGGCGCCGAGACCGTGCCCGGCCTGCTGCACGCCTTCCGCGCCGACCATCCGCGCATCCGCTTCAGCCTCGTCCAGAACTACGGCGAGGCCATGCTGGAAGGCCTCCGAGCGGGCGAGCTCGACCTGTGCCTGACCTCACCGGTCCCGGACGCCCCCGACCTCGTCGCCCGCCGCCTGGACGAGCAGAAGCTGCGCCTGGTCGTCCCCGCCGACCACCGGCTCGCCGGCCGCCGCCGGATCCGCCTCTCCGAGGCCGCCGACGAGAACTTCGTGACCCTGGAACCCGGTTACGGCCTGCGCCGCATCACCGACGACCTCTGCGCCCAGGCCGGGTTCCGGCCCCGGGTCGCCTTCGAGGGCGAGGAGACGGAGACCCTGCGGGGCCTGGTGGCGGCCGGGCTCGGCGTCGCCCTGCTGCCCCCGCCGGCCGTGCCCCGCCCCGGTGTGGTGGAACTGACCGTCACCTCGCCGCGGGCGGCCCGTGAGATCGGCGTCGCCTGGCTGGCGGGGCGGCCGGACACCCTGCCGGTGTCGGCGTTCAAGAAGTTCCTGCTGTCGCGGCGCGGCCACCTGCTCCCGGACTGACCGCCGCCCCGCCACCCGGCGTCCGGCACCCGTCATCCCGGTGCGTGCGGCCGAGGCCGCCTACCGCCGTAACGACGTACCGAACCCCGAGGCCAGCGGCATCCGCAGTCCCAGCGGCGGAGGCGCCGCCAGCGCGTCCCGCACCGGACGCGACAGCGCCCGCCCGAACAACGTCCCCATCACGAAGTCCTCGCACAGCGCCAGCACTTCGCCCCGGTACTGGTGCAACCCGTGCCCGTCGGCGTGCACTTCGAAGCGGCACACGTCCCGGTTCGCCTTCTTCGCCCGCGCCGCCAGCCGGAAGGACAGCTCGGGGTCGGTCCGGGTGTCGTGCGTGCCGTGCACGATCAGCACCTGCCGTCCGGCCAGCTGCCTCACCGGTTCGGGTGGTGCGGCCACATCCTCCTCGGGCAGCCAGGGGGCCAGCGCCAGCACGGAGCCGACGGCTTCGTGGCCACCCGCGCGCAGGGCCGCCCTGCCGCCCATGCCGAGGCCGGCCAGGCACACGGGAACGTCCCCGTAGCGCCGCACGGCCTCACCAGAGGCCCAGACGGCGTCCCGCGCGAGATGCGCCTCGCTGCCGTTCCAGCCCCGGTAGCGGTAGTGGACGACGTGGACGGCGAGTTGCTCGGCCCGGCCCGCGCGGCCGAGACGGCGTCCCAGGGCGCGTACGGAGGCGGTCGCCGCCAGGGGGGACGGTCTGCGGCTGGAGACCGGATCGCCGCCGGGCAGCAGCAGCACCACACCGCTCACCGCCTTCGGCTCCGGGCCGAGCGCCTTCCCCAGCCGTGCCCCGCGAACCGGCGTCGCTTGCTGTGCCATGACAGAACAGTGTCAGAAGCAAGGGTGTACGGGACCCTGTCGTGCGGTCACCGTTGGGTATCGGCGTATGCGCACGCCGGGCGATCTACGCGCGTAGGCGTTAGAGTGCCGAGATGACGAGCCAGAGCACCGCGAACACCCCGGCCGCGGACCAGATCCGCCGGGCGCCCAAGGTTCTGCTGCACGACCATCTCGACGGCGGCCTGCGCCCCGGTACCGTCGTCGACCTGGCCCGCGAGGGCGGCTACACCCGACTCCCCGAGACCGAGCCGGACAAGCTCGGCCTCTGGTTCCGGGAGGCCGCCGACTCCGGTTCCCTGGAGCGGTACCTGGAGACGTTCTCGCACACCGTCGGCGTCCTGCAGACCCGGGACGCCCTGGTGCGGGTCGCCGCCGAGTGCGCCGAGGACCTGGCCGCGGACGGCGTCGTCTACGCCGAGGTGCGCTACGCGCCCGAGCAGCACCTCGAGGGCGGGCTGACCCTCGAAGAGGTCGTCGAAGCGGTCAACGAGGGCTTCCGGCAAGGGGAGCGGCGGGCCCGGCAGGACGGCCGGCGCATCCGGGTCGGCGCACTGCTCACCGCCATGCGGCACGCGGCCCGCTCCCTGGAGATCGCCGAACTCGCCAACCGCTACCGGGACCTGGGTGTCGTCGGCTTCGACATCGCGGGCGCCGAGGCCGGTTACCCTCCCACCCGGCACCTCGACGCCTTCGAGTACCTCAAGCGAGAGAACAACCACTTCACGATCCACGCCGGAGAGGCCTTCGGGCTCCCGTCCATCTGGCAGGCCCTCCAGTGGTGCGGTGCCGACCGGCTCGGGCACGGGGTGCGCATCATCGACGACATCCAGGTGCACGACGACGGCACGGTCGAGCTCGGCCGGCTCGCCTCCTACGTCCGGGACAAGCGCATCCCGTTGGAGCTGTGTCCCAGCTCCAACCTGCAGACGGGGGCGGCGGCCTCGTACGCCGAGCACCCCATCGGCCTGCTGCGCCGGCTGCATTTCCGTGCCACGGTGAACACCGACAACAGGCTCATGTCGCACACGAGCATGAGCCAGGAGTTCGAGCACCTGGTCGACGCGTTCGGCTACACGCTCGACGACATGCAGTGGTTCTCCGTCAATGCGATGAAATCGGCATTCATTCCTTTCGACGAACGACTCGCCATGATCAATGACGTCATCAAGCCCGGTTATGCCGAGCTGAAATCCGAATGGCTGTTCCGTCAGACCGCCTCCACCAGCCGTTCTGTCGCCTCGGAAGAGTGATCGGGAGATCTTTCGGACAGCGGGCACACGGGCGGCGTCCACCCTTCGTCCGCATTCCGCTGTTTGCGGCCGGTGGCCCCGTCTGATTACGGTCACCGGACCGCTCGCATCCCCGTATCCCATTTCGAGGACACATCTTCATGAAGCAGTCTGCTGCCAAGACCCTCGGCGTCGCCGCGCTCGGTGCCGCCTTCGCCGCCGCCGGTGCGGGTGCCGCCACCGCGGCCCCGGCCGTCCCGGACGCCCTCCCCGCGCTGGACACCGCCACCCAGGCCCTCCCGGCCGAGAACCTCTCCGCGCTGCCGGACACGGAGCAGGCGGCGGAGACCGGTCTGCAGGCGGCAGGCGCGGGCGTGACGGCCGCACAGCCGGTCGTCGAGCAGCGGCTCGCCGACGCTCCGTCGCAGCCGGTCGCCGGTCTGCTCGGCGGCCTGCCGGTGCAGGGCTCCGTCAACGGCTTCCCCGTCGGCTGACGTCCACGGGAGCATCCCGCACAGGGCCTGCCCCCGGCGGGCCCGTGACCGATGGGGCGCCCCGGACCCGGGGCGCCCCATCGGTGTGCTCGCGGGGAGGGCGGCGCGGGGGCCGCGGGCCTCACCAGGCGTTCGTGCGAACCCTGTCCTCGGACGGGAACAGGATCCACAGTGCTATGTAGAGCAGGAACTGCGGGCCGGGGAGCAGGCACGAGGCCACGAAAACGACCCGCATCGTGGTCGGGGAGGTGCCGAAGCGGCGGGCCAGCGCGGCACACACGCCGCCGATCACGCGGTTGTCGGTGGGGCGGGCGAGGCGGGACATCGTGAACTCCTTCGTGGTCGTGCTGCCGGGTTGCTCTTCCCGTGTACCCCACGTTACGGAGACGAAGGGGGCAAAGCGTCAGTCCACGGGGCGATCCCAACCCTGGCAATCGTCGGGGTCCGACCCTGAGCAGGCTCCTCCCCGCGGATCCTCGCCCCGGCCCGGCGCAAAGCCCGGCGGCGCAGCCAGGCACGCCCCGCCGGCACCAGGGCGGCATGAGCGAGGGCCGCGCCCAGGGTGTTCAGCATCAGCGCGTCGACGTCCACGACCCGTCCCGGTACCCCGGTCTGCAGCATCTCGATGCCCAGCGACAGCAGTGCCGCAGCGGTCATGGTGCGGATCAGCGAACCCACCGGCGAGACGGCCAGCCGGCCCCCCGTCATCGGCAGCAGCACACCGAGCGGCGCGAACAGCGCCAGCCCTTCGGCGACCCGGCGGACCCCCGTCGCCCAGCCCAGTGCGAAATCCGCGCGGAGGCCGTCGAAGGGGTGCAGATTGGCGGGCATCACCCAGGGGACCTGCAGAGGGCGCAGCGTGTACCAGGCGACGAACACGAGATACCCGGCCAGGAGGAGGCCTCCTGCCACACGGATACGGAACGCGGCGGTGCCGCCGACGGGGCCTTGACGCTGCACGAACCCCTAGACGCGACCCCCGGCAGGATCGGTTCCGCGCGGGACCCCGTCAGTCGGGTGAGGCATGCGCCACAGCGCGGCACACCGGCCGCGTCCGGCGTCACCCGTCGGCGACCTCCGTGGACGGCGGCTCCGTGCTGCCGGGACGGGCCCGGACCTCGTCGGTGCACCGGTAGCGGCGCGGCCGTTCGTCGTCCTGGCCGCCCAGGACCACCGAGCCGTCGCCCTCGGCCGCCGCCGAGTCGGAGAACGTGCAGACGATCTGCGCGAGCGCGTAGGACGTCAGGCTCCCCGGCGGGATGCTCAGACGCAGCGTGTCCTTGGGGTCGCCGGAACGTGGACCGCTCACGGTCATCCCGCCCCGTACGTTCGTGGTGTACCCGGTCTCCTTCTCGGCGGGCGTCGGCGGCGCGGAGAGCTGGTCCAGCAGTCCCTGAGCCACCTCGGCGCGACGCTGCCCGGAGTCCGCCGCGCCCTTTGGTACCCGTACCGTCCGGTCGACGGCCACCAGGGACGAGCCGCACAGCAGGAAGACCTGCGCCGGCAGGCCCCGCGCGGGCGGTGAGGTCCCGACCGCCTCGGTCTGCGCACAGCGCACCCGGGAGGGCGCCGGACCGAAGTCGGTCGGCACCTCGGTGGCCCGGATCCCGCACCCGGCGAGCAGCACGCCGAGCGCGGTGACGGTGAGCAGCCCGGGGAAACGGCGTATGCGCACCGGGCTCGCCTTCGTCGGACGTACGGTCATCACGCCTCCCCCTCGGCGCGCTCACGCCGGGCGCCGCCCTTGCCGCCGGCGGCCTTCCCGGAGACGCCGCCCGTGCTCTCCCGCGCGTCCTCGGCGTCCCGTCCCATCAGTGCGGAGACGTCGCGCGGCAGCCGCAGCGTGAACACCGCGCCGCCGCCCGGGGCGTTGGCCGCGGTGATCTCGCCGCCGTGGGCATGGGCGTTCTCCATCGCGATGGACAGCCCGAGCCCGCTGCCCTCGGAACGAGGCCGGGACGCGCTGGCCTTGTAGAAGCGGTCGAAGACGTGCGGCAGGACGTCCTCGGGAATGCCCGGCCCCTGGTCCCGCACCTCGATGACCACCGTGCCCACGCCCTCGGTGCCGGTGGTGGAACCCGGCTCGTCGGCCGTCTCCCTGCCGTCGGCCGTGCCTGCCCCCGCGCCGCCCGAGCGGTCGCCACCGCTTCCGCTCCCGTCCTCGCGTTCCTCCCGCACCGACACCCGTACCGGCGAGCCGCCGTGCTTGAGTGCGTTGCCGATGAGGTTGGCGAGGATCACGTCCAGCCGGCGCGGGTCGATCCGGGCGTGGATGCCGCGCTCCGCGTCCAGTTCGACCGCGTCCAGCCAGGCACGGGCGTCGATGCAGGCGGTGATCTGGTCGGCGATGTCGACGTCGTCGAGGACGAGACGGGCGGTGCCCGCGTCGAAGCGGGTGACCTCCATCAGGTTCTCGACCAGGTCGCCCAGCCGCCGCGTCTCACTGATCACGAGCCGTACGGCGGGCTCGATCATCGGGTCGATGCCGCCTCCCTCGAACTCCAGCTCTTCCTCGAGGACCTCGGTCACCGCGGTGATCGCGGTCAGCGGGGTGCGCAACTCGTGGCTCATGTCCGCGACGAACCGGCGGGACGCGTCGTCCCGGGCGGCCATGTCGGCCACCCGTTTCTCCAGCGCCTCGGCGGCCTTGTTGAACGTTCTTGACAGATCGGCCAGTTCGTCCGTGCCCGACACCCGCAGCCGGGTGTCCAGCCTGCCCTCGCCGAGCCGCCGGGCGGCCGCCCCGAGCCGCTGCACCGGCTTCAGCACGGTCGTCGCCAGGGCCTGCGCCAGCAGCGCGGAGCCGATCAGCGCGAGTCCGGTGGCGATCCCCAGCGACCAGGCGAGCGAGTTGAGGTCCTTGGCCTCCGGCTCCAGCGACTTGAGCATGTACCCGGTCGGGCCGCCGCCGATCGTCCGGGTGCCCGCCACCAGGTAGGGGGTGTCGCCCTGGACGATCCGCTGCCAGTACAGGTGGTACGCGTACGTGTTGGTCGAGGTGATCTTCTGCCGCTCGTTCACCGCCTCGCGCAGCGGGACCGGCACGTCCTGCACCGAGAAGCCGCTCAGCCCGCCCGAACTGCCGTACACGGTGCGGCCCTGGGGGTCCTCGGCGATCAGCAGCACCGAGAACCGCTGGCTGCTGTCGGCCATCTGGCCCGCCGCGTGCTGCAGTTCGTCCTGCGTCGGGTGCTCGGGCAGCGCGCCCGCCCGGTTCTGCATCCCCTGCTCGAAGTCGCCCAGGACCGCGTCCTGGGCACGGGTGAGCACCGCCTCGCGGTTGAGCCAGTACGCGATGCCCGACGCGGACACCGCGGCGGTGAGCGCGACCAGCCCGAACACGACGACGAGCCGCAGCCGCAGGCTGGTGAACCGCAGCCGTGACCAGATGCCCTTGCGCGCCGCGGACCAGCCGCGGGGCCCGCTGTGGTCTTCCTGGTGCTCCTGGTGCTCCTGGTGCCCTTGTTGCTCGTGTGTCACTGAGGCGGGTCCAGCCGGTAGCCGACGCCCCGCACCGTACGGATCAGCGTCGGGGACGACGGCACGTCCTCGATCTTGGCGCGCAGCCGCTGGACGCAGGCGTCCACGAGGCGCGAGTCGCCCAGGTAGTCGTGTTCCCACACCAGCCGCAGCAACTGCTGCCGGGACAGTGCCTGGCCCGGACGACGGCTCAGTTCGAGCAGCAGGCGCAGCTCGGTCGGCGTCAGCTGGAGGTCCTCGCCGTTCTTCGTCACGGTCATCGCCGCGCGGTCGATGACCAGGCTGCCGAAGCTCGCCGAGTCGGTGGACTCCCGTTCACCGCGGCGCAGCACCGCCCGGATCCGGGCGTCCAGCACCCTGCCCTGCACGGGTTTGACCACGTAGTCGTCGGCGCCGGACTCCAGACCGACCACGACGTCGATGTCGTCGTTGCGTGCGGTCAGCAGGATGATCGGCAGCTGGTCGGTGCGCCGGATGCGCCGGCAGACCTCGAATCCGTCGATGCCGGGCAGGTTCACGTCCAGCACGATCAGATCCGGCCGCTGCTCACGCAGCAGCTTCAGACCGTCCTCACCGCTGGCAGCGGTCGCCACGCGATGACCCTGGCGCGTCAGTGAGAGCTCCAGGGCCGTGCGGATGGCGTCGTCGTCCTCGATCAGCAACAGGGAAGGCACAGGCTCATTCTGGCCCATGGAGCCTCCCCGTTCGACCCGCGGGGGCAGATACCCGTGGGGATCGCATGAAGGCGGCCACGTGCGCCGACGCCCGGGGAGGAGGTGCGGGCGACGACGGCTCCGGGCCGCGGCCGCCCCCTGTGACAGGCCTGTGACAGTCGGCGGACACGGCGATGAAGTCACCCGGGCAGGCTTTCCGTCATCAGCAGGACAGCGGTACGGCAAGGCGAACACACCGGAAGTCCACGACGGGGGGCGCGAGATGAGCACGCTGCACGGCACCAGCTACAGCGCGGTTGTCACGCGTCTGCACGACGTGCACCGGGGTGGCGAGAAAGCCGGTGCCGCGACCAAACGGGGGTGCGGTCGCGGCACCGGGCGTCACACCGGCTTCATGACGGTGATCGACGCGCCCACGGGGGGCACGGGGGAAACGCACGGGGGAAGCGGGTACGGGGAGGGGACGGGGGAGCGCCGTTCACTGTCGGAGGCGGAGTTCACCGCCTACGTCCAGGAGCGACGCGCCTCCCTGTACGCGACCGCCTACCACCTGACCGGCGACCGCTTCGAGGCCGAGGACCTGCTGCAGAGCGCCCTGTTCTCGACCTACCGGGCGTGGGAGCGGATCAGTGACAAGGCCGCGGTCGGCGGATACCTCCGCCGCACCATGACCAACCTGCACATCAGCGCGTGGCGCCGCCGCAAGCTGAACGAGTACCCGACCGGGGAACTGCCGGAGACGGTGGGCGACACGGACGCGATGCGCGGCACCGAGCTGCGCGCGGTCCTCTGGCAGGCGCTGGCGCGGCTGCCCGAGCTCCAGCGCACCATGCTGGTCCTGCGCTACTACGAGGGCCGCACGGACCCGGAGATCGCGGACATCCTCGGCATCAGTGTCGGCACGGTGAAGTCGAGCATCTGGCGGTCGCTCCGCCGGCTGCGCGACGACGAGGTCCTGAGCCTCGGCCGTGACGAGGAGGACGCCTTCGGCGAACTGGTCGCCTGAAGGTACAGGGGGGAGCACGGGGGGCC
>NZ_JAPJDM010000042.1:0-29857 GCF_026242095.1 Streptomyces sp. NEAU-W12
ATAGTGTTTCGGTGGTCATAGCGTAGGGGAAACGCCCGGTTACATTCCGAACCCGGAAGCTAAGCCTTACAGCGCCGATGGTACTGCAGGGGGGACCCTGTGGGAGAGTAGGACGCCGCCGAACAATTCTTGAGGGGAAAGCCCCGTGTCATCCGGCACGGGGCTTTCTGCATTTGTTGGAGGCCTTGGGGCTGTGCCCCTCCCTCTCTCCTCTCAGAGACGTCCCGCTGCCTTCAAGGCGAGGTAGGCGTCTGCCAGGGCCGGTGCCAGGCCGTCCGGGGTTGCTTCGACGACGGTGACGCCGTGGCGGCGGAGTTGTTCCGCAGTGCGGTCGCGTTCCGTCTGAGCCTGGGCTGCTGCCGCGGCCTCGTACACGGCGTCGGTGTTTCCACGGGCGTTGGACATCCGTACCAGGTGCGGGTCGGCGACCGAGGCGAGCAGGACCGTGTGGCGCTGGGTGAGCTGGGCCAGCACGGGGAGCAGGCCCTCCTCTACGGGGGCCGCGTCGAGTGTCGTGAAAAGGACGATCAGAGAGCGGCGAGGGGCTGTGCGCAGGGCTGTGGCCGTGAGGCTCCGGGCATCGGTTTCGACGAGCTCCGGTTCGAGGACGGCCATGGCGTTGACCAGGGAAGGGAGGACGTCGCCCGCCGAGCGGCCCTGGACGAGGGCGCGGAGGCGGCGGTCGTGGGCGAGGAGGTCGACGCGGTCGCCGGCCCGGGAGGCGAGGGCCGCGAGGAGCAGGGCCGCGTCCATGGAGGCGTCCAGGCGGGGAATGTCGCCGACCCGGCCCGCGGAGGTGCGGCCGGTGTCGAGGACCAACAGGATGTGCCGGTCGCGTTCGGGGCGCCAGGTGCGTACCGCCACGGCGGACTGCCGGGCCGTGGCACGCCAGTCGATGGAGCGGGTGTCGTCGCCGGGGACGTACGCGCGCAGGCTGTCGAACTCCGTGCCCTCGCCGCGGGTGAGGACGCTGGTGCGGCCGTCCAGCTCGCGCAGCCGGGCCAGTTTGGAGGGCAGGTGTTTGCGGCTGGTGAACGGTGGCAGCACACGGACCGTCCAGGGGACGTCGTGGGTGCCCTGGCGGGCGAGGAGGCCGAGCGGGCCGTAGGACCGGACGGTGACACGGTCGGCCGTGCGGTCGCCGCGGCGGGTGGGGCGCAGCCGGGTGGTGACGCGTCGGCGTTCACCCGCGGGGACCGTGAGGCGGTGCCGGGAGGCTGCCACCTCGGCGCCGGGCTGCCAGCTGCTGGGGGGCCAGGCGTCACGGATACGGGCCCGGAGCGGGCGGCCGGACGTGTTGGTGACCGTCAGGGTGATGTCGGCGCTGTCGCCCAGGCGTACGGAGGTGTCGCCGGAGCGGCTGAGGCCGAGCCGGCGTACGGGGGAGGCCAGGGCGAAGTCGCAGGCACAGGCCACCGCCAGGGGGGCGTTGACGGCGAGCAGGCCCGCCCAGCCCGGTTCCCAGAGGCCGACGGGGAGAGAGCCGAGTGCCGCCAGGAGAGCGGCGCGTCCGGTGAGGGCCATCAGCGGGGGACGGGGACGTGGGCGAGGATCGCGTTGATGACCGAGTCGGTCGTGACGCCTTCCATCTCGGCCTCCGGGCGCAGCTGTACGCGGTGGCGGAGGGTGGGCAGCGCGAGGGCCTTGACGTCGTCGGGGATGACGTAGTCGCGTCCGGTCAGCCAGGCCCAGGCGCGGGCGGTGGACAGGAGGGCGGTCGCTCCTCGGGGGGAGACGCCGAGAGCGAGGGACGGCGATTCGCGCGTGGCGCGGCAGATGTCGACGACGTAGGCGGTGATCTCGGGGGACACCGTCGTCTTCGCCACCGCGGCGCGGGCGGTTTCCAGGTCGGCTGCGGTGGCGACCGGGCGTACGCCGGCGGCGCGCAGGTCATGGGGGTTGAAGCCCTCGGTGTGGCGGGTGAGGACGTCGATCTCGTCCTGGCGCGAGGGCAGCGGGATCGTGAGTTTGAGGAGGAAGCGGTCGAGCTGCGCCTCGGGGAGGGGGTAGGTGCCCTCGTACTCCACGGGGTTCTGGGTGGCGGCGACCAGGAAGGGGTCGGGGAGGGGGCGGGCGGTGCCGTCGACGGTGACCTGGCGCTCCTCCATGGCCTCCAGCAGGGATGCCTGGGTCTTCGGGGGCGTGCGGTTGATCTCGTCCGCGAGGAGGAGGTTGGTGAAGACCGGGCCGGGCTGGAAGGAGAACTCGGAGGTGCGGGCGTCGTAGACCAGGGAGCCGGTGACGTCGCTCGGCATCAGGTCGGGGGTGAACTGGACGCGCTTGGTGTCGAGGTCGAGGGCCGCGGCGAGGGTGCGGACGAGCAGGGTCTTGGCGACACCGGGAACGCCTTCGAGGAGGACGTGTCCGCGGCACAGCAGGGCGACGGCGAGGCCGGTGACAGCGGGGTCCTGGCCGACCACGGCTTTGGCGATCTCGGCGCGCAGGGCTTCCAGGGAGGCACGGGCGGCGGCCGGATCCCCGGGGTGCGCGGCGTTGTCAGTGGTCGGGTCCGTCATGGACGGCGTACCTCTCTTTCGAGGGCGTCGAGTCGGTCGGCGAGAGTGATCAGGGCTGCGTCGTCGCCGGGTGGTGGGCCGAACAGGAGATCGTGCAGGGACTGCCCGTCGCCGTGAAGGCGGGTGGACAGGGAGGGAAGCAGGGTCTCGGGCGTGTGGGCCCGGGACACGGGGACGCCTACGAGAGGGGCGAGGCGCGTGCGGGTGGTGGAGCGCAGAGCGGCGGCCGCGCGGTCGCGGGCGTTCGCCTTGCGGTAGAGGCGGGCGCGGCCTTCGACGGTTTCGGAGGCGCGGATCGCGACGGGGAGTCTTTCGGGGACGAGCGGGCCGAGCCGGCGCGCCCGCCACAGGGCGGCCAGGGACGCCGCGAAGAAGAGCTGCGCGGTGCCCCAGAGCCAGCCGGAGGGAAGCAGGTCGAAGAAGCTGCGTCGGCCCTCTTCCGAAGCGGCGGAGGCGTCGGCGAGTGAGGGGAGGTACCAGACGAGGTGCGGGCGGGAGCCGAGGAGCTGGAGGGCGAGCGAGGCGTTGCCGTGCTCGTCGAGGCGGTCGTTGAGAAGGATGTCGGGGGCGCCGAGGAGGACGGTGTCGCCGCCCCCGGTGGCTGCCGGGATGCGCAGCAGGGTGGCCAGGCGCTCGCTGGGGTAGCACTCGTCTGCGTCGAGATGGGCGGTGGTGTAGCGCAGACCGCCCGTGTCGGCGGAGCCCGCGCGGACGGCGGCGGGCAGGTCGCAGACGGGGTCGAGGGTCGAGCCGAAGCTGGTGGCCGGGTCGGCGATGACGCCCGGTGCCAGCCGGTCGACGGACGTGCTGCCGGCGGACACCAGGACGGTGCGGCCGCCGGAGTCGGCGAACCCGGAGTGCAGTCGTGACTGCTGGCGGTGCGTCAGGAGGTCGGGGACGGCCACCAGGAGGGTCGTGTCGGGTTTCGCGGCGGCAAACGCCTCTTCCAGGGTGGTGACCACGCGCGTGTCCACGCCGCGGTCGGCGAGGAGTTCGGCGACCGCGCGGCTGCCGTAGCGGTCGGCGGAGCGCGGGTCGAGTTCGCCGTGGCGTGCGTCGGAGCGGACCACGGCGATGACGACGGCTGCCACGGCCAGCAGCGCGAGTGCGAGGACGACGCCTCGCGCGCGGGTCCACACCTGGCGGGCGGTGGGCGAGGTGGAGGTGGAGGGGAGCGGGACCTCGGTCGTCATCCGGCGGCTCCCTGGCGGGCGTCGCCGCCCGTGTCGCTGCGGTTGTGGCTGCCGGCGGAGGCGCTCGCGAGCCGGGGGCTGGTCCGTTCCAGGTCGCGGTCGAGTTCGGTGAGCCGACGGTACGACTCCTCCGTCGCTGTGCGGCCGCCGTAGGTCACGTCGTCGAAGTTCCGGGCCGCGGTGTGCAGTCGGCCGGTGTGGGCGGGCAGGGCGCGGCCGGCCTCCGCGGCGGCCTCGTCGGCGGTGCGGCCGGGGTGGAGCTCGAGCAGGGCGCGTTCCTCCAGGGCGCGGACGAGGGCGCGCATGCGTTCCTGGACGGCCTGGTTCCAGTGGCCCTGGGCGGCGTGTGCCTCGGCGGTCGCGCGGTGTTCGGCGGCGCTGCGGGGGCGGTCGTCGAACAGGACGGGCGCGGAGGTCGGCCGGCGGCGTGGGGTGCCCAGGCGCCACCACAGGGCGCCCAGGACGGCAAGCACGGCGACGACGATGACGATCAGCCCGAGCGTGCCGCCGGGCGCGGCGCTGGAGGCGGCGTCGAACAGCTTGCCGACCCATTCCCAGAGGGCGTCCAGGGCCCGCTGGAACCAGCTGGGGTCGTTCTCGTGGTACATCTGCTTGGACAGTTCGCGCCGGGCCGCCTCCCGCGCGGGGTCGCGCGGGAGGGTGACGGGCGGTTCGCCGTCACCGCGCGGCAGTGCCCGGACGGCGCTGCCGGCGGCTTCGGGCAGTGTCGGCGCCGACGTGAGCACGGTGAGCGCTCCCCCCGCGGTGTGCACCCTGTCAGCTCCCCGGGACGGTGCCGGGCCCGTAGCCCTGGACGCCGGCGGCGCGGCCCAGTTCGAGGTCGAGGGCCTCGCGGCGGATGCGCTGGTCGATGTAGAGGAGCACGGTGACGCCGGCCGTGATCGGGTACGTGATCATCGCGCCGATGACCGCGCCGATTCCGGTGATGATGAGGAACGTCCAGCCGATGTCGCCGCCGGCGCTGTTGAGGAAGCCGGTGACGCCGTCGCCGGTGAAGGCCGCGGCGATGAAGGTGAAGGGGATGATGATGATCGACGCGACGACGTTCGCGATGATCGTCGCGAGCAGCTGGATGCCGAAGATCCGCCACCAGGAGCCGCGCACCAGCTTCGCGGAGCGGCTCAGCGCCCTGAAGACGCCCTGCTTCTCCAGCATCAGCGCGGGCGAGGCCAGCGAGTAGCGGACCATCAGCCACAGGGCGACGAGGCCGGCGCCGATGATGCCCAGGACGGTGAGTGCCACCGCGCCTCCACCGCCGACCGCGGCGGTCATGACGAGGCCGGGTACCGCGCCCACCGTGATGACGAGCACGGTGATCAGCAGCAGCAGGCAGATCAGGCCGAACAGCCTCAGGATCTGAGGGCGGGCGTCGCGCCAGGCCTCGGCGGCGGTGACCGACGTGCCGAGCACGGCGCGGCTGGTGACGGTGGTGAGCAGGGCGGTGGCGGCGACGGTGCCGATCAGGGTGACCACGAAGACCACCCCGCTGTTGAGCAGGGAGTCCCCCATGGCGGCGGTCAGCTCGTCGAGGGTCGCGCTCGGATCGCTGAGGGCCGCGGCGCTGGAGCTGTCCAGGAAGAACCCCTGGACGAGGACGGCGACGACCTCGGTGAGGACGGCGACGGTCAGCGCGATGCCGAGGACGGTGCGCCAGTGGGTGCGCATGGTGGAGACCGCGCCGTCGAGGATCTCGCCCACGCCGAGCGGGCGGAGCGGGATCACACCGGGCTTGGCCGCGGGCGGGGGACCGCCCCAGCCTCCTCCCCAGGAGCCGGGGCCGCCGGGACCGCCGTAGCCGCCAGGGCCCGCGTACCCGCCGCCGTAGCCACCGGGTCCGTGGGGGCCGGGCCCGGCCGGCGGCGGGGCGCCCCAGCCCGGCGGGGGCGCCTGGCCGGGGTCCGGGGTGCCGGGCCGGCCGGTGGGCGCGGACCACTGGCTCGGCGGCTGCTCCTTCGACCAGTTCGGGCCCTGCGGGGCGGGCTGCTCGGGGTTCGGGCGGTCTGCGGGCTCGGCAGGTCCGGACGCATCCGGTCCCTGCCCTTCGGACGGGGCGGATCCGGGCGAAGCCCAGCCCGGAGTGTCGTTCATCGTCGCTCCTTCACGGTGCCCGTCCGCGGTCGCGGCGGCAGGTTCGCTGCCATCGTGCCATGGGGTGGTCGGCGACGGACCGGCCGAGGTGAGGGCTGTGCCTTCAATTGTCCGTGCTCCAGGGGGCAGACTGGCGGTATGGCTGATCAGTACGCACGCAGCGGCGACCACAAGCGGCCGACCGAGATCCCGGTGATCCGCTGGGAGGAGCCACCGGAGGGGCCCGTTCTGGTGCTCCTGGACCAGACCAGACTGCCGGCCGAGGAGGTCGAGCTCGTCTGCACGGACGCCTCCGCGCTCGTGGAGGCGATCAGCTCGCTCGCCGTGCGCGGTGCGCCACTGCTGGGCATCGCGGGGGCGTACGGCGTCGCCCTCGCCGCCGCACGGGGTTTCGAGGTGGGCGACGCCGCGGCCGCGCTGGAGGGCGCCCGGCCCACCGCGGTGAACCTCGGCGTGGGGGTGCGCCGGGCCCAGGACGCCCACCAGGGCGTCCTCGCCCGCGGCGGTGATCTCCGGGAGGCGGCCGGGGCGGCGCTGGCCGCGGCACGGCAGCTGCACCGGGAGGACGCCGAGGCCAGCGCCCGGATGGCCGGGCACGGCCTGGCGCTGCTGGACGAGCTGATGCCCGGCGGCGGGCACCGGATCCTCACCCACTGCAACACCGGTTCGCTGGTGTCGGGCGGAGAGGGCACGGCGTTCGCGGTGGCGCTGGCGGCGCACCGGGCGGGCCGGCTCAGGCGGCTGTGGGTGGACGAAACGCGTCCGTTGCTGCAAGGTGCTCGCCTGACGGCATACGAGGCGGCCCGTAGCGGCATGGCGTACACGCTGCTCACCGACAGCGCGGCGGGATCGCTGTTCGCGGCGGGCGAGGTGGACGCGGTACTGGTGGGGGCGGACCGCATCGCGGCCGACGGCTCGGTGGCGAACAAGGTGGGAAGCTATCCGCTCGCAGTGCTCGCGCGGTACCACCATGTGCCGTTCATCGTGGTGGCACCGGTGACGACGGTCGATCCCCGGACACCGGACGGGGCGTCCATCGAGATCGAGCAGCGCCCCGGACATGAAGTGACCGAGGTCACGGCACCGCAGGTGCCGGTGGCCGGAACCGAAGCGGGAGGCGGGATTCTTGTGGCACCCCTGGGGACCCAGGCGTACAACCCGGCGTTCGACGTGACACCACCAGAGCTGGTCACGGCGATCGTCACGGAGGAAGGTGCCGTCTCACCCGTGACGGCAGAGGCCCTGGCCGAGCTGTGTGCCAGGTCACGCCAGGTCACGAATAGCTAATGGGATGATGTCGTTTATGAAGGGACGAGTCCTTGTCGTCGACGACGACACCGCACTGGCCGAGATGCTCGGCATTGTGCTGCGTGGTGAAGGTTTTGAGCCGTCTTTCGTAGCCGACGGCGACAAGGCGCTGGCCGCTTTCCGTGAGGCCAAGCCCGATCTGGTGCTGCTGGATCTGATGCTGCCCGGCCGGGACGGCATCGAGGTGTGCCGCCTGATCAGGGCGGAGTCCGGGGTGCCGATCGTGATGCTCACGGCGAAGAGCGACACCGTCGATGTCGTGGTGGGCCTGGAGTCCGGCGCCGACGACTACATCGTCAAGCCGTTCAAGCCGAAGGAGCTGGTCGCCCGGATCCGGGCGCGGCTGCGCAGGTCGGAGGAGCCCGCGCCGGAACAGCTCGCCATCGGCGACCTGGTGATCGACGTGGCCGGGCACTCCGTGAAGCGGGAGGGGCAGTCGATCGCGCTGACCCCGCTGGAGTTCGACCTGCTGGTCGCGCTGGCCCGCAAGCCGTGGCAGGTGTTCACCCGGGAGGTGCTCCTCGAGCAGGTCTGGGGGTACCGCCACGCGGCCGACACCCGGCTGGTGAACGTCCACGTCCAGCGGCTGCGCTCCAAGGTCGAGAAGGACCCGGAGAAGCCGGAGATCGTGGTGACCGTCCGTGGAGTCGGCTACAAGGCAGGGCCGAGCTGACATGTCCGGTGACAGTGCCGCTTCGGGCTCCGGCCGGTCCGGGGACCGACCGGAGCGGCCTGTCGGCCGGACGTCCGAGGGCCGCACCCCGAGGCGTTCCCGCTGGGGCCGCCGCCCGGCGGGCGGGCTGCTGCAGGGCGGAGTCCAGGGCAGCCCGGTCATCCGCCTGTTCGTGCGCTGGGTGCGCCGGCCGCTGCTGCCCGTCATGCGGCTGTGGCGGCGCAACATCCAGCTCAAGGTCGTCGTCACCACTCTGCTGATGTCGCTGGGCGTGGTCCTGCTGCTGGGCTTCGTCGTCATCGGCCAGGTGCGCAACGGCCTGCTGGACGCCAAGGTGAAGGCGTCCCAGAGCCAGGCCACCGGCGGGTTCGCGGTGGCCAAGCAGCGGGCCGACGAGGCCGAGAGCGGCACCGGGGAGGACCCGTCCGCGGTGGACGGGTCCTCGCAGAGCGTCATCCAGTGGATGAGCGACCTCGTGGAGTCGCTCTCCAGCGGCGGTCAGGGCGCCTTCGACGTGGTCACCCTGCCCATGGGCGACGAGAGCGGCGGCGGGCGCGGGCCGCGCGCCTCCGGGTACGTCGACCCGGCCCAGAGCGTGCCGGGCGACCTGCGGGACCGGATCGACACCAGCACGAGGGCGACACAGCGGTACACGCGGATCGTCTACAGCGACGGCGCGGACTCCCAGCCCGGTCTGGTCATCGGCAAGCAGGTCAACGACCCCAACGGCGATCCGTACCAGCTGTACTACCTCTTCCCGCTGTCGCAGGAGGAGAAGTCACTGAGCCTGGTCAAGGGCACGCTGGCGACCGCCGGTCTGTTCGTCGTCGTCCTCCTCGGGGCGATCGCCTGGCTCGTGGTGCGGCAGGTCGTGACGCCGGTGCGGATGGCGGCCGGGATCGCCGAGCGGCTGTCCGCCGGGCGGCTCCAGGAACGGATGAAGGTCACCGGCGAGGACGACATCGCGCGGCTCGGCGAGGCCTTCAACAAGATGGCGCAGAACCTCCAGCTGAAGATCAACCAGCTCGAGGACCTGTCACGGATGCAGCGCCGGTTCGTGTCGGACGTCTCCCACGAGCTGCGGACACCGCTGACGACCGTACGGATGGCGGCGGACGTCATCCACGAGGCGCGTGAGGACTTCGATCCGGTGACCGCGCGGTCGGCCGAGCTGCTCGCCGACCAGATCGACCGGTTCGAGTCGCTGCTCTCGGACCTGCTGGAGATCAGCCGCTTCGACGCGGGCGCGGCGGCCCTGGAAGCGGAGCCGGTCGACCTGCGGATCGTCGTACGGCGTGTGGTCGGCGGGGCCGAGCCGCTCGCCGAGCGCAAGGGCACACGGATCAAGGTGGTCGGCGACCAGCAGCCCGTCGTCGCCGAGGCCGACGCCCGGCGGGTGGAGCGTGTCCTGCGCAACCTCGTCGTCAACGCCGTGGAGCACGGCGACGGCAAGGACGTCGTCGTCAAGCTCGCCGCGGCGGGCGGGGCGGTCGCCATCGCCGTGCGGGACTACGGCGTCGGGCTCAAGCCCGGTGAGGCGACCCGGGTCTTCAGCCGCTTCTGGCGGGCGGACCCGGCACGCGCGCGGACCACCGGCGGTACCGGGCTGGGGCTGTCCATCGCGCTGGAGGACGCGCGGCTGCACGGCGGCTGGCTCCAGGCCTGGGGTGAGCCGGGCGGCGGCTCGCAGTTCCGGCTGACGCTGCCCCGGACGGCGGACGAGCCGCTGCGGGGCTCCCCGATACCGCTGGAGCCCCGGGACTCGCGGCGCAACCGCGGACTCGACGCCCCCGGTCCGCCGCACGGCGGCGGGAACGGCGAGAAGCGGGCCACCCTGCCCGCGCCGCCCGCGGACACCGAGGGCTCTGCCCGCGCGGCCCGCGATCCGCTCGCCCCGCTGTCGGCCGCCGCGACACCCACGGCCGATCCGACGGCACTGCCCGGCAACGGCGCACGCGTGGTGTCGCGGCCGGCAGCCGGCGCGCCGCGCCGGGAGGAGCCGGCGGGACCGGCCGCAGGAGACGCGGAGCCTGCCGCCGGGGGTACCGACGGCGCCGCGGATGACGACGCCGGTGACGTGGACGAACTGGACGGCCTGGACGATGCGGACGGTCTGGACGATGTGGACGGTCGGGAAGGGCACGACGGCCTCGGGGGCAGGCAGGGGGAGGCTTCACGTGGACGGTGAGCGCGCAGGGCGCAACCGAAGGGCGCCGGCACGGATGATCGCGTACGCCACCAGCGGTGCCGTACTGCTGGCAGGGTGCGCCTCGATGCCCGACAGCGGGGATCTGCGGGGCGTGGAGTCCACGCCCCGGCAGGACGCGCAGGTGCGGGTGTTCGCGATGCCGCCGAGCGAGGACGCGTCGCCCACACAGATCGTGCAGGGGTTCCTGGAGGCGCTGACCAGCGACGACGCGGACTACAAGACCGCGCGTCAGTATCTGACCACCGAGGCGGCGCGGGCCTGGAAGCCCGAGCTGTCCACCACGGTGCTGGCGGACGGGCCGGGTGCGCACGCCGACCGGCCGGGCCGGGAGGACACCGGCGCGGTCTCCTTCACGCTGACCGGCGAGAAGGTCGCCACCGTGGACGCGCAGCAGGCGTACGCGTCCGCCACCGGGCCGTACAGCAAGCTCGTGCATCTCACGCGGGACGCGAAGAGCGGGCAGTGGCGCATCGACGGGGTCCCGCAGGGCGTCGTCATGGGAAAGTCGGACTTCCAGCGCAACTACATGTCCGTCAGCAAGTACTACTTCGCCTCCAACACCTCGAGGGCCACCGCGGACGGACCACCGATGGCGGTCGCCGACCCGGTGTACGTCCGCAGCCATGTGGAGCCCACCACCCAGATGGTGCGTTCGCTGCTGGGCGGTCCCACGACCTGGCTCGACCCGGTCGTCAGGTCGAGCTTCCCCGCGGGCGCGGCCCTGCACGAGGACGCCGGGCCGCTGGCGGCGGACGACCGCGGCAAGCTGACCGTGCCGCTCAACGACAAGGCGGCCGGAGCCGGTACCGAGCTGTGCAAGGAGATGGCCGCCCAGCTGCTGTTCACGCTGCGCAATCTCAGCCCCGCCGTGGACGAGGTCGAACTGCGGGCCGAGGGGAAGCAGCTGTGCTCGCTGACCCAGGAGGCGACCGAGACCGTGGCCGACCGGGGCTCGCTGAACAGCCCCGACTACCTGTACTTCATCGACGAGGACCACCGGCTGGTGCGGATTCCCGCCGGCGGCACCGCCACTCAGCCGGACCCGGTGCCCGGTGCGCTCGGCGAGGGCGAGACCTCGCTGCGGTCGGTGGCCGTCTCGCGGAACGAACGCACGGCGGCCGGGGTCACGCTCGACGGGCAGTCGCTGTACGTCGGCTCGATCGTGCCGGGCGGTTCGCTCGGGGAGCCCGTGCTGAGCAGCCGGGGCGAGTCCGAGGACGACCGGCTGACCGCGCCCAGCTGGGACGCGCAGGGCGGTCTGTGGGTGGCCGACCGCGACCCCGCCGATCCGGGGCTGTTCCTGCTCGAGGAGGGTGGGGGCGAGCCGCTGGAGGTGCGCACTCCAGGCCTGGACGGGCGCATCCAGTCGGTCCGGGTGGCGGCCGACGGCGTCAGGATCGCGCTCGTCGTGGCCGAGGGCGATCGGCGCTCCCTGATGATCGGACGGATCGAGCGGAGCGGGACGGAGGGGCCGGCCGGACCGGCCGAGAAGACGGGCGCGCGGCCCGCTGTCACCGTGCTGCAACCGAGGCCTGCGACGCCCGAGCTGGAGAAGGTCACCGCCATGTCGTGGACCGGCGACAGCCGGCTCGTCGTGGTCGGACGCGAGGAAGGCGGGGTGGAGCAGATGCGGTACGTCGAGGTCGACGGCTCCCTGCCGGAGGTCTCGCAGCCCGCAGCCCTGACGGGAGTCGAGGCGGTCACCGGATCCGCCGACGAAGAGGTGCCGCTGGTGGCCCACTCGGTGGACGGGATCGTCCGGCTGCCGTCGGGAGCCCAGTGGCAGAAGGTGACGGAGGGGACCGCGCCGGTCTATCCGGGATGAGCACCCGCCCGGCGGATGCCGGGCGGGGCGGGGGCCGCCGGCCGGGTGAAGGGTGTGCCGGCGGGCCGGGGAGTTCTCCACAGGGGTGGCCGGGCTCGGTGTGCCTTGGCACAGTGGGGCCGTGCGGGGCTGGTGGCAGGATCTCACCGACCTGGTGCTTCCGGCCGAGTGCGGCGGATGCGGCAGGCCTCGTACGGTGCTGTGCGACCGGTGCCGTGCGGCGCTCGGCGGTGCCGCGCCCCGCCGGGTGCGGCCGGAGCCGGAGCCGGCCGGGTTGCCGGTGACGCACGCGGCCGCCCGGTACGCGGACGAGGTGCGCGCCACGCTGCTGGCCCACAAGGAACGGGGCGCCCTGGCCCTGTCCCGGCCGCTGGGCGAAGCCCTGGCGGGAGCCGTGCGCAGGGGACTGCGGGAGGCGGCGGCGGTGCGGCCGGGGTCCGGTGAGTCCGGGGGGCCGCTCCACGGCGACCGGGGCACGGTGCTGCTGGTGCCCGTGCCGTCCGCGCGGCGGGCCGTGCGGGCCCGTGGCCACGACCCCGCCCTGCGGATCGCCCGGGCGGCGGCGGGTGCGTTGCGCCGGCAGGGGGAACCCGCCTCGGTGCTTCCCGCGTTGCGGCAGCGGCGGGGCGTGGCCGACCAGTCGGGTCTCGACGCCCAAGAGCGGCAGGCCAACCTCGCCGGTGCGCTGGTGGTGGCGCCGGGCTGTGGCCGGCTGCTGCGCGAGGGGCAGGTCGTCCTCGTGGACGACCTGATGACCACCGGGGCGTCGCTGGCGGAGGCGGCGCGTGCGGTGCGGGCCGACCTGCGGGCGCAAGGGGAACACAGGGCCGATTCGAGTATTTCGGCGCCCGCGTTCGTGTACAGGGGCGAGACCTGGGAAAGGTGTGGAGAACAGCGAAACGAACCGGCTCACCGGAGGGCGGGCCGGAGGTCCGGCCGGTCGGTGGGCACAGCGGGTGCGTACAGGGCCGACCGGCCCATTGACGTGAAGTGCGCTGCGGTTGTTGCGGCTTCAGTGGGTTCTTTCGAAATGAACCGGAACTGAAGGGGGACTTGCGTCGTTGCAGGTAGTGAGAGCGTAAATTCACCTGAACGGAGGTAGGCGGTAGAAGAGGGTGACGACATCCGTCCGGGCGAGATATGTTCGGTTGTGAGGGAAAGCCGCAGGCCACACCTCTCGAATCCGAATGCCGTGCCACGGGTTTTTCGCAATCACCCGGGCCGGTGGACTGGAGATCTCGCTCCTGGGGGAGGAGGTGGAAGTCACCGAGTCCGAGGTTCCGGGGCCGACCGGAGCCTGGTGCAAAAGGGAGACGCTCCGCACCGAGGCGGAGCGATCCGGGAACGGAGTTCTGCGTGGACATCGTCGTCAAGGGCCGCAAGACCGAGGTGCCCGAGCGGTTCCGGAAGCACGTGGCCGAGAAGCTGAAGCTGGAGAAGATCCAGAAGCTCGACGGCAAGGTGATCAGCCTCGACGTCGAGGTGTCCAAGGAGCCCAACCCCCGACAGGCCGACCGCAGTGACCGGGTGGAGATCACGCTCCACTCCCGCGGTCCGGTGATCCGGGCGGAGGCAGCGGCGAGCGACCCGTACGCGGCGCTCGACCTGGCAGCGGAGAAGCTGGACGCCCGGCTGCGCAAGCAGCACGACAAGCGTTACTCACGGCGCGGCGCGCGCAGGATCTCGGCAGCGGAGGTGCCCGCCCACGTCCCCGACGCGGCGACACTCAACGGCACGGGGGCACTGTCCTCCCAGGAGAAGCAGGAAGCCGTCCCCACCAAGAAGATCGGCTCGCTGGAGGTGCAGGGCGAAGGGCCCCTCATCGTCCGCGAGAAGACCCACGTGGCCGCCCCCATGACCCTGGATCAGGCGCTCTACGAGATGGAACTGGTCGGGCACGACTTCTATCTGTTCGTCGACTCCGAGACCAAGGAGCCCAGTGTCGTCTACCGACGGCACGCCTACGACTACGGCGTGATCCACCTCAGCACGGACACCATGGTCACGCACCCGCACGCTCCCGAGGCGGGCGGAACGCTCGGCGGCTGACCGAGCCGGGTCACAGCTGGACCGGTGCCCCTGGTGCGCGCATGTGCGCCCCCAGGGGCACCGGTGTGCGACCACTTCGCACCCCGGGCTGTCACCCCCGTGCCGTCCGGGCATGAAATCATGGCGGCAACGGCCCAAACGGTGGGCCGTTGCCTTGGGTTGGCGATGGCTCAGGACCACAGGCCACAGCCTTCAGGGGGAGGAACGATGGCGGACAGCTTCGGACCGATGCGTGGAAAGGACTCCGACGACGGCGAAACCGGCAGGGGACCGGACGCGCGCTCCAGGTACGGGGAGTCGGCCGGCGAGTCGGCGAAGGAGCCGGAGCGGGAGCCGATCCGAGTCCTCGTGGTGGACGACCACGCGCTCTTCCGCCGCGGTCTGGAGATCGTGCTCGCGGCCGAGGAGGACATCCAGGTCGTCGGCGAGGCGGGGGACGGCGCGGAGGCCGTGGAGAAGGCCGCCGACCTGTTGCCGGACATCGTCCTGATGGATGTGCGGATGCCCAGGCGGGGCGGTATCGAGGCGTGCACCTCCATCAAGGAGGTCGCCCCCAGTGCGAAGATCATCATGCTGACGATCAGCGACGAGGAAGCGGACCTCTACGACGCCATCAAGGCGGGCGCGACCGGCTACCTCCTCAAGGAGATCTCCACGGACGAGGTGGCCACCGCCATCCGCGCGGTGGCCGACGGACAGTCGCAGATCAGCCCGTCCATGGCGTCGAAGCTGCTCACCGAGTTCAAGTCGATGATCCAGCGCACCGACGAGCGCCGGCTGGTGCCCGCGCCCCGGCTGACGGACCGTGAACTCGAAGTCCTCAAGCTCGTCGCCACGGGGATGAACAACCGGGACATCGCCAAGGAGTTGTTCATCTCCGAGAACACCGTGAAGAACCACGTGCGCAACATCCTGGAGAAGCTGCAGCTGCACTCCAGGATGGAGGCGGTGGTCTACGCGATGCGGGAGAAGATCCTCGAGATCCGCTGAGCGGAGTCAGGCGAGGGCGCGCGACAGTTCCCGGGTGAGCGGCTCGCGCAGCTCCGGCGGCTCGACCCGCTCCACGCGGACGTCCGTGCAGTCCACCCAGCCCGCGGCCTCGACCAGGGCCTGCGCGACGGCCGGGACCGCCCTGGGGCCGTCCAGCGTGAGCTGCTTGGCCACCAGGGTGCGGCCCTCGCGGGCCGGGTCGACGCGGCCGACGAGCCGGCCGCCGGCGAGCACGGGCATCGCGAAATAGCCGTGCACCCGCTTCTGCTTCGGCACGTAGGCCTCCAGGCGGTGGGTGAAGCCGAAGACCCGCTCGGTGCGCGCCCGCTCCCAGACCAGGGAGTCGAACGGAGACAGCAGCGTCGTGCGGTGGCGTCCGCGCGGAGGTGTGGCGAGGGCCTCGGGATCGGCCCAGGCCGGCTTGGACCAGCCCTCGACCGCGACCGGGACCAGACCCGAGTCGGCGATCACCGCGTCGACCTGATCGCCCTTGAGCCGGTGGTAGTCGGCGAGGTCCGCGCGGGTGCCCACGCCGAGGGACCTGCCGGCCAGGCGGACCAGGCGGCGCAGGCACTCGGCGTCGTCCAGCCCGTCGTGCAGCAGCGCGTGGGGGATCGCGCGCTCGGCGAGGTCGTAGACCCGCTTCCAGCCGCGGCGCTCGACGCACACCACCTCGCCGTACATCAGGGCCCGCTCGACGGCGACCTTGGCGCCGGACCAGTCCCACCACTCGCTGGTGCGCTTCGCGCCACCCAGGTCGGTGGCCGTGAGCGGGCCCTGGGCGCGGAGCTGCTCGACGACCTGGTCGTAGACGCCGTCGGGGAGGTCGTGGTTCCAGTGCGGGCGGGCGCGGTAGGCGCGGCGGCGGAAGGCGAAGTGCGGCCACTCCTCGACCGGCAGCAGGCAGGCCGCGTGCGACCAGTACTCGAACGCGCGCGGCGGCTCGGACCCCGACGTCCAGTACGCGTCCTCGACCGTCGCCCGGCCGACGGCGCCGAGGCGGGCGTAGGGGATCAGCTCGTGGGAGCGGGCGAGGACCGAGATGGTGTCGAGCTGCACGGCGCCCAGGTGACGCAGGACCCCCCGGACACCGGAGCGGCGGTCGGGGGCGCCCAGGAGACCCTGGGCCCGCAGGGCGATGCGGCGGGCCTCGGCCGCCGAGAGGTCCGTGGACGGACGAGGGAGGGACGTCATACGTCCGCACGATAGGGGGCGGCACTGACAACGGCCGGGGCGGCGGACCGGACGGCGGGCGGTGACCTGCCCGGCGGAGACGGGCCGGGCGGAGACGGGCCGGGCGGAGACGGGCCGGGCCACAGGTCACCGGCGGAGCCTGCGGCCCGGCCGGCCGTGGTTCCCGGCAGGAACCGCGGGACAGGTCTTCGCGGGACAGGTTTCAGCCCGGCCTCCGCCCCGGCCCGGGGACGAGCCGGGGACGAGCCGGGGCGGAAGCCGGGCTGAGGGCCGGGAACAACGCCGGGGAGGGGCCGGAAGCCGGTGGGGGAAGGGCCACGGCCGGTGCGTACGGGGGCCGGCGCGAGGGGCCGTTGCCCGGGGCCGGCCGGAAGGCGGCGAGGGCCTCGTGGCCGGCCTGTCCGCCGGCGTGACCGACGAGGGCCCGGGTCCGGCCTCGTGGCCGGGGCCGCCCGGCGGGCCGGAGCCGCCCGGGTCCGGGCGGGCCGTCACTCCACGGCGGGCAGGTACGGGGCCGTCGCCGTGAGGCCCAGGTCGGACGGGAGCAGGGAGCCGACCCAGGAGTCGCGCAGCACCCCCTTGTTGTTGAGCGCGGAGCGCAGGGTCCCCTCGACGACGAAACCCGCCCGTTCCGCCACCGCGCGGGAGGCCCGGTTGCCGACCTCGGCGCGCCATTCCACGCGGTCGACGGACATCTTCGTGAAGGCCCACCGGGAAACGGCGACCACTCCCTCGGTGACGTAGCCGTGGCCGCGGTGCTCCTTGACGCCCCAGTAGCCGATCTCCCCCATCCCCAGGGACCGCATGGTGAGGCCGAGCATGCCGGTGAGCTCCCCGGAGGGGAGGAAGGCGCCGAAGGTGAACATCGAACCGTTCGCCCAGCCGTCCGGGATCATCTCCTCCGTGAAGCCCCGCGCGTGCTCGGGGAGGTACGGGGAGGGGACCGTGGTCCAGCGCTGGATGTCGGCGTCCTGGCAGGCGGCGTACACGGCGTCGGTGTCCTGCGGGCCGACCGTGCGCAGCAGGAGACGGTCCGTGGTGAGGGTGACGGGGTCCATCGGCCGATTCTGCTCACGGAGGGGCGGGCGACGCCAACCCTTTGCCGTACGTGAGGAAATGATCACCCTTCGCACAATTCGACGGGTGGGGCGGCACCATCCGCAGCGGCCGGACGTTGTCCCTTTGAAGCAGCCGTGCAACAGATATGACGCTGCGCGCGGCCACCGTCACGGCAGGCCTCCCGACGTGGTGGGGTCCTCGCATACGATGGCCGTTGCTCAGCAGTGAAACGGAAACCGACCGTCCCAGGCCCGACCGGCAAGGAGACCACCCCCCGTGTCCGTCCTCTCCAAGATCATGCGTGCAGGCGAAGGCAAGATCCTGCGCAAGCTGCACCGCATCGCGGGCCAGGTCAACTCCATCGAAGAGGACTTCGTCGACCTCTCCGACGCCGAGCTGCGGGCCCTCACCGATGAGTACAAGCAGCGGTATGCCGACGGTGAGAGCCTGGACGACCTGCTCCCCGAGGCCTTCGCCACCGTCCG
The DNA here is from genome assembly GCF_026242095.1 of Streptomyces sp. NEAU-W12. Taxonomy (NCBI): domain Bacteria; kingdom Bacillati; phylum Actinomycetota; class Actinomycetes; order Kitasatosporales; family Streptomycetaceae; genus Streptomyces; species Streptomyces sp. NEAU-W12. The sequence continues at coordinate 17,611 of NZ_JAPJDM010000042.1, forward strand.
TGAGGCCGCCAAGCGCGTCCTGGGCCAGCGGCACTACGACGTGCAGATCATGGGCGGCGCCGCCCTGCACATGGGATACGTGGCCGAGATGAAGACCGGTGAGGGCAAGACCCTCGTCGGCACGCTGCCGGCGTATCTGAACGCCCTGTCGGGCAAGGGCGTCCACATCATCACGGTCAACGACTACCTGGCCGAGCGCGACTCGGAGATGATGGGCCGCGTCCACAGGTTCCTCGGCCTGGAGGTCGGCTGCATCCTGGCCAACATGACGCCGGCCCAGCGCCGCGAGCAGTACGGCCACGACATCACCTACGGCACGAACAACGAGTTCGGCTTCGACTACCTGCGCGACAACATGGCGTGGTCCAAGGACGAACTCGTCCAGCGCGGCCACAACTTCGCCATCGTCGACGAGGTCGACTCGATCCTCATCGACGAGGCCCGTACGCCGCTGATCATCTCCGGTCCGGCCGACCAGGCCACCAAGTGGTACGGCGACTTCGCCAAGCTGGTCAAGCGCCTCAAGCGCGGCGAGGCCGGCAACCCGCTCAAGGGCATCGAGGAGACCGGCGACTACGAGGTCGACGAGAAGAAGCGCACGGTCGCCATCCACGAGTCCGGAGTCGCCAAGGTCGAGGACTGGCTGGGCATCGACAACCTCTACGAGTCGGTCAACACCCCGCTGGTGGGCTACCTGAACAACGCCATCAAGGCGAAGGAGCTCTTCAAGGCCGACAAGGACTACGTGATCATCGACGACGAGGTCATGATCGTCGACGAGCACACCGGCCGTATCCTCGCGGGCCGCCGCTACAACGAGGGCATGCACCAGGCGATCGAGGCGAAGGAGGGGGTGCCGATCAAGGACGAGAACCAGACGCTCGCCACCATCACCCTCCAGAACTTCTTCCGCCTCTACAAGCGCCGCGACCACGACGACAAGGAACAGCCGGGCCTGTCCGGCATGACCGGTACGGCGATGACCGAGGCCGCCGAGTTCCACCAGATCTACAAGCTCGGCGTGGTCCCCATCCCGACCAACCGGGACATGGTCCGCAAGGACCAGGCGGACCTGATCTACCGCACCGAGGTCGCCAAGTTCGAGGCCGTCGTCGACGACATCGAGGAGAAGCACGGCAAGGGTCAGCCGATCCTGGTCGGCACCACCTCGGTGGAGAAGTCCGAGTACCTCTCGCAGCAGCTCAGCAAGCGCGGCATCCAGCACGAGGTGCTGAACGCCAAGCACCACGACCGTGAGGCCACGATCGTCGCCCAGGCCGGCCGCAGGGGCGCCGTCACCGTGGCGACCAACATGGCCGGCCGTGGTACGGACATCAAGCTGGGCGGCAACCCCGAGGACCTCGCCGAGGCGGAGCTGCGCCAGCGCGGCCTCGACCCCGAGGAGCACATCGAGGAGTGGGCGCACGCCCTGCCGGAGGCGCTCGCGCGGGCCGAGGAAGCGGTCAAGGCCGAGAAGGACGAGGTCGAGCGGCTCGGCGGACTCTACGTGCTCGGCACCGAGCGTCACGAGTCGCGGCGGATCGACAACCAGCTGCGCGGCCGTTCCGGCCGTCAGGGCGACCCCGGCGAGTCCCGCTTCTACCTGTCGCTCGGCGACGACCTGATGCGCCTGTTCAAGGCCCAGATGGTCGAGCGCGTGATGTCCATGGCGAACGTGCCGGACGACGTGCCGATCGAGAACAAGATGGTCACGCGCGCGATCGCGTCGGCCCAGTCGCAGGTCGAGACGCAGAACTTCGAGACCCGTAAGAACGTCCTGAAGTACGACGAGGTCCTCAACCGCCAGCGCGAGGTCATCTACGGCGAGCGGCGCCGTGTCCTGGAGGGCGAGGACCTGCAGGAGCAGATCCACCACTTCATGGACGACACCATCGACGCCTACGTCCAGGCGGAGACGGCCGAGGGCTTCCCCGAGGACTGGGACCTGGACCGGCTGTGGGGCGCTTTCAAGCAGCTCTACCCGGTCAGGATCACGGTCGAGGAGCTGGAGGAGGAGGCCGGCGACCGGGCCGGGCTGACGGCGGAGTACATCGGCGACACGGTCAAGGACGACATCCGCGAGCAGTACGAGCAGCGTGAGGCGCAGCTCGGCTCGGAGATCATGCGTGAGCTGGAGCGCCGGGTCGTGCTGTCGGTCCTGGACCGCAAGTGGCGCGAGCACCTCTACGAGATGGACTACCTCCAGGAGGGCATCGGCCTGCGCGCGATGGCGCAGAAGGACCCCCTGGTCGAGTACCAGCGCGAGGGCTTCGACATGTTCACCGCGATGATGGACGGCATCAAGGAGGAGTCCGTCGGTTACCTGTTCAACCTGGAGGTCCAGGTCGAGCAGCAGGTCGAGGAGGTCCCGGTGGAGGACGCCAGGCCGGAGCCGGCGGCGCAGGACGCGGTGCCCGCTCAGGCGGGTGCCCGGCCGGAGATCCGCGCGAAGGGGCTCGACGCCCCACAGCGGCGGAACCTGCACTTCTCCGCGCCGACGGTGGACGGCGAGGGCGGCACCGTCGAGGGCGAGTTCGCCGAGGACGAGCCGGTGCGCTCCGAGGCCGACGGCCTCACGCGCGCCGAGCGCCGCAAGCAGGCGCGGGGCGGACGCCGCCGCAAGAAGTGACCGCTGCTCCACCGGGAGGCGTGAGCTGCCGGTGGAGGGGCGGGCCGGTGCCCCTCCCGGGACGTTGCTGGTCCATCGCGGCCTTCGCGTGACGTCGGCTCCCAGGACCTTGTCGTGGTCCTGGGAGCCGACGTTGTCGTATTCCCCGGGAGTGCAAGCCTGCGGCCTGCGCGGATCCCGCTACTGCGGACTCGGCAGGACCAGCCTCCAGCACCAGCTCACCGGCGCCGCGATCACCCTCATCCGCATCAACGCCCGGCCTACCGACAAGCCCCGCGTCCGGACCCGGGCCAGCCCCCTGGCAGCACTTCGCCCCGCCGCATAACGACGGGGGGAAGCATCAGGGCCGGGGATCAAGCCAACAGTGTCCCCCAGGGGTGTCCGGCCCTCGGGCGCCGTACGGGGCCCGAGGGGGACGCCCGGGGCTCAGCGGCCGTGCGGGCGGGGCGGGCGGGGGCCGCCCAGCTCCACGGCGGTGCAGCGCCAGCGCAGGTCGTTGCCCTGTTCGAGGCGGAAGGCCATGGCCCGCAGCCTGTCACCCGCACCGATCCGGGCGAACACCTCGAGGGCACCCTCGCGGGGGACGTAGTAGCCGATGTCGCGCACGACGGGCCGGGTGCCGCGGGTGCGCAGCGGACCGCGCTCGGCGAGGTCCGCCAGCTCGTCGTAGGCGCGGCCCGCGGTGTGCCGGAGCATGGAGTGGACGGGCCGCTGACCGCTCAGGACGGCGAGGAGCAGTTCGGCGAAGTGGTCGGTGGGGCGGGGCTGCGGGACGGGTCGGCGGGGGGTCCGGACGGGCGCCCGGGGGGCGGCGGGTGCCGGCTCCCGGGCAGGGACGGCGGCCGGTCCGGGGGCGTCGGTGAGGTGCGGCGGTCGGCGCGTGGCGGGACGCGGAGCGCGGGCGGGGACGGTCCCCGCCGCGCGCACGGACGCTTCCTGCGCGGGGCCCGCGGGCAGCGGCAGTGGCAGGCGACGAGGGCGTCCGGGCGTCGCCGGGGCTGTCGCGGCGGAGGACGGCGGGCGGTTGTCGGCGGGGCGGGTGGAAGCGGCGCGGGGCGGGGGAGAGGGACGGTCCTCGCCGTGCGGCGGGGCGGGGGCGGTGCCTCCTGCGGGGATGCGCGGCGGGGTGGTGCCGGTCGGGCGGCGCGTGTCGCGGCGGCCGGGAGGGCGCGTGCCGGTGCGGCGCTGTGCCCTGGTCATGACCTTGTTCATGGGACCCCGTTCAACGGGCCGGGCGGCGCCGCCGGCCGGGGGCCGGGGCGATACCAGGCAGTAACTTCGTGGTGGGGATCTTCTACGGGGCGACGCGGGGCGGCGGCAAGGAACCGTGAGCCGTGTCGGGGGGGCCGGAGGGTTCACTTATCCGAGTGAACGACACCCGGTCGGCCCCGCACGGGGGCGGGCGTACCGGGTGAATTCCGGGCCCGGAGTGGACGCCGCCGAGGGGGTGGGCAGCAACCCGATGGGGGACGCCCGCACGTATCCTGAAGGACCACCTGGCCGGATGCGGCCGTCCCTCCCCGAGGTGTCCCGCGGTCCCCGGCGGACCCCCGACCACGAAAGCGGCCGACATGCGCGTCTACGTCCCCCTGACCCTCTCCGGTCTCGCCGAGGCGTACCGGACGGGAGAGCTGGGCGCGGGGCCGCTCCCCGCCTACGGCGTGACGCCCGCGCTGCGCGAGTGGTACCGCTCCGAGGACCTCGAGGAACTGGAGTACGCGGCGCTGGGCCGTGCCGCGCTGGCCTCGCTGCGGCTGCTGGCGGCGGACGCCGGAGCCCCGCGACGCCGGGTCGTGGTCGCCGTGGACGTACCCGACCGGGCGGCCTCGGCCGGTCCCTCCGGCCCCGGTGAGCTGCGGGTCGACGGTCCCGTACGGCTGGACCGGGCGGCCGCGGTGCACGTGGACGCGGCGGACGCGGAGTCGGACGTGGCGTCGGCCGCGCAGGCCCTGCCCGCGGCGGACGCCGGGGACGCAGGCGCGCAGTCCGCCGTGGACGGGGCGGAGGACCACGAACTGCTGTGGTACGCCACGCAGGAGATCCCGAACCTGGTGGGACCGACGGCCTAGGCGCGACACCGAGGGGCGCGGCGGTGTCCTCGTGTCGGCGTCGGCCGGGCGGGGCACGGGGTTCGTCGTCGTGCTCGTGGTCGTCGGATACGGCGCCGACCTGCTGTTCTCCCCGTGGACGCTCCTGTTGGTCGTCAAGCGGTCTGGAGCCGGTCGCGGTGGTTGTCGGCGAGGTCGCCGTCGCGGCGGACGCCGCGTTCGGGGGTGGAGATCACGGCGGGCCGGACTCCGAAGCGGCGGGCTGCGGTGGTGCGGGTGGTGTTCTTCGGCTGCCGCAGTGGCCGGCGGTGTGCGGGACGGCGGCCGTGGTGGTCGGTGGGGGCGGGTACTTTTTCTGCATGGGGATGCACAGGGACGCGCACATCGTCTGGGACTGGAACGGCACGCTGTTCCACGACGTCGACGCGGTCATCGGGGCGACGAACGCGGCCTTCGCCGAGCTGGGTCTGGAGTCGCTGACGCTGGAGCGGTACCGGGAGCTGTACTGCGTGCCGGTGCCGAGGTTCTACGAGCGGCTGATGGGGCGGCTGCCCACCGGGACCGAGTGGGAGCTGATGGACGCGACCTTCCACCGGTACTACACCGAACACCGGGTGCGGTGCGCGCTCACCGAGGGCGCGGCGGAGCTGCTGGCCGGATGGACGTCGGCGGGGCGCAGCCAGTCGATCCTCAGCATGTACGGGCACGAGGACCTGGTGCCCCTGGTCCGGGGCTTCGGCATCGAGCCGCACTTCCTGCGCGTCGACGGGCGGACCGGGCCGTCCGGTGGCGGCAAGGCGGAGCACATGGTGCGGCACCTCGGCGCGCTGACCGGCGTGGACCCGGAGCGCACGGTGGTGATCGGCGATGCCGCCGACGACGCGCTGGCCGCGCGGCACGTGGGGGCGTCGGCCGTGCTCTACACCGGCGGCTCGCACAGCAGGGCGAGCCTCGAGGCGGTGGGGGTGCCGGTGGTGGACACGCTGGCGGAGGCCGTGGAGGAAGCGCAGCGCCTGGCGGGCTGAGCCGGGTGCCAGCGCCAGGGTGCAGGGCGGACGGCGGGGGGAACGGACGACGGAGAACCCGGTGGCACCGGGGCGCACTGTGCGGAACGTCAAAGTTCCACCCCGTGTTTTGTACACATACGGCTCATGACGGGCCCCCCGCGAGGGGCGATAGCCTGGGTGGCGTGATCAGCGCGATAGCTCGCGGGGGCCTCGCCGTCCCTGCTGTGCGCCCGGCGAGCACGGACGACATCCGTGGCCGGGTGACGCTCGCTGGTCCTCGCGGGCGGGACGGGACCCGCAGGGTCCCCGGGACGCGCCGCATCCCCCGGGTCCACACGTCGCGGAGAGCGACGTCACACCCGTCGGGCGCGTCGGAACGGGCAGAGAAGCCCCCGCTCGTCTCATCCTGCGGCATAGCGTCGGTACGGAGCGGGCACCCCGCCACGTACCACCGCACCGCGGGCGCAGAGACCGTACTTCCTTCTACGTCACGCAACGGCGCGCGACAGGAGCCAAGAGGACAATGCAGACCAAGCTGGACGAAGCAAAGGCCGAGCTGCTCGAAAAGGCTGCCCGGGTAGCTGAGAACAGCCCGGCCGGGGGGAAACTGCCGACCGGGACGACGGACAAGGGCACGCCCGACCGGGACACCGTGCTCGCGTTCCTCCAGCGCTACTACCTGCACACCGCCCCGGAGGACCTTGTCGGCCGCGACCCGGTCGACATCTTCGGAGCAGCCGTCTCCCACTTCCGGCTGGCCGAGAGCCGCCCCCAGGGCACGGCCAGTGTCCGGGTCCACACCCCGACCGTCGAGGAGAACGGCTGGACGTGCAGCCACTCCGTCGTCGAGGTGGTCACCGACGACATGCCCTTCCTCGTGGACTCCGTCACCAACGAGCTGACCCGGCAGGGCCGCGGCATCCACGTCGTCATCCACCCGCAGGTGGTGGTGCGCCGCGACCTCACCGGCAAGCTGATCGAGGTGCGCGCCGAACCCGCCGGGGGCGAGCTGCCGCACGACGCCCACGTCGAGTCCTGGATCCACGTCGAGACCGACCGTGAGAGCGACCGCGGGGACCTCAAGCAGATCACCGTCGACCTGCTGCGCGTCCTGTCCGACGTCCGCGAGGCCGTCGAGGACTGGGGCAAGATGCGGCAGGCGGCGACCCTGCTGGCCGACGGCCTGCCCGACGAACCCGTCCCCGCCGACGTGCCGGGCAGGCAGGTCGAGGAGGCCAGGGAGCTGCTGCGCTGGCTCGCCGACGACCACTTCACCTTCCTCGGCTACCGCGAGTACCAGCTGCGGGACGACGACTCGCTGGCCGCCGTCCCCGGCACCGGCCTCGGCATACTGCGCTCCGACCCGCACCACCTCACCGACGACGGCCACCCGGTCAGCCCGTCCTTCGAGCGGCTGCCCGCCGACGCCCGCGCCAAGGCGCGCGAGCACAAGCTGCTCGTCCTGACCAAGGCCAACAGCCGGGCCACCGTGCACCGGCCGTCCTACCTGGACTACATCGGCGTCAAGAAGTTCGACGCGGACGGCAATGTCGTCGGCGAGCGCCGCTTCCTCGGCCTGTTCTCCTCCGCCGCCTACACCGAGTCCGTCCGCCGGGTCCCGGTGATCCGCCGCAAGGTCGAGGAGGTCCTCGAGCGCGCCGGCTTCTCGCCGCACAGCCACGACGGGCGCGACCTGCTGCAGATCCTGGAGACCTACCCGCGCGACGAGCTCTTCCAGACCCCGGCCGACGAGCTCCGGGCCATCGCCACCTCGGTGCTCTACCTCCAGGAGCGCCGCCGCCTCAGGCTCTACCTGCGCCAGGACGAGTACGGGCGCTACTACTCCGCCCTCGTCTACCTCCCGCGCGACCGCTACACCACCGGCGTGCGGCTGAGGATCATCGACATCCTCAAGGAGGAGCTCGGCGGCATCAGCGTCGACTTCACCGCCTGGAACACCGAGTCGATCCTCTCCCGGCTGCACTTCGTGGTCCGCGTCCCGCAGGGCACCGAGCTGCCGCAGCTCTCCGAGCACGACCGCGAGCGCATCGAGGCCCGGCTCGTCGAGGCCGCCCGCTCCTGGGCCGACGGCTTCGGCGAGGCCCTCACCGCCGAACTGGGCGAGGAGCGCGCCGCCGAACTGCTGCGCCGCTACTCGGGCGCCTTCGCCGAGGGCTACAAGGCCGACCACACGCCGCGCGGCGCCGTCGCCGACCTGGTCCGCCTCGAACAGCTCGACGAGGAGAGGAACTTCGAGCTCAGCCTGTACGAGCCGGTGGGCGCGACACCCGAGGAGCGCCGCTTCAAGATCTACCGCAAGGGTGAGGCCGTCTCCCTCTCCGCCGTGCTGCCGGTGCTCCAGCGGCTCGGCGTCGAGGTCGTCGACGAGCGGCCCTACGAGCTGCGCTGCTCCGACCGCAGCGTGGCCTGGATCTACGACTTCGGGCTGCGGCTGCCCAGGACCCCCGGCGGCGCCGACTACCTCGGTGACGACGCCCGTGAGCGGTTCCAGGACGCCTTCGCGGCGACCTGGACCGGCAAGGCGGAGAACGACGGCTTCAACACCCTCGTGCTGAGCGCCGGGCTGACCTGGCGGCAGGCGACGGTGCTGCGCGCGTACGCCAAGTACCTGCGCCAGGCGGGCTCCACCTTCAGCCAGGACTACATGGAGGACACCCTCCGCAACAACGTCCACACCACCCGGCTGCTCGTCTCCCTGTTCGAGGCGCGGATGGCGCCGGAGCGGCAGGGCGCCGGGTTCGAGCTGGTGGACGCGCTGCTGGAGGAGCTCGACGCCGCCCTCGACCAGGTCGCCTCGCTCGACGAGGACCGCATCCTGCGCTCCTTCCTCACGGTGATCAAGGCGACGCTGCGCACCAACTTCTTCCAGGAGACGAGCGGCGGCCGCCCGCACGACTACGTCTCCATGAAGTTCGACCCGCAGGCCATGCCCGACCTGCCGGCGCCGCGTCCGGCGTTCGAGATCTGGGTGTACTCGCCGCGGGTGGAGGGCGTGCACCTGCGGTTCGGCAAGGTCGCGCGCGGCGGCCTGCGCTGGTCGGACCGCCGGGAGGACTTCCGCACCGAGATCCTGGGCCTGGTCAAGGCGCAGATGGTGAAGAACACCGTCATCGTGCCGGTCGGCGCCAAGGGCGGCTTCGTCGCCAAGCAGCTGCCGGACCCGTCCGTGGACCGCGACGCCTGGATGGCCGAGGGCGTCGCCGCGTACAGGACGTTCATCTCGGCGCTGCTCGACATCACCGACAACATGGTGGCCGGCGCGGTCGTGCCCCCGGCGGACGTCGTCCGGCACGACGGGGACGACCCCTATCTCGTCGTCGCGGCCGACAAGGGCACCGCCAGGTTCTCGGACACCGCCAACGAGGTCGCCGAGGCCTACGACTTCTGGCTCGGCGACGCCTTCGCCTCCGGCGGCAGCGCCGGATACGACCACAAGGGCATGGGCATCACGGCCCGCGGCGCCTGGGAGTCCGTCAAGCGGCACTTCCGGGAGCTGGGCGTGGACACCCAGAGCCAGGACTTCACGGTCGTCGGCATCGGCGACATGTCCGGTGACGTGTTCGGCAACGGCATGCTGCTCAGCGAACACATCCGGCTGGTCGCCGCCTTCGACCACCGGCACATCTTCATCGACCCCACCCCGGACGCGGCCGTCGGTCACGCCGAGCGCCGCCGCCTGTTCGACCTGCCGCGCAGCTCCTGGGAGGACTACGACACCGCCCTGCTGTCGGCCGGCGGCGGCGTGTTCCCGCGCAGCGCCAAGTCCGTCCCGGTCAACGCGCAGATCCGCGAGGCCCTCGGCATCGAGTCGGGGGTCACCAAGATGACCCCGGCGGACCTGATGAAGGCGATCCTCAAGGCGCCGGTGGACCTGCTGTGGAACGGCGGCATCGGCACGTACGTCAAGGCGGCGAGCGAGTCCAACGCCGACGTCGGCGACAAGGCCAACGACCCCATCCGTGTCGACGGCAAGGACCTGCGGGTCGACGTCGTCGGCGAAGGCGGCAACCTGGGCATGACCCAGCTCGGCCGGATCGAGTTCGCGCTGCACGGCGGCCGGATCAACACCGACGCCATCGACAACAGCGCCGGCGTGGACACCTCCGACCACGAGGTGAACATCAAGATCCTGCTCAACACCCTGGTCGCGGACGGCGACATGACGGTCAAGCAGCGCAACAAGCTGCTCGCCTCGATGACCGACGAGGTCGGCGGGCTGGTGCTGCGCGCCAACTACGCGCAGAACACCGCCATCGCCAACGCCCTGGCCCAGTCCAAGGACATGCTCCACGCCCAGCAGCGCTTCATGAAGTACCTGGTGCGCGAGGGCCACCTCGACCGGGCCCTGGAGTTCCTCCCCGCAGACCGCCAGATCCGCGAGCGGCTGAGCGCCGGTCAGGGCCTGACCGGTCCGGAGACGGCCGTCCTGATGGCGTACACGAAGATCACGGTCGCCGACGAGCTGCTGCGCACCTCACTGCCCGACGACCCGTATCTCAGGGTGCTGCTGCACTCCTACTTCCCGGCCCCGCTGCGCGAGCAGTTCCCCGACCGGATCGACGTGCACCCGCTGCGTCGCGAGATCATCACGACCGTCCTGGTCAACGACACGGTCAACACGGGCGGCACGACGTACCTGCACCGGATGCGGGAGGAGACCGGCGCCTCGCTGGAGGAGATCGTCCGGGCCCAGACCGCGGCCCGCGCGATCTTCCGTGCCGCCGCGGTGTGGGACGGGGTCGAGGCCCTCGACACGTTGGTCGCGGCGGACGTCCAGACCCGGATCAGGCTGCACTCGCGCCGTCTGGTGGAGCGCGGCACGCGCTGGCTGCTGAACAACCGGCCGCAGCCGCTGGAGCTCGAGGAGACGGTGACGTTCTTCGCCGAGCGCGTCGAGCTGGTCTGGTCCCAGCTGCCCAAGCTGCTGCGCGGCGCGGACCTGAAGTGGTTCCAGAAGATCCACGACGAGCTGACGGGCGTCGGCGTCCCCTCGGAACTCGCCACCCGGGTGGCCGGGTTCTCCTCCGCGTTCGCGGCGATCGACATCGTCTCGGTGGCCGACCGCATGGGCAGGGAGCCGCTGGACGTCGCCGAGGTGTACTACGACCTCGCCGACCGGCTGCGCATCACCCAGCTGATGGACAGGATCAGCGAGCTGCCCCGCGCCGACCGCTGGCAGTCCATGGCCCGCGCGGCGATCCGCGAGGACCTGTACGCGGCGCACTCGGCGGTCACGGCCGACGTGCTCGCGGCGGGCGACGGCACGGCGACACCGGAGCAGCGGTTCACGGTGTGGGAGGCGAAGAACGAGGCGATCATCGGCCGGGCCCGCACCACCCTGGACGAGATCCAGAGTTCGGACACCTTCGACCTGGCGAACCTGTCGGTGGCGATGCGGACGATGCGGACGCTGCTGCGCTCGCACGCGTAGGGCGCCGCGCGCACGCGCACGGCTCACCACCCGCAGGGGCGCCCCGGACCATCCTGTCCGGGGCGCCCCTGCGGCGTTGCGGTGCCGGTGCTCAGGCGGGCTTCGAAACGGGCTCGGTCCCGGGCTTCGGCTCGCTCTTGGGCTTCGGTTTCGGTTTCGGGGCGGGCCTGCGGGCCTTGTCCGGGCCGCCGGTGAACTTCTCGTACTCCTTGAGCACCTCGTCCGTCGGGCCGTCCATGCGCAGTTCGCCCCGCTCCAGCCACAGCACGCGGTCGCAGGTGTCACGGATCGACTTGTTGCTGTGGCTGACCAGGAACACCGTCCCGGCGTGCTTGCGCAGCTCGCGGATGCGGTCCTCGGAACGCTTCTGGAAGGAGCGGTCGCCGGTGGCCAGCGCCTCGTCGACGAGGAGGACGTCGTGGTCCTTGGCCGCCGCGATGGAGAAGCGGAGCCGGGCGGCCATGCCGGAGGAGTAGGTGCGCATCGGCAGGGTGATGAAGTCGCCCTTCTCGTTGATGCCGGAGAAGTCGACGATCTCCTGGTAGCGCTCCCGGACCTCCTCGCGGGACATGCCCATGGCGAGCCCGCCCAGCATGACGTTGCGCTCACCGGTGAGGTCGTTCATCAGGGCGGCGTTGACGCCGAGCAGGGAGGGCTGGCCGTCGGTGTAGATCCGGCCGTTCTCCACCGGGAGCAGTCCGGCGACGGCCTTGAGCAGGGTCGACTTGCCGGAGCCGTTGGTGCCGATGAGGCCGATGGCCTCGCCCCGGTGGGCGACGAAGGACACGTTGCGCACCGCGTGGACCTTGCGCACGCCGGACGCCTTCTCGGTCTTGCGGCGGCGCACGATGCGGTTGAGGGCGGCGGTGGCGCTGCCGCGTCCGGCGCCGGTGCCGTTGACCCGGTAGACGATGTCGACGCCGTCGGCGACGACGGTGGGGATCTTCTCGTCGGTGTTGTCAGCCACGGCCGTACCTCTCCTCAGCCTTCCAGAAGTAGACGAAGCCGGTCACGCCGGCCAGCAGCGCCCAGCCCAGCGCGAACGCCCACACGTGCGGCGGCAGGTACGAGGACCCGTAGCCGTCGATCAGCGCGAAGCGGACCAGGTCCA
>NZ_JAPJDM010000043.1:0-29577 GCF_026242095.1 Streptomyces sp. NEAU-W12
CTCACCCGTTCGCCACTAATCCCCACCGAAGTGGTTCATCGTTCGACTTGCATGTGTTAAGCACGCCGCCAGCGTTCGTCCTGAGCCAGGATCAAACTCTCCGTGAATGTTTTCCCGTGATCGGGAACGACACGCACGAGAGCGGAACGGTCGGGCGGAATGAGCCCGGCCGTTCACAGCGTCCTCGCTGTGTTTGTTTCAAAGGAACCTCGTCCCGGCCGAACGGCCGGAGACGGGGTATCAACATATCTGGCGTTGATTTTTGGCACGCTGTTGAGTTCTCAAGGAACGGACGCTTCCTTTGTACTCACCCTCTCGGGCTTTCCTCCGGGCGCTTCCCTTCGGTCTTGCGTTTCCGACTCTATCAGATCTTTCCGATCCGATGTCCTCGGGGTTTCGCCTTCCGGGTTTCCGCTTTCGCGTTTCCCTTTCCGGCGACTCCGACTTTATCAGAGGTTTCGTGCCGGATTGACCGGCCGAATTTTTCCGATTCATCGGGAGGGGCTTCGTCGAATTCTGAAGTTTCGAGAAGCAGTCAGATGCTCACGGTTGCCACTGCGGGTCAGAGCCCAGCTCCAGGCAACTGTTCGAATCTACCTCCCCGCTCGGTCCGTGTCAACGGTTCCTGCGGGGCGAAGAGGAGACTAGCAGCTGAACGGAGCTCCACGCACATCAGGCGGCCGTCGGCACGGCGGCACTGCGTTCGGCCGTCTCCAGGTCACCGGTCTCACCGGCCCGCGCCGCGCGTCCGCCCAGGACGTAGACGTAGGCCAGGAAGGCCAGCTCCGCGACGACTCCGATGGTGATGCGGGCCCAGGTGGGAAGGCCGGACGGGGTGACGAAGCCTTCGATCGCACCGGAGACGAAGAGGACCAGCGCGAGGCCGATCGCCATGGCCAGCGCGGCCCGGCCCTCCTCCGCGAGGGCTCTGCGCCGCGGTCGTGTCCCGGGGTCGACGAGAGTCCAGCCGAGGCGCAGGCCGGTGCCGGCGGCGACGAAGACCGCGGTCAGTTCGAGGAGGCCGTGGGGCAGCACGAGGCCGAGGAAGGTGTCGAGCCTGCCGACGGAGGTCATCAGTCCGAAGCCGACGCCCAGGTTGAGCATGTTCGTGAAGAGGATCCAGATGACCGGCAGGCCCAGGAAGACACCCAGGATCAGGCAGAGGGCGGCGGCCCACGCGTTGTTCGTCCAGACCTGGGCGGCGAACGAGGCCGCGGGGTTGCTGGAGTAGTACGTCTCGTACTGGCCGCCGGGGCGGGTGAGCTCGCGCAGCTCGGCGGGTGCGGCGATGGATGCCTGGACTTCGGGGTGGGTGCCGATCCACCAGCCGAGGAGAGCCGCGACCGCGGTGGACAGGAGGGCGGTGGGTACCCACCAGTGGCGTGCCCGGTACACGGCGGCCGGGAAGCTGTGCGAAAGGAAGTGGGTGACGTCCCGCCAGGATGCGCGGCGGGTCCCTGTCACGGCGCCCCGCGCGCGTGCCACCAGCTGGCTGAGCCTGCCGGTCAGCTGCGGGTCGGGAGCTGCGGACCGGATCAACGAAAGGTGCGTGGCCGTGCGCTGGTAGAGGAGGACGAGTTCGTCGGCCTCGGCACCGGTCAGCCGGCGCTGGCGCCGGAGCAGGGCGTCGAGGCGGTCCCACTCCGCGCGGTGGGCGGAGACGAAGACGTCCAGGTCCATCGGTGTGCCTGCTCCTCGGCTGCTCGTCGGCTCCCGCCGCGGGCTCTTCGTCGGTCGTACGGACCGACCGGCTTGGCGGTACGGGATGATCGGCTGGTCGTACTGCGGTGCGATGCGCCATCAGCTTGGCAGACTGGCGGTGTTCCGGGCAGGGCAGGGGAAGGGCGGGCTGACGTGAGTGAGCTGGTGACGGGCGAGGCCGTGGCGTTGGAACTGCGCCCCGCGAAGCTGCCCAGCAGGGCGCTGGCCGTGCTGCTCGATCTGGCCGCGGCCATGACGGTCTATGTCGTGGCGACCATCGCGCTGGTGGCTTCCACGTCTTCCCTGGACCAGGCGGCGCAGACGGCGATCTTCCTCGCGGTCTTTCTGCTGGTGCTGGTGGGCGGGCCGATCGCGGTGGAGACCCTCACCCGTGGTCGATCGCTCGGGAAGATGGCCTGCGGGCTGCGGGTGGTGCGGGACGACGGTGGGCCGATCCGTTTCCGGCATGCGCTGGTGCGGGGACTGATCGGAGTGATCGAGATCCTGATGACGATGGGGGTCGTCGCGTGCATCGCCTCGCTCGTGTCGTCGCGGGGGCGGCGGCTCGGGGACGTCTTCGCCGGGACCCTCGTCGTTCGGGAGAGGCTGCCGGTCGGGCCCGTGGGCTCGGTGCCGCCGCCTCCGCCCTGGCTGGCCGGCCGGTTCTCGGGGCTCGATCTGTCCGCGGTGCCGGACGGGCTGTGGCTCGCCGTACGCCAGTGCCTGACGCGGATGCGGCAGCTGGACCCGCGGGTGGGGCAGGCGATGGCGGAGCGGCTGGCGGCTGATCTGGCGGACCGGACGGGTGCGCCGGTGCCGCAGGACGTGCCGGCGGCGGCGTATCTGGCGGCGGTGGTGCAGGAACGGCAGGCCCGGGACGCGCGGCGTGCCTTCGGGCACGGTGTCGGTGGAGCGGTGGCCCCGGGTGGCGGGCCGGTCGGCGCATTCGGGTCGGCGGGGCCGTACGCTCCGCCGCCCGTCGATCGGGCGGCTCCGCCCACCGCATACCCCTCCGACCCCGCGTCTCCGACGTCTCCGGCGTCTTCTGCTCCTCCCCCGCCTGCGGCCGAGAAGCCGTCGACCGGGTTCGTGCCGCCGGCGTAGGGCGTACGGCGCTTTCGGGGCGGGCGCCCGGGGTGGTCGGGTCAGCCGAGGACCGAGGGGGGTGACTCGAGGTCCTCGAGTTCGATGCCGGGGGCCGCGAGGACCACGTCCCCGGAGAGGTGCACGGTGCGCTGCTCACCCGTGTCCAGGGCTGTGACCTGGTACGCGTCCACGGTCAGGGGTCCGTTGTCAGTGGCGTGTGCTTCTCTTTCCACCAAGGTCCAGGACTGGTCCACGGTGAGCGGGGCGAGCACCGGGTCCGTGAAGGCGACGAGGCGTACGCGGGTGGCCGGGGCGGAAGGGGTGAGGCGCAGGAGACGGGCGGTGGCGATGAGGAAGGCGGGTGAGGAGCCGGTGAAGGCGTGGGCGCGCACATTGCCTTCGGTGGCGTGGGTTCCGGTGGGGTCGGTGCGGACCCAGGTGACGCCGTCGAGGGCGGCGCCGCGGACCTGCCAGCTCGCGGCGTGCAGTTCGAGTCGGACGGGGCGGCCGAGTTCGTCGAGGGCCAGGTCGACCGAGCCCAGGTGACCGCCAAAGGGGGCGGTGAGCTGGGAGACGTAACGCCAGCCGGAGGGACCGGGGGCGCAGTGGAAGTGTTCTTCGGCGAGGGGGGTGTGGTCGTGCGGATCGTGGAGCGAATAGCGGCCGCGGGGCATGGGGGTCCTGGGTCTTGACGGGCGGGCCGGACCGGTCCGCCCGGTCACCTGCCGGCCAACGGGACAGGCCCCCGTCACGGGGGTGCGGGGGCCTGTCCCGGATGGTCCTGCCGTCGGTGGGCGCGTCCGTGTACGGGCACGCCCACCGTGGCGGGAGCCTCGGCCCGGTGGGCGTCGGCTCGGGCGCCGGGCTCAGTAGCGGTAGTGGTCCGACTTGTACGGGCCCTCGACCGTCACACCGATGTACTCGGCCTGCTCGGGGCGCAGGGTGGTCAGCTTCACGCCGAGCGCGTCGAGGTGCAGCCGGGCCACCTTCTCGTCCAGGTGCTTGGGCAGCACGTAGACGCCGGTCGGGTACGCGTCGGGCTTGGTGAACAGCTCGATCTGGGCCAGGGTCTGGTCCGCGAAGGAGTTGGACATCACGAACGACGGGTGGCCGGTGGCGTTGCCCAGGTTCAGCAGGCGGCCCTCGGAGAGGACGATGAGGACCTTGCCGTCGGGGTAGGTCCAGGTGTGGACCTGCGGCTTGATCTCGTCCTTGACGATGCCGGGGGTCCTGGCAAGGCCGGCCATGTCGATCTCGTTGTCGAAGTGGCCGATGTTGCCGACGATGGCCTGGTGCTTCATCTTGGCCATGTCCGAGGCCATGATGATGTCCTTGTTACCGGTCGTGGTGACGAAGATGTCGGCCTTGTCGACGACCTCGTCCAGCGTCGTGACCTGGTAGCCGTCCATCGCCGCCTGCAGGGCGCAGATCGGGTCGATCTCGGTGATGATCACGCGGGCGCCCTGGCCGCGCAGGGACTCCGCGCATCCCTTGCCGACGTCGCCGTAGCCGCAGACGACCGCGGTCTTGCCGCCGATCAGGGTGTCGGTGGCGCGGTTGAGGCCGTCGACGAGGGAGTGGCGGCAGCCGTACTTGTTGTCGAACTTCGACTTGGTGACGGCGTCGTTGACGTTGATCGCCGGGAACAGGAGGGTGCCGTCCCGGTGCATCTCGTACAGGCGGTGGACGCCGGTGGTGGTCTCCTCGGTGACGCCGCGGATCTCGGACGCCAGCTGGGTCCACTTCTGCGGGCTCTCGCTCACCGTGCGGGTGAGGAGTTCGAGGATGACGCGGTGCTCGTCGGACTCGGCGGTGTCGACCGAGGGGACCTTGCCGTCCTTCTCGTACTCGACGCCCTTGTGGACCAGGAGGGTGGCGTCACCGCCGTCGTCCAGGATCATGTTCGGGCCGCCGGTGGAGGCGTCCGGCCAGGTCAGCGCCTGCTCGGTGCACCACCAGTACTCCTCCAGCGTCTCGCCCTTCCAGGCGAAGACGGGGACGCCCTGCGGGTTCTCGGGCGTGCCGTTCGGGCCGACGGCGATGGCGGCCGCGGCGTGGTCCTGGGTGGAGAAGATGTTGCAGGACGCCCAGCGGACCTGAGCGCCGAGGGCGGTCAGGGTCTCGATGAGGACGGCGGTCTGCACGGTCATGTGCAGGGAGCCGGTGACACGGGCGCCGGCCAGGGGCTGGGCCTCGGCGTACTCCTTGCGGATCGCCATCAGGCCCGGCATCTCGTGCTCGGCCAGGGTGATCTCCTTGCGGCCGAAGGCGGCCAGGGAGAGGTCGGCGACCTTGAAGTCCTGTCGGGTGTCGACAGTCGTCATGGAGAGCTGCTCCTCGGGGTGTGGGTCGAGGTGGGTACGGCTGTTCTGCGCGGCGGACACAGGAGTGCCCGAGGAGGGCACAGGCATGCCCCGCGTGCGCGCAGCGCAGTCCGTCGGAGGCCCTCTCTCCCTCGGCCGGTCCGCAGGGGACCGCCCGACCGCCATCAGCAGCGACGTCTGGCTCCGTCCCAAGCTACACCGACGGGCGGGGCCGACCCCAGCCGGTTGCCGAACACATCAGGCCGAACACGGAGGGCGACGGGACGGGGCGACGAACGGCAGGTGACGGGAAGGAGCCGCGGTGAACGGGGAAGAACGGCGGAGAACGGACACGACCACCGGGGCCGGTGGTCGTCACCGGTCGGTGGTCGTGTCCGATCAGGGGGTGCGCCCGGCCGACCGGGCCGGACGGGCGCGGGCTCAGTGCTCCGCCGGTGCGGGGCCCCCGGGGCTGGCTGCGGCGTCGGCGCCCTTGGCGGCCTCGGTCTCGCTGTAGATGTCGGGCTCCAGGTAGATCACACGGGCGATCGGGACGGCCCCGCGGATGCGGGACTCGGCGGCGTCGATGGCGGCGGCGATCTCCGCGGCCGTGTCGTCGTGCCGTACGGCGATCTTCGCGGCGACCAGCAGTTCCTCGGGGCCGATGTGGAGGGTGCGCATGTGGATGATGCGGGTGACGGTGTCGCCGTCGACGACGGCGGCCTCGATCTTCCGGGTCTCCTCGGCGCCCGCCGCCTCGCCGAGCAGCAGGGACTTCGTCTCGAGCGCGAGGACCACGGCGATCAGGATCAGCAGGACGCCGATGCAGAGGGTGCCGATGCCGTCCCAGACGCTGTCGCCGGTGAGCAGGGCCATGCCGACGCCGCCGAGGGCGAGGATGAGGCCGACGAGGGCGCCGAGGTCCTCCAGGAGGACGACCGGCAGCTCGGGGGCCTTGGCGTGGCGGACGAACTCCTTCCAGGAGCGCTCGCCGCGCACCGCGTTGGACTCCTTGATGGCCGTGCGGAAGGAGAAGGTCTCGGCGATGATCGCGAAGACCAGGACGCCGACCGGCCAGTACCAGTGCTCCAGCTCGTGCGGGTGCTTGATCTTCTGGTAGCCCTCGTAGAGGGCGAACAGGCCACCGACCGAGAACAGCACGATGGAGACGAGGAAGGCGTAGATGTAGCGCTCGCGGCCGTAGCCGAAGGGGTGCTGCGGGGTGGCCTGCCGCTTGGCCCGCTTGCCGCCGAGCAGCAGCAGGGCCTGGTTGCCGGAGTCGGCGACGGAGTGCACGGATTCGGCGAGCATCGACGAGGAGCCGCTGAAGAGGTACGCCACGAACTTCGCTACCGCGATCGCGGCGTTGGCAACGAGTGCCGCAACGATCGCCTTGGTGCCGCCTGACGCGCTCATGTGTTCGCGTTGTCCCTTCGTACGCCGTTGACGGGCCCGGGTCGGCGTCTTCTTGCACCGCCCGGGGCGTTGACCGTCCTGTAACGGGGGGACATTGTTGCAGCCCGATCGGACCGCGGTGTGCCGGATCGTCGTCGCCGGCCGGTCAGACGACGACCGTGGCCCTGAACAGGGTTCCGGTACCGGACACTTCGACCTTTTCGCCTGCGGGGACGAACACGGAGGTACCGGGGGACAGTTCGTGCTCGCCCGCGCGTACGGAGCCGGCGGTGCAGAGCAGGACCTGGGGGGCGGTCCGCGTGAGGTCGTGGGGGGCGCCGCCCGCGGGCAGGACGTAGCGGGAGAGCCGGAACTCGTCGATGGGGGTGTCGTAGAGCTCCTCGCCGTCGGGTGCGGCCTCCGGGCGCAGCACGCCGGGGTCGCCGGCCTCGAAGCGGACGATGCGCAGGAGTTCGGGGACGTCGACGTGCTTGGGGGTCAGTCCGCAGCGCAGCACGTTGTCGGAGTTGGCCATGATCTCGACGCCGAGGCCGTTCAGGTAGGCGTGCGGGACGCCGGCGCCGAGATAGAGGGCCTCGCCGGGCTGGAGCCGGACGTGGTTGAGGAGCATGGCGGCGATGACGCCGGGGTCGCCCGGGTAGTGGTGGGCGATGGCGGCGTACGGGGCGTGGTCGCCGCCGAGGCGGTCGCAGGCGGCGGCCGCGTCGGTGACGGTGCGGGCCATTTCGTCGCGGTCGGCGGTGAGGACCGCGGTGAGGACCTCGCGCAGGGCCGCTTGTTCGGGGTGCGCGTGCAGCAGGTCGACGTACGGCTTGAGGGAGTCCACGCCGAGGGCGTCGAGCAGTTCGGCGGCGCGCAGCGGGGCGCGGAAGCCGCAGAGGCCGTCGAAGTCGGTGAGGGCGCAGATCAGTTCGGGTTTGTGGTTGGCGTCCTTGTAGGTGCGGTGCGGGGCGTCGGCGGGGATGCCGCGTCGCTCCTCGTCCGCGTATCCGGCCTTCGCCTGGTCCAGGTCGGGGTGGACCTGGAGGGACAGGGGTGCGCCGGCGGCGAGGAGCTTGAGGAGGAAGGGCAGGCGCGGGCCGAACTTCGCGACCGAGGCCGCGCCGAGTTCCCGCTCCGGGTCGGCGTCGATGACCTCGGCGAGTGTGCCCCGGCCGGTGCGCGAGGGCGCGCCGGGGTGGGCGCCCATCCACATCTCCGCCTGCGGCTCGCCGGTCGGTTCGACGCCGAGGAGCCGGGCGATGGCGGTGGTGGAACCCCAGGCGTAGGGGCGGACGGTGTTGTCGAGGCGGTCCATGGGGTTCTCTCCGGGTCGTTCGGCAGGTTCTCGGCTCAGGCCAAAGGGGCGGCGTACGCGGAGGCGCATGCGTACGCCGCGGGGCGGACGCCCCCGGAAGTCCTGGTCAGAACATCCGTGCCGGTCCTGCCCCCCGCATGATCAGGTTCTCGAGGTGAGCGACAGGTAAACGGCGGCGAAATCCGTGACGGCGATCAGTTCGGCGAGGGTCTCCAGTTCGCCGCCCTCCTCCGGTTCCAGTTCGCTGATCGGTGTGCCGTGGCCGAGGGCCAGCTCGCGGGCGGCCGGGGCGGCGGTGAGGCCGCCGGTCGGGCGGTCGCGGAGCAGCACCGCGCGCGCGTGCAGAGCGGGGGCCTCCTCCACGCGGTCGCGGAAGAAGTCGTCCGGGTCGGCGCGGCCGGCGAGCGGGCCTGCCAGCAGGGCGCTGTGCGAGCTGAGCGCCTCGGGGAGTTCGGCGACGACCGCGGGGGCGCCGGACAGTTCCGCGAGGGCGGCGGCGAAGCGGCGGCCCGCCGGGCCGGCCGAGGTGCCCTCGGTCCACACGAGGGGAAGCGCGTCGGCGAGTTCCGCGGCCAGGGTCTTGGCGGGGTTGCTGTAGGTGGCGATGGCCGGGCCGCAGCGTTCGGCGACGCGGTCGAGGCGGTCGGCGACCTTCTCCAGGACGTCCGGTGGGGCGGTGAGCAGGCCGGCGCGGTCCAGGAGCGCGAGCAGCGGGGTGAGCAGCGCCCACAGGACTCCGGGGGCGGAGGCGGCGAGGTCCTCGTCCTGCTCGTAGGACGCGGTCGCCATGGGGACGAACAGGGCGTGTGCGCCGCTGACCGTGTCGGCGAGCGGGGTCCGGGCGGGGGCCACGGCCACGACGGTGCAGCCGCGGCGGTAGGCCTGCTCGGTGAGCAGGGACAGGCCCGGCTCGGTGCCGTCCGGGGTGGCGATCAGGAGCAGGTCCACGGAGCCGGCCCAGCCGGGCAGTTCCCAGCGCAGCGCGCCCGCGGCGGGGGCCACACCGGTGGGCGCGAGCCTGGTGACGGGGCTGCCGGCGCCGGCGAGCGTGCCGAGGAGGTCGGCGGTCTGGGTGGCGGCCGCGCCGGGGCCCGCGATGAGGACGGCGCGGGGCCGGCCGTCCGGTTTGAGGTCGTGGACACCGGCCTCGGCGGCATACCGTGCGGCGGTGCGGACACGGGCGCCCGCCTCGGCCGCGCCACGGAGCAGTCCGCGGCGGTCGGCCTCGGCGAGGCCCTCCGGTGAGTCCAGCAGCGATTCGTCGAGCATGGGGCGGCAGCCTCCGATCGGCGGGGCGTCGGTACGCGGGGCGGCAGGCGTCGGTGCGCGGGGCCGCCCGATCGTCGCTTACGCGGGGCGGCGGGCCTCGTCGACGAGGAGGACGGGGATGCCGTCGCGGACCGGGTACGCCAGGCCGCATTCCTGACCGGTGCAGATCAGCTCGTTGTCCTGCTCCTTGAGGGAGGAATGGCAGGCCGGGCAGGCGAGGATCTCCAGGAGGCCGGTTTCCAGCGGCATGGGGCGGGTTCCCTTCGGGGCGGGCGTATGCGGATGTGCCTGGTCAGGGTACCGCCGGTGGGGGCGCCGCGGGCGGGCGGCGGAGGGCGGGTCCGGCGCCCCGGTCCGGCGCCCCGGTCCGGCGGGGCGCGGTGGCCGCCGGGGTGCGCCCTGACCTGCCCGCCCGTGGGCGCCGGACGCGGTCAGGGGCCCTGCCCGGCCACCGGGCCGCCGGACCCGGGCCGCCGGACCCGGGCCGCGGGCCTTCGGACTGGGACCCGCCCGGCGCGGGCCGTCGCTGTTTCGGTCCGGGGAGCCCTCTGACGCGGTGCCCGGGACGGCCGGGGTCCGTCCGGTGGTTCGGTCGGAGGTGACCGGCGGCGTCTTCCGGACCGAAGCGAGCGGGGTCCGGTGTGGGCGACGCAAGGCGCAGGAGGGCGGAGGAGGGCGCAGGAGGGCGGAGGAGGACGCCGGCACGTCGGGCCCCGGGTGTGGGGCCCGACGGCACGGCCGCCGTCCCGGCCCGCCGCACGGGACGGACGTGCGACGGGCCGTACGGGGCTCTCCGCCGACCGCCGGACCGGGCGGCTTTCTCCCGGGCGTCAGCCTCTGATGACGGCCAGGGCCTCGTCGCGGATTCTGGCCATGGTGGCCTGGTCGCGGGCCTCCGCGTTCAGACGGAGGAGGGGCTCCGTGTTGGAGGGGCGGACGTTGAACCACCAGTCGGCGGCGGTGACGGTGAGGCCGTCCAGTTCGTCCAGGGTGATGCCGTCGCGGCCCTCGTACGCGGCCCTGATCGCGGCGAGGCGGGCCGCCTGGTCGTCGACCGTGGAGTTGATCTCGCCGGAGCCCGCGTAGCGGTCGTACTGGTCGACCAGGGCGGACAGGGTGCCCTGCTGGCCGCCGAGGGCGGCGAGGACGTGCAGGGCGGCGAGCATGCCCGTGTCGGCGTTCCAGAAGTCGCGGAAGTAGTAGTGCGCCGAGTGCTCGCCACCGAAGATCGCACCGCTGGTGGCCATCTCGGCCTTGATGAAGGAGTGGCCGACTCGGGTGCGTACCGGCGTGCCGCCGTTCTCCTCGACGACCTCCGGCACCGACCAGGAGGTGATCAGGTTGTGGATGACCGTGCCCTTGCCGCCGTTGCGGGCGAGTTCCCGGGAGGCGACCAGGGCGGTGATCACGGACGGGGAGACCGGCTCGCCGCGCTCGTCGACGACGAAGCAGCGGTCGGCGTCGCCGTCGAAGGCGAGGCCGAGGTCGGCCCCCTCCTCGCGGACCCGCTGCTGCAGGTCGACGAGGTTGGCCGGGTCGAGCGGGTTGGCCTCGTGGTGGGGGAAGGTGCCGTCGAGTTCGAAGTACATCGGGACGACGGTGAGCGGCAGGCCGGCCAGGACGGTGGGGACGGTGTGCCCCCCCATGCCGTTGCCCGCGTCGACGACGACCTTCAGGGGGCGGAGGGAGGTGAGGTCGACGAGGGAGCGCAGGTGTGCCGCGTAGTCGTCCAGCGTCTCGCGCCGGGTGACGGTTCCCGCCGTGGCGGCCGGCTCGGGGGCGCCGGACTCGCTCCACTTCTCGACGAGTCCGCGGATCTCGGCCAGGCCGGTGTCCTGGCCGACCGGCGCGGCGCCCGCGCGGCACAGCTTGATGCCGTTGTACCGGGCCGGGTTGTGCGAGGCGGTGAACATCGCGCCGGGCAGGTCCAGCGCGCCCGAGGCGTAGTAGAGCTGGTCCGTGGAGCAGAGGCCGATCTCGGTCACGTCGACGCCCTGCGCCGCGGCGCCGCGGGCGAAGGCGCCCGACAGGCCGGGCGAGGAGGGCCGCATGTCGTGCCCGGTGACGATGGCGCTCGCGCCGGTCACCCGTGCGAAGGCGGCGCCGAAGAGTTCGGCCAGGGCCTCGTCCCACTGGTCGGGAACGACCCCGCGCACGTCGTACGCCTTCACGATCTGTGACAGATCAGCAGCCACGGCCAGCCCTTCCAAAGGTCCTGTCGGTCACCACAAACTACCCGCAGAGGGTGACACTCCGCTGCGGGCGGTTCGTGGTGAGCGGCGGACGCCGGGGTGGGGCAGCAGCGGGGCGGCATCCGTCCGAGGACGAAGGTGCTCTGCCCCACCACGATCAGGCACATGACGAGCAGCAGGCCGGTCAGGCCTGCCGGATCCGCTTTCCCGCAAAGGCCGCCGAGCAGGACGAGGACGGTCACGAGGGGCGGCGCCGCCCCGAGGTCGGACGGAGCGGGTGGGCCGGCGACGTGTTCCCCTTCCCGGACGTGCACGGACACCTCCCGGATTCCGCGATGCGAAAGAGGGATCCCGCTACGTCCTCGGAATGCGCCTGTCCTCGGCAGGCGCGCCCATGGGCGTGCGGCACCTCGCCTCCGGAACCGGCGGAGCGGGAGGAGCGGGAGGAGACGGAGCGGTCTGCCCGGACGACCGGCCCGGCCATGCGGGCGGCCGCGCGGGCGACGGCTGTTCAGGGATCGGGCGGCAGAGCCGGCGCACGTCGTGCGGCGTCAGTTGTCGGGAGAGCGGAGCACGCGCAGGTGGCCGCGTCGCGCGACCTCCATCGGGTCCGCGCCGCGCCCGCCGCCGGCCGCCCGCTCCTGGGGCCGGGCCGCTTCGCGCACCGCGTCCGCGAGCGCTTCGAGATCGTCCCCGCTGGGCCGCGCCGGGGCCGAACCGTCGAGCAGACGGACGACCTCCCAGCCGCGCGGTGCGGTGAGGCGCTCGGAGTGCTCGGCGCACAGGTCGTAGCAGTGGGGTTCGGCGTAGGTGGCGAGCGGGCCGAGGACCGCGGTCGAGTCGGCGTAGACGTACGTCAGCGTCGCGACGGCGGGACGGCCGCAGGCGGTGCGCGAACAGCGACGTACAGGGCTCACGATGTTGGACGGTACCGCACTCTTGAGCGGGCCGCGACGACTCCCCGCCTGCGCGCTTCCCCGTGTCGTGGCCTGAAATGCCCCACGCGCCCTGTCGGCACACATCTCTGACCTGCTCCGACGCCCACATTCGGAACATCCGCGGATTCCACTCCGGTCATCGCTTGGTACAAATACTGTCAAATACCTTGAGATCACCGATGCGTGAAAGATATGGAATCGAGTCGAACCTTGGCCGGAACGGTCCTGCGACAACGCCCTGCGGGACCGGGATCCGAAGCGGGTGGGGGCTGGGCGCCGGGCCCGTGCGGGGCCGGGGCCCGGAAGCCGTGTGGGGGCCGGGCGCGTCGGACCGGCGGAGACTACGCTTCACCGTGATGGACACCCCTGTGACGCCCCGTGCCTCCGACCGCGGGCCCCGCCGTCGTGATCGCCACGGCCGGGGCATGCGCGGGCCGATCGCGCCTCCCCAGGTGCCGCTCGCCGCCAGCCGCGCGGAGACGTTCGCGGATCTGGTGCAGGACTCCGTGGAGCGGCTGGAGCGGCGGTGGCCGCAGCTGGCCGACATCGACTTCCTCGTGCTGGAGGTCCCGCGCCTGGACGCGCCCGGAGCGGGATGGAGCGACGAGCCGGTGCCGCTGGGCGACACCGTGCCGAACCGCGAAGGGCGTCCCGCGCGGGTGGTGATCTACCGCCGGCCGGTGGAGATCCGCACCAAGGGACGCGACGAGCGGGCGGCGCTGGTCCACGAGGTCGTCGTGGAGCAGGTCGCCGAGCTGCTGGGACTGACGCCGGAGACCGTGGATCCCCGGTACGGCGAGGACTGACGGCCGGAGGCCTGTCGGCGGGCCCTACTTCTGCAGGACCGACAGGTCCTCCTCCGTCTCCGGTACCGCCACCATGCCCCGGTCGTCGGGAAGGGTCTGGACCGTGAAGGCCGGGACACCGTCCTTCGTGGCGGTGAGGGTCCGTGAGGCGTAGACAGGCGTGTCGTCCGACTCGGGCTCGACCGTCAGCGCGTACGTGCCCTCCACGTCGTCCGGGACCGGGACCTCGATGTTCTGGGTGGTACCGGCCTTGATCGTGTACGTCCCGGTCGCCGGCGTACCGCCCCCGCTGCCCGCGGAGACGGTGACCTTGACCTTGGCGGCACCCTCGGGCGCGGTCACGGCGAGGGTGCTGTCCTTGGCCGTGTTGTCGACGGACGTCGCCCGCACCCCGACCTCGCGGGCCGCCGGGACGAAAGCCGACTCCTGGCTGTCCCCCTTGCCGCGCAGCACCCGGACGGCCGCCACGACGGGCACCGGGCCGTCCGTCGGCGTGAGGACCAGGGAGCCCGCCTCGCCGCGCGTGACGTCGCCGAGGTCGACGGCGGTCGTCATGCCGCCCTTCACGTGCACCGTCTCGTTGCCGGCCGGTGTGATCAGCCCGGAGGGCGACGCGAGCTGCACCTTCAGGTCGGCGTCGACGTTGCCGGGGGTGAAGGCGACCAGGCGTACGGCGGTGGCGTCCTCGGGGATGCCGGGCAGGACCAGGCTGCCCGCCGGATCGGCCGACGCGGCCAGCCAGTCACCGCCGAACGAGTCGTCCAGGGCCTGGACGGCCGCGCCGACCCGCCCGCTGCGGACGACGACGTGGACCGTCACGTCGGTCTGCTCCTCGTCGGTGAGCGTGGACAGCAGCACCGGTTCGGAGGAGTGCGGGGCGACCGTGATGCCCTCCCCCACCGTGGTCTCGAGGGCGCCGTCCTTGCCGTAGACCTCGATGTCCACGACGGCGGCGGAGTCGTCGGGGTTGGTCAGATGGACGTAGTCGGTGCGCTCGGACGCGGTGCTCGCGCCGGGGAACCAGAACTCCGTGTCCGGGGCGGAGCAGTTGACGCCCTGCAGACCCCGGCCGGTGCCCGCGGCGACCTCGGTGGTCTGCTGCACGGTCCAGCCGGGGGCGAAGCGGCCCTCGGCGGTACCGACGAGCGCGGGTGCCTCGGCTCCGGAAGCGTCCACGGTGACCGGCTTGCCGGGCCCCTCCTTGTGCTCCAGCACCGGCTTCTCGGGCTTCGCGGACTCGGCTGCCTTCTCCCCGTCGCCGCCCTCTGCGCCCTCCTCGGTGCCCTCCTCGACGTCTTCGTCCGTGCCTTCCTCCGTGCCTTTCTCCGCGGGCCGTCCCGTGGCGGCCGGCTGGAGTCGGGCGCTGCCCTCGCTCTCCGTGCCCTTCGTGACGGGCGTGAAGGACGTGTACGTCGTCTCGGCGAGGTCGGAGCCGCTGGGCGTCGGGCACAGCAGACTCGAGCGTTCCACGGGCAGGTGGGCCGCCGCCGTCGCGACGCCGTCGTCCGCGGCGGTGGGGTCCGGCGCGGTCAGGACGGCGAAGCCGGTGACGGCGGCGAGCGCGGTGGCTCCCGCGATCAGGGACAGGGTGGTGCGGTTCACTGCTGGCTCCCGTCGGGACGCTCACTGCCCGGCTGGGGGCGGTGCGGCTGCTCGGGGTCGTACGACGCGTCGTAGCCCTGCGCGTAGGTCTGGTCGTAGCCGTCGTAACCCTCGTAGCCCTGCCCGTACGCCGACGGGTCGTACGCGCTCGGGTCGTACTGCGGCTGCTGGGGCGTGCCGTCGTAGGCGTACGGGTCGTACTGGCCACCCTGGTACGGGTCCGCCTGGTACGGCTGTCCGTAACCGTCCGTCGCGTACTGCTGTTGCTGCTCCTGTTGCGACGGCTGCTGCTGTCCCTGCGGGTACGAGGCGGCGGTGTGGGCGCCGTCGTACCCGGGGTTCAAATCCGGGTCCGGGTAGCTCGACGCGTCCCATTCGTCATAGGGCCGCTGCTGCGGAACGACCGCGGGAGCCGGCTCCGGCGGGGCGTCGGCCCCGTCGTCCGTCCCCTCGGTCACGCCGCCGTCGGCGCCTGCTTCCTCGGTGGCCGCGGCTTCCGCCTCCGCCTGGGCGCGCAGGCGTCGGGCGCGACGGCCGTCGCCAACGAGCGCCTCGTCAGGGGCGGCCGGCTCCTCGGGCAGGTCGTCGTCGACGTCGCGGCGCCGGCCGGGCAGCGCGAGCACGACGAGGACGACGGCGAGCAGCCCCTGTGCCCACAGCCACACGGTGTGGGTGAACGGGGCCTCGTAGGTGACGGCCAGCTGTCCGCCGGCGGCCGGGAGCTGGAAGCCCTGGGCCCAGCCGTCGACCGTGGTGCGGGTCAGCGGCTCGCCGTCGAGGGTGGCGGTCCAGCCCTCGGCCGCGGCGTCGGCCAGGCGCAGGACGCGCCCCTGGGCTCCGTCGGGGATCCTGGTGCTGATCCCGACCGGTCCGGCGGCCACGGCTTGGGGTTCGCCCTCGCCGCCCTTCGCGGGGACGATGGTCGCGCGGGCCACGTTCTGGTCGACGCGCCACAGCGCGCCGCCCGCCTGCTGGCTGAGCCGGGTCAGGCCGGGCGTGGCGTCCAGGACGCGGGTGACCTCGCGGGGCGCGCCCGGGTGGACGAGGACGTAGCGCACCGCGAATCCGCCGAGCTGGTCGGCCTGGTCGGCGCCGGAGCCGGCGACGAGGTTGGCGACGACCTTGTCGAGCCCGGTGTTCACACCGCTCGCGGCGGCGAGCTCGGCGTCGCCCATGCGGGCACCGGAGCCGCGGACCAGGACGTAGTCGACGCGGGCGGCGGAGTCGCTGTCCAGGACGAGGGTGCGGGCCTGGTCGCGGGTGCCGCTCTCCTCGGCGACGAACGCGGGCACCTGCACGGGGTCGCGCCGCTCGAGCGGTCCGTCGGCGCCGCGGAGCACCCAGCCGGCGGCGGCCAGCAGCGGGCCGACCGCGCAGGCGAGGGCGATCAGCACGGCGACCGGCTGGCGCCAGCCGAAGCTCTGCTCGGCGACGCGCGCGCGGGCCCCGTCGGCGCCGAGCGTGGCCGCGGCCAGCAGGGCGATGCCGTAGACGAGGGTCGCGGGTCCCGCCCAGGTGGAGCCGTTGGACAGGACCGCGAAGACGAGTCCGACCAGGGCGGCCGTCCAGGCGGCGCGGATGGCGAGGAGGCGCTCGGAGCGGAGCAGGGCCGCGAGGGCGGCGAGCACGATGCCGACGAACACCGGTCCGCCGACCGCGCCGGGGCCGCCGGGGCTCGCACCGAGCAGGTCGGGGGCGGAGGCGGCGGAGGCGCCGTACTCCAGGCCCGCCTCCTGGAAGAAGCCGAGCGGGAGCAGCGACAGCGACCAGGGGGCGAGGACCAGCAGCGGGGTGCCGAGCTGGGCCAGGAAGCGGAGCCCGTGGGCCAGGAGGTCGGACCTGCGCAGGGCGAGGACACCGAGGCCGAGGAACAGGGCGATGGGCCACACGATCGGGGTGAACGCGGTGGCGAGGGTGAGCAGCAGCGCGTACGCCCAGGTCGCGCGCCAGCTGCCGCGGACGCCGGGGTCGTTGGTGAGTCCGCTCGCGGCGGCGCCCGCGCGGGCGATCAGCGGCAGCAGCACGGCGAGGACGGCGGTGCCGATCCGCCCGCCGGCGAGGGCGCCCGCCACGGCGGGCAGGAAGGCGTAGGCGACGGCGGCCCAGGCGCGCAGCAGCCGGGACTCGACGAGCGGACGGGAGGCGAAGTAGGCGGTGAGGCCGGCCAGCGGCACCGAGCCGATGAGCAGGACCGTCACGGCGAGCCCGGTCGAGCCGAGCATCAGGGTGGCCAGGGACGCCACGAGGGCGAGGTAGGGCGGTGCGGAGCCGGTGCCGCCGGCGCCCACCGCGTGCCAGGCGTCCGTGTAGCGCGCCCACAGCTCGCCGGAGCCGGCGGGGGCGGGCAGCAGGGCGCCGCCCGCGAGCGCGCCGCTGCCGAGGAGGGCGCGGCAGGCCGCGAGGGAGACCAGCAGCAGGAGCAGGAAGAGCACCGGGCCGGGCTTGCGGGCGATCCGCTTGAGCCGGGCGAACTGCTCCACCTCGATGAAGTCGGCGTCGTCCCCGCCGGGTCCGGACTCGACGGCCCCGCCGTGCCGTCCGGCGCCGGTGGTGGTCTCGGGGTCGGAGCGGCCGACGAGGCTGCTCGCGGCCTGTTCGACGGTGACGCGGACGGTCGCGCCGGGGGGCGGGAACAGCGCCCGCAGTTCGTCCTTGTCGATCTGCGGGCTGCCGCGGTGGCGCCGCCCGGCGAGGATGCGTTCGGGCCGCAGCAGGGTGCCCACGAGGCCGCGTATCTCGTCGACGGCCTGTCCGGGGGCCTTGCCGACGAGGTAGGCGAAGGTCCGCAGCACGGTGCCGAGGACGAGCCGCAGCAGCACCCAGGGCAGTGCGGCGGTACGGGTGTTGACGAGCAGGGTGTGGGCGGCGCCCGCCTTGTCCACCTTGTGCGGGGAGGCGGCGGTGCGGCCCACGCAGTCGACGGCGCGGCGCTCGCGGGAGGCGGCCTCGGCGTGCCGTACGACCGCGTCGGGGGCGACGAGCACCCGGTGGCCCGCCGCGTGCGCGCGCCAGCACAGGTCGACGTCGTCCCGCATCAGGGGAAGGTGCCGGTCGAATCCGCCGAGTTCGTCGAAGACGTCGCGGCGGATCAGCATGCCGGCGGTGGACACCGACAGGACGGAGCGGACCTGGTCGTGCTGCCCCTGGTCCTGTTCGCGGCGGTCCAGGCCGGTCCAGCGGCGGCCGGAGGGGGCGATGGAGACGCCGACCTCGAGCAGTTGCCGGCGGTCGTACCAGCCGCGGAGCTTGGGGCCGACGACGGCGACGTCGTCCCGGCCGAGTTCGTACTCGTTCTCCACGACGCCCAGCAGCCGGGCCAGCGCGTCGGGTTCGGGGGCGCAGTCGTCGTGCAGCAGCCACAGCCACTGCACCGGTTCCCCGTGCGGGAGGTCGGGCAGGTCGTACGCGTCGTCGCGCCAGCTGCGCGTGACCGGGTCCCAGCCGCTGGGCCGCTTCAGGTAGGGCAGGTCGTCCGGGGTGAGGTCCGGCGCGGCACGGTGGCACTCCTCGACGGCCTGGCCGAAGCCGGTGCGCCGGGCGAGGTGCAGGACGTGGTCGTCGCCGAGGGCTTCGGTGACCAGTCGGGCGGAGTCGTCCGCGCTGCCGGTGTCGGCGCCCATGGCGAACTGGACGGGGCGTTCCTGGCCGAGTAGCCCGGCGAGCGCGTCGGGCAGCCAGCGGGCTCCGTCGTGGGAGACGAGGACCGCGGTCACCACATGACGCGGGAACTCTGGTGCGGCAGCGGCGTCTTGGCTGGCTGCCGGGTGACTGTGCACGGACATCGAGGTACGGGCCCCGGTTCAGTGGACTGTGGGGGACGCCCGTGCCCGGTGGGGGCGACGTGGCGTCTCGGACGAGCAACCACACTATCGGCTGGGCAGCAAGGCGGCCCGCCGCCTGTGGACAAACCACACGCGACGGGCCATAAGTCAACTGCGCGCACATCCCGGCCGTCTGACGCACGAAAGGACAAGACGCACATGCGGATGTGACGTGCGCCACGCGCCACCTCTCAGATGGCGGCCTTCTTCAGCCGGCGACGCTCCCGCTCGGACAGGCCGCCCCAGATCCCGAAGCGCTCGTCGTTGGCGAGGGCGTATTCGAGGCACTCGGAGCGCACTTCACAGGCGAGACAGACCTTCTTGGCCTCCCGGGTGGAGCCACCCTTCTCGGGAAAGAACGACTCGGGGTCGGTCTGGGCGCACAGCGCGCGCTCCTGCCAGCCGAGTTCCTCGTCCGCGTCGTCGACCAGCAGTTGCTCCACCAGCTCCGTCATGCGCGCCCCTCGTCCGTCTTTCGCGTCCCCGTGATGCTGCCGTTACCGATTCCGGCCGAACGACACGAGTGAAATTACAAGTGCGCCGATCCGGGCGAGTCAAGCCGAGATCTGCTATTGGCCCCCTTATTCACTCTGCGGAACCAAGCCCAAGCCGAAAGTGTTCAAATCGCCATAAACGCTGACACGCTGATGGGCCCTCAGAGCGAACCGCCCCGCGCAGTGCCTCCACGGAGGAGGACGCCCGGGCGATCGACCCCGTTGACCCGCTGACGCCACAGCGACCCGGATCACATTCGGATCACAGGGCCGCAGCGGCACTTGCGCCCCGGCCGTGTGCCCTTGTGTCCCCGGAACCACGTGAGCAAACCTTTCGCCTCGCAGGTGGACCTGATGAGGTGAACCGTGTCCCACGATCCGGGCATCGAGTTGACACCGGAGGTCCGAGCCGCTGTCCTTGTGGGCATGCTCGCGAACCTGGCACTCGCCTCGACCCGCTCCGCCGGGTCCCTCGGTGCTGCCCGCGCTCGCCGTAGCTGTCGCTGTTGCGGTTGTTGAGCCCCACGCGCTCCGGCCCTTCGGGTCACCCTCGGCCCGACCGCTGTTCCCCCCGCTCCCACCAGGGCACCCTCCGCCGCCGTCCGTGACCCGGACCCACGCGGCACGTCGTCCGTGCCGGGCCGGTTCTCCGCACGGCCCCGCCCGACGGCCGCACCCTCCGTCTCCCGAGTGCTTCCCCAGCGCTTCCCGACCGCTTCTCCTCCGAGGAACCACCGCATCCATGAACAGCGACAGTGACCTCCAGATCGCCGGCGACATCCTCGAAGTACCGCACCTCCTGCAGACCCCGCGCGAGCACCCGGCGACCGTCGCCGAGTTCGTCGGCCTGGCCCGCTCGCTCGCCGCCGACCGGTCCGGGTGGGAGCACCTGGTGCGCTACGACGCGAGCAGCCGCTGGTACCACCGGCTGCGCGCCGTGCCCCGGACTCCCGGCCCCGCTCGCGCGGGGGAGACCCCCGTCGGCTACGAGGTGTGGCTGCTGTCCTGGGTGCCCGGACAGGGCAGCGGGCCGCACGACCACGGCCGCTCCTCCGGCGTCCTGACCGTCCTGCAGGGCTCCCTCACCGAGCGCACCGAACGCGGCACGCGCACACTGACGCCGGGCACGGAGCGGGTCTTCGCGCCGGGCCACACGCACGAGGTCGTCAATGACGCACTGGAACCGGCGGTCAGCCTGCACGTGTACTACCCGGGCCTGACCGAGATGCCGATGCACCCGGCCGCCCCGCACCACGGGACGCGGACGGAACCCCGGACGCCGGCCACCCGGCCCGCCCCCGCCCGGCCGCCGGTGTGACGGACCGGCCGGCACGGTGCCGCGTCCCGCCCGGCGGCTGACAGACTGTTTCCCATGCGCATTGTGGTTCTGGCAGGCGGCATCGGCGGTGCCCGTTTCCTGCGCGGTCTGAAGCGGGCCGTGCCGGACGCGGACATCACGGTCATCGGAAACACCGGGGACGACATCCACCTCTTCGGGCTGAAGGTCTGCCCGGACCTCGACACGGTGATGTACACCCTCGGCGGCGGCATCGACGAGGAGCGGGGCTGGGGGCGGGCCGACGAGAGCTTCCGGCTCAAGGAGGAACTGGCGGCGTACGGCGTCGGCCCGGGGTGGTTCGGGCTCGGCGACCGGGACTTCGCCACGCACATCGTGCGGACGCAGATGCTCGCCGCCGGCTATCCGCTGAGCGCGGTGACCCAGGCTCTCTGCGAGCGCTGGCAGCCGGGCGTCCGGCTGATCCCGATGACCGACGACCGCGTGGAGACGCATGTCGCCGTCACCCTGCCCGACGGCGACCCGGCAGCGGGGCCGTCGGCGGGGTCCGGGGCCGGGGAGAACCCGCCGGATTCCGCACCGGGTTCCGCGGCGGGCTCCGCGTCGGGTTCCGGTACGCGCAGGGCGATCCACTTCCAGGAGTACTGGGTGCGGCTGCGGGCGTCGGTCCCGGCCGAGGCGGTCGTGCCGGTCGGCGCGGAGCAGGCGAAGCCGGCGCCGGGAGTGCTGGAGGCGATCGCCGCGGCCGACGTGATCCTCTTCCCGCCGTCCAACCCGGTCGTCTCCATCGGCACGATCCTCTCCGTCCCCGGCCTCCGGGAGGCGATCGCCGAGGCGGGCGTGCCGGTGGTCGGCCTGTCGCCGATCGTCGGCGGCGCGCCCGTACGCGGCATGGCCGACAAGGTGCTCGCGGCGGTCGGCGTCGAATCCACGGCGCGGGCGGTGGCCGAGCACTACGGCTCGGGCCTGCTGGACGGCTGGCTGGTCGACACGGTCGACGCCGCCGCGGTGGAGCACGTCGAGGAGGCGGGCATCCGCTGCCGGGCCGTGCCCCTGATGATGACCGGCATCGACGCCACCGCGCGGATGGCCCGGGAGGCGCTCGCCCTGGCGGAGGAGGTGCGTGCGGTGTGAACGGCGCACGTACGCACGACGAGGTACCCGCGGGTGGCGCGGCGTCCGGCGGTTACCGGGTGTGGGCCGTCGCGGGGCTGCCCGAGGTCCGGCAGGGGGACGACCTCGCGAAGCTGATCGCGGCCGCGGAGCCGGGGCTGGCCGACGGGGACGTGCTGCTCGTCACCTCCAAGATCGTCTCCAAGGCGGAGGGCCGGGTGCGGGAGGCAGCCGACCGGGAGGCCGCGATCGACGCGGAGACGGTACGGGTGGTGGCCCGGCGCGGTCCGCTGCGCATCGTCGAGAACCGGCAGGGCCTCGTCATGGCCGCGGCCGGGGTCGACGCCTCCAACACGCCCGCCGGCACGGTGCTGTTGCTCCCCGAGGATCCGGACGCGTCCGCGCGGGCGATCCGCGAGGGCCTGCGGGACGCCCTCGGGGTCACGGTCGGCGTGCTGGTCACCGACACCTTCGGACGCCCCTGGCGGGCGGGGCTGACGGACGTGGCGATCGGCGCCGCGGGCGTCCACGTCCTGGACGACCTGCGCGGCGGGACGGACGCGTACGGCAATCCGCTGGGCGCCACCGTGGTCGCCGCCGCCGACGAGCTCGCCGCGGCGGGCGACCTGGTCAAGGGCAAGGCCGCGGGCCTGCCGGTGGCCGTCGTACGCGGTCTGTCCGCCCTGGTGACGGCCGACGGCGAGCACGGCGGGGGTGCGCGGGCCATGGTCCGCGACTCCCGCGACGACATGTTCCGGCTCGGTACGTCGGAGGCGGTACGGCAGGCGGTGACCCAGCGCCGCACGGTACGGGCCTTCACCGACGAGCCGGTCGACCCGGGGGCGGTGCGCCGCGCGGTGGCCGCTGCCGTGACGGCTCCGGCCCCGCACCACACCACCCCGTGGCGGTTCGTCCTGCTGGAGTCGCAGGAGTCCCGGACCCGGCTGCTGGACGCGATGCGGGACGCCTGGATCGCGGACCTGCGCCGGGACGGCAGGTCGGAGGAGTCCGTCGCCAGGCGGGTCCGCCGCGGCGACGTCCTGCGCGACGCGCCCTGCCTGGTCGTGCCCTGCCTGGTCATGGAGGGCTCGCACACCTACGGGGACGCGCGGCGGGACGGCGCGGAGCGGGAGATGTTCGTGGTCGCGACGGGTGCCGGCGTGCAGAACTTCCTGGTCGCCCTGGCCGGTGAGCGGCTGGGCTCGGCCTGGGTGTCGTCGACGATGTTCTGCCGGGACGTGGTCCGCGAGGTCCTGGACCTGCCGACGGGCTGGGACCCGATGGGCGCGGTGGCGGTGGGCCACCCCGCCGGGGAGCCCCGGCCGCGGCCGGAACGGGACGCGGGCGCGTTCATCGCCGTCCGGTGAACCGGGCGGGAAGGCGGGGCGCCTACCCTCGTAGGCACCCGCCTTCCCCTGCCTCCGCAGCCCTCCGCCCCTCCGCCCCTACCCCCGGGAGCCCTCCGTGGCAGGACGTTTCGCTCCCCGGCCCACCCCCCGGCCTGCCCCCCGCCCCGCTCGTACGACCGTGCGGGACGGGCGGGGCGGCGAGCCGGCGGGGGTGCCGCGGCAGGCACCGGTCCCGGCCGGCCCGCCCTCGGTCCGGACGTGGGTGCCGGACGGCCCGCTGGACCTCGGGCTGGTCCTCGGGCCGCTGCGGCGCGGGTCCGCGGACCCGACGCTGCGCACGCTGCCGGACGGCTCCGTGTGGCGGACGAGCCTGACACCCGCCGGGCCGGGCACACTGCGGGTGACGCGGCACGGCGGCGAGGTACGGGGCGAGGCGTGGGGACCGGGGGCCGGATGGTTCCTGGACCGGCTGCCCGATTTGCTCGGCGCCGCCGACGACCCGGCCGCGTTCGTCCCCCGGCACAAACTGCTGGCGCTCACCCGGCACCGCAGGCCGGGGCTGCGGCTGGCCCGGACCGGACTGGTGCTGGAGTCGTTGATCCCGTCGGTCCTGGAGCAGAAGGTCACCACCGGTGAGGCGTACCGGGCGTGGCGGCTGCTGGTCCGCACCTACGGGGAGCCGGCCCCCGGGCCCGCGCCCGAGCGGATGGCGGTGATGCCGTCGCCCCGGACCTGGGCGCTGATCCCCTCCTGGGAGTGGCACCGGGCCGGTGTCGACGACAAGCGGGCGTCCACGGTGCTGCGGGCGGTGCGGGCCGCGGCGCGGCTGGAGGAGGCGGCCGGGATGGCTCCGGCGGCGGCGCGGGCACGACTGGAACTGGTGCCGGGCATCGGGCCGTGGACGTCGGCGGAGACGGTGCAGCGCAGTCACGGCGCGCCGGACGAGGTGACCACGGGGGACCTGCACCTGCCGGGCATCGTGGGGTGGGCGCTGGCCGGGAACCGGGACGCGGACGACGCGGCGATGCTGGAACTGCTGGAGCCGTACGCCGGTCAGCGGCACCGGGCGGCGCGGCTGATCCTGCTGAGCGGACGGACGCCGGCACGGCGGGCACCGAAGATGCCGCGCTGGGACATCGGGCGGCTGTGAGGCCCGGGCCGCTCAGCCGTCCGCTCCCCCTGTCCGGTCCCCGTGTCCCCCGCCGACGCCTCGGCTACTCGTCCGAGGAGAAGCGCACCGACCCCGCCGGGATCCGCGCGTCGCACCAGACCCTGACCCCGTCCCGGAGTTCGTTGCGGGCGCCGACGACCGCGCCGTCGCCTATCACCGTCCCGGTGAGGACCGACCGCTCCCCCACCCGCGCACGCGTGCCGATCAGTGAGTCGGTGACGACCGCACCGGGTTCGATGACCGCGCCCGGCAGGATCGTGCTGCCGAAGACGCGCGCGCCCTCCGCCACGAACGCGCCCTCGCCCACCACGGTCCCGCCCGCCAGCTTGGCGTCCGGTGCCACCCTCGCCGTCGGCAGGACCAGCCGGTCGCCGCAGCGCCCCGGGACCGCCGGGGACGGGGCGCGGCCCAGTACCAGGTCCGCGGAGCCCCGGACGAAGGCCGCCGGGGTGCCGAGGTCCAGCCAGTACGTGGAGTCGACCAGGCCCTGGAGATGGGCTCCGGCCGCCAGCAGCCCCGGGAACGTCTCCCGCTCCACCGACACCGGCCGGCCCGTGGGGATCGTGTCGATGACCGAGCGGCGGAAGACGTACGCCCCCGCGTTGATCTGGTCGGTGACGATCTCCTCGGGTGTCTGCGGTTTCTCCAGGAACGCCAGGACGCGGCCCGTGCCGTCGGTGGGGACCAGGCCGTACGCCCTCGGGTCCGTCACCCTCGTCAGGTGCAGCGAGACGTCGGCGCCCGTCACCTCGTGGGTGTGCACCAGCGCCCGGATGTCCAGGCCCGTGAGGATGTCGCCGTTGAAGATCAGCACCGGTTCGTCGGGGCCGGAGTGCAGCCGGGAGGCGACGTTGCGGATGGCGCCGCCGGTGCCGAGCGGCTCCTCCTCCGTCACGTACTCGATGTGCAGGCCCAGCGACGCCCCGTCGCCGAAGTACGGTTCGAAGACCTCGGCCAGATAGGACGTGGCCAGGACGATGTGCTCGACGCCCGCCGCTCTCGCTCTCGCCAGCTGGTGCGTGAGGAAGGGCACTCCGGCCGCCCGGACCATGGGCTTCGGTGTGTGCACCGTGAGCGGGCGCAACCGTGTGCCCTTGCCGCCGACCAGGAGGATCGCTTCTGTCACCTGTCGTCTCTGCTTCCTGCCGGGACCGGCCGAACTGTCTTTCGGCCGGCCAGTGTATGCAGACCGTCGCACGGCGGTTTCTACGGCGGTGCCTCCGGCGGGAGGGGACGCGGACCCGGCGGTCCGCCGCTCTCAGCGGCCCTGGTAACCGGCCGCCGCGGAGCGGACGGTGCCGAGCCGGTCGTAGAGCTTCCCCCCGGGGCACACGGTGTTGAACCCGTCCCGGTGACCGGAGATCACGTTCAGTCGTACCTTCGTGCCTTTTGCGTAGAGATTGCCACCGTCGGACGTCAGGTATGTCTTCGCGCTCGGATCCGCGTCGTGCAGTCCGAGCTTCCACGCGGTGAGCTGGGCGACGCCCGTCACCGCGGCGGTCGGCGGGCCCGTGGTGTCGAAGGTGCCGAGAACCGCCACGCCCATGGTGCCGCTGTTGAATCCCAGAGTGTGCGCGCCCAGGACCGGGTTGGCCACTCCCCCGGCCCGCCCCTCGTAGATCTTCCCGCACTTGTCGACGAGGAAGTTGTAACCGATGTCCCGCCATCCCATGCTCCCCGTGTGGTAGCGGTAGATGCCGCGGATGACGGAAGGAGCCTCCGCGCACGTGTAGGTGTTGCCGGAGGCGCTGTGGTGCACGAAGGCCGCGCCCACCTTGTCGGTGTACACGAACTCCTTCTCCCGCAGGCTCTCGTCCGCACCCCACCCGCTGCGTGTGACGATGCCGGGCCGCGGGCCGATGTGCGGGTTCGCCCGCTGTCCGGCCGTCTCGGTGCCGCGCAGGACGTGGTACTCCTCCTCGGTCTCCGCCCGGGTCAGCGCCGGGATCCCGGTGGCCCCCAGGGGCACGAGCGGGGCGTTGGCGGCCGAGGCGGCGGCCGCCCCGGCGCTCATCACACCGGTTCGGGGAGCATCCGCCGCGGGGCCCGTGGAGCCGTCGACGGGGTTCCGGCCGGCGTCCTCCCCGGAGCCCTCCTCCGAACTCTCTCCGGAGCTTTCGGCAGGGCTGCCCCCGGGCGGGGCGGCCTCCCCCGGGTCGACGAGTTCGAGGCGCATCCCGGACGGCAGCAGCGGGGCGGACTCCTCGGAGCCTTCCCCGGCCCCTTCCCCGGCAGTGGAGCCGGTGGGCCCGGAACCGGCCTCCGGCTCCGCGTCCGGTCCGGTCTCCGCCCGGACCCGGATCTCCACGCCGTTCGACTCGCCCACCCACAGCGGCGCGGTGGCGCCGCGGACCCGGCCCGAGGCGCGTTCCGCGGTCCCGGGGTCGGCCGCGTGGTCGGCGTTGTGGGTCTCGACGTCCTGCCAGCCGGACCAGGCGCCGGTGTCCGCCGCGCGGACGCGGACCTGGACCCGGCCGTGGAGTTCGGTGCCGGGGTCGTCCCAGATGACGCCGACGAGGGAGAAGTGCCGCACGGACCGCGGGGCGAGGCCGAACACGGCGGCGTCGGAGGCGCGGTCGGGGCCGAGGGGCCGCAGGGGCAGCGACTGGGTGCTGCCGGGGGTGCCGGCCCCGGTCGTCACCGCTGCGCGGGTGGCCGCCGGCGCCGTCCGGCCCGGTCCCGCGTCCGCTGCGACGGCGGACGGGGCGAGGGGCAGGGCGAGTGCGGCCGCGCAGGTGACACCGATGGAGGAAGCGAAAGGTCTACGCATGCCCCTGAGCTTGGACATGGTCACACAAATCTGTCCATCGGGGAATTGACGGGCTGTCGGGGCCCGTTCCGCCGAACCGGTGCCCCGGGCACCCGGTGCGCGCCGCCGTGTCCGCGTACGCTTGCGCGGGTGAACGCCACCGACCGCACCCCCGCCGACCTGCTGGGTTCCGCCCTCGCCGCGGACCCGGGACGCCCCCTGGTGACCTTCTACGACGACGCCACGGGCGAACGCGTCGAATTGTCCGTGGCCACCTTCGCCAATTGGGTGGCCAAGACCGCGAACCTGCTGCAGGACGAACTGGCCTCCGAGCCCGGTGACCGCGTGGCGCTGCTGCTGCCCGCGCACTGGCAGACCGCCGTGTGGCTGCTGGCGTGCGCGTCGGTGGGCGTGGTCGCGGACGTGTCCGGCGACCCGGCGGCGGCCGATGTGGTGGTGAGCGGGCCGGACGCGCTGGAGACCGCGCGGGCCTGCTCGGGCGCACGGGTCGCGCTGGCCCTCAGGCCGCTCGGCGGCCGGTTCCCGCAGCCTCCGGAGGGCTTCGCCGACTACGCCGTGGAGGTCCCGGGGCAGGGCGACCGGTTCGCGCCGTACGCGCCGGTCGACCCCGAGGCACCGGCGCTGATCGTGGCGGGCCGGGAGTTCACCGGGGCCGAGGTGGTGCAGCGGGCCCGTGCGGAGGCCACGGACCTCGGGCTGACCGGACCGGCCTCGCGCATCCTGTCGGGGCTGCCGTACGACACCTGGGAGGGTCTCCGCGCGGGCCTGTACGGACCGCTGGCGACCGGCGGTTCGGTGGTGCTGTGCCGGAACCTGGACCGGCTCGGGGGCGACGCCCTGGACAAGCGGGTCGAGAGCGAGCGGGTCACCGTCATCACCCGCTGACGGCCGCCCCGCCCTCGCACCCAGCCGCACCCCCGGCCCGGACCGGTCGCTCAAACCGGCCCCGCCGGGCCGTCCCCCGTCCGCCCCGCCCCTTCCCCCGTTCGGATGCGCAGCGCCCGCCCCCGCCGCGCATCCGGGTCATCGTCGTACCAGCGGCACGCCACTCCCCGACGCCCGTACGTCCGTACGCCCGTACGCCGGCCCGCGGTTCCGCGTGCCGCCGCAAGCCGTCCCGTACGCCGTGAGGGGGTGGACCGGTCATGAGTGACACCGCAGGCGCGTCCCCCGCGGACCCGGCGGGCGGGGGCGCCCCCGGGCCGGGGGCGGGAGCCTCGGCGAGCGGGGCGGGGTTGCGGCGGCACAGACGGCGGCGGTGGATGCGGGGCGCCGGGCTCGGTGTCGCGGCCCTGTTCGTCGTGGCGGCCGGAGCCGGGTGGGCGGTGTACGTGAAGCTCGACGGGAACATCACGCCGGACGAGGCGGCCGCGGCCGAGCTGGCGCGGTTCGAGGAGGAGCGGCCGACGGCACTGGTCAGGGAGGCCCGGAACATCCTGCTGATCGGCTCGGACTCGCGCTCCGGGGAGGAGAACGCCCGCTACGGCCGGGACCCGGGGACGGAGCGGTCCGACACCGCGATCCTGCTGCACCTGCCGGCGGGCCGGGGCAGCGCCACCGCGGTGTCCCTGCCCCGGGACCTGATGGTGGACGTGCCGGGCTGTCTGCGCCGGGGCGGCGGCCGCACCGAGCCCGTGTTCGCGATGTTCAACCAGGCCTTCGAATGGGGCGGTTCCGCCTGTGCGATCCGTACCGTGGAGAAACTCACCGGCATTCGCGTGGACCATCACGTCGTCGTGGACTTCCAGGGGTTCAAGAAGATGGTCGAGGCGGTCGACGGCGTCGAGGTGTGCCTGCGTGAACCCATTGACGACAAGGCGGCCAAACTGAAGCTGCCCGCGGGTCGGGTGACGCTGAACGGGGAACAGGCCCTCGGTTATGTCCGCGCCCGCAAGTCCCTCGGTGACGGAAGCGACACGCACCGTATGGAGCGTCAGCAGCGGTTCCTCGGGGCGCTCGTCAACAAGGCGAGCGGCAATGACGTTCTGCTCAATCCGGCCAAGCTGTATCCCGTGCTGGACGCGGCCACTTCGGCACTGACGACCGACCCGGGGCTGGCCAGTCTGCGGGGTTTGTACGAACTCGCCCGCGGACTGCGCGACATCCCCGCGGAACGCGTGCGGTTCCTCACCGTCCCCCGGGAGCCGTACACGAACGACCCCAATCGGGACCAGCTTTCACAACCCGCGGCGGAGGACCTGTTCGAGCGGTTGCGCAGGGACGCGCCGGTCACGGTCGCACAGGGCCAAGGCAGCGCCACCGGCGCCGGATCCGGGTCCGGCGCACCGTCCGGAAATCCGGACGGCGAAAACACGGAGGGTGACGCAAAGGTCACCCGGAAGGAATCCGGGGGGCAGCCGGAGGAAGTGGCCGAAGCGGCCTCTCCCGCGCCGACGTTCTCCGGGAACACGGCCGCCGAGGACGCCTGTACGTAAAACCGGCTCCCAGGTGACTCCCGGGCTGTGAAGCCATGTCAAGAGATATGCACGAATTGCCCAGTTGTGAGGATGTGGAATGCGCCACCGGCATCGCCGGAGGCCGTTCCGTGCCGTTAGTGTGTGCGCTCCCGGTGCATACTTTCCCAGGATTCGACTCTCCATGCGCGCACTGAGGACCGACCGAGCGCCTGGGAGGGGAAAGGCGCCGCGTGGCACCGACGGAGGATTCAAACGACCGTGGACGCGCAAGGCCGTGGGCGGGGCAGCGACATGGACCCCGCAGACCAGTGGGTGCTCAACCCGGACACCGGCGATTACGAACTGCGACTGAGTAGTTCCGCACCGCAGCAACCGGTCCCCTCCCCTCGCAGACCGCGCTCCTCCGGCGGGGGCCCGGGTGGCGGCGCGGGCGCCGGCAAGGCCTCCGGCGCGGGCGCGCCGCGCGGCCGCGGCGACGCCCCCGGGCGCGCGGCGGAGCGGCCCGCCGGCCGCAGGGCGTCCGGCCCCGGGCCGA
>NZ_JAPJDM010000044.1:0-27887 GCF_026242095.1 Streptomyces sp. NEAU-W12
GGGCGCGGGTGGCGCCCCCGCCCAGCCCCCCCCCCGGCCCCCCCCCCGGACCGATGCCGCCGCCCCCCCTTTCGGGCGGGCGGCGGCATCGGTCGGGCATCGAGCGGGTCGGGCAGCGGGTGCCGGGTGGTGCCGGCGGCCGGGTCAGACCGCCGAGCCCGCCTTCCACTGGGCCCAGTCCATGTTCCAGCCGTTGAGGCCGTTGTCCGGGGCGATGGTCTTGTCACCGGTGTTCTGCACGACGACGACGTCACCGACGATCGAGTTGTCGTAGAACCAGGAGCCCGGGGTGTTCGGGTCGTCGGCGCCCTTGACGTCGGCCAGGCCGACGCAGCCGTGGCTGGTGTTGGCGCTGCCGAAGATGGACTTGGCGCCCCAGTAGTTGCCGTGGATGAAGGTGCCGGAGGTGCTCAGGCGCATGGCGTGCGGCACGTCCTTGATGTCGTACTCGCCCTCGCCGTCGTCGTCGGTGAAGCCGACGGTCGCACCGTTCATCCGGGTCTCCTTGAACTTCTCGGAGATCACCATCTTGCCTTCGTACGTCTTGTTCTCGGGCGACCCGGCGGAGATCGGGATCGTCCGGATGGTCTTGCCGTTCTGGGTGACCTTCATCTGCTTGGTGTCGGCGTCGACGATCGAGACCTGGTTGCGGCCGATCTTGAAGTTGACCGTCTTCTGCTGGACGCCGTAGACGCCCTCGGCGCCCTCGACGCCGTCGAGCGCCAGCTTCAGGGTGACGGTGGAGCTCTCCTGCCAGTAGTCCTCGGGACGGCAGTCCATGCGGTTGGCGTTGAACCAGTGGCAGGCGACCTCCTGACCGCTGGTGGTGGAGACGGTGATGCCCTTCTGGACCTCGGCCTTGTTGGTGATCGCCTTGTCGAAGTTGATCGACACCGGCATGCCGACGCCCACGGTCGAGCCGTCGTCCGGGGTGAAGGTGCCGATGAAGCTGTTGGTCGGCGAGACCGTGGTGAACGACGCGTTCTCGTGGGCGGCGCGGCCCTCGGAGTCCTCGGCGGTGGCGGCCAGCTTGTAGGTGGTGGCGCGCTCCAGCTGGCCGCTGGGCTTCCAGCTCTTCTTGTCCGCGGATATCTCACCCTCGACGGCGGTGCCGT
This sequence comes from Streptomyces sp. NEAU-W12, assembly GCF_026242095.1. Taxonomy (NCBI): domain Bacteria; kingdom Bacillati; phylum Actinomycetota; class Actinomycetes; order Kitasatosporales; family Streptomycetaceae; genus Streptomyces; species Streptomyces sp. NEAU-W12. Next base: position 1,116 of record NZ_JAPJDM010000044.1, read on the forward strand.
CGGTGGTCGTCATCTTGACCTCGGTGAGCGTGCCCTTGGTCACGGCGACCGCGGCGGAGTTGTTGATGGACGCGTTGTTGGAGCCGTCCTTCGGCGTGATCTCGATCTGGGCCTCGGAGGTCTTCTTGGCCGCCGCCTCGTCGACCTGCGCCTGCGACGTGCCCTTTCCGCCGTCCCCGCCGGAGCCCGTGTCCTCACCGCCGCCGGAACACGCCGAGAGCACCATCACTCCGCCGAGCAGAGCGGACGCAGCCGTCAGACCCCTGCGCCGCTTACCGTCCGTCATCACACGCTTCTCCATCGTCGCCGCTTGCCCGAACCGCACGGGCCCCGCACCCGAAGCCGAGAGTCCCCGTCGAACACTTCAACGCTACGACCGGCAGGTCCCGTTCCACATGGGCCGCGAATGTGGGGCTCACCACGTCCGTCACGGCCGGGCGGGGGTGATCGGCCCGTGCGTCACCAGAGACGTCAGCCCCCGGGCAACGGTTGCCGCCCCGGGGTCACGATTTCCCCGAACCGGGCCGGCCAGTCGCACCGGCCGCGGCAACTCACTTCATTTCCGCCCCACTTGCACCTTTTCAGCGCTATTCAACACTTTACGCCTTTCACCTCTTTCGCGAGCTGTGCCCGCATTGTTCTATTTGTCGCATTCGCCTGGACTGTCATCCGCCGCACCGGCGACTGACGCCTCGTCGCTTCCGTCACCGTCGAACCCGTCCTCACCGAACCCGTCCCCGTCGAGGTCCCACTCGGGCGAGTCCGGGTCGTAGTCGATCTCCTCGCTGCTCCACGAGGCCTGCTGGAGTTCCACGCCCGGCACGTCACCGACCAGCCCGAACGGGTCGACGAGATGCGCGAGCGCCTCGGCCGTGTCCCCGGTCACCGCGCCCCGGGCCGGCTCCTGCCCCTCGGCCGACAGGTCGCCGTCGTCCGCGATCCTGGCCAGCGCCGCCCTGGCCACGGCGTCCTCGTCGCCGACCTCGAGAACAAGGTCGACCCGAAGCCGTACAAACCGTGATGTCTCTGGAGTGCTCATGCCCGGAGCGTACGGCTCCGGCTCCTGTGACTTTCCTGTGACCCGAGACTTTCACTACCATCAGCCCACACGGCCAATTCGCCAGCGCCACAAGGGGATCGATATTCCGTGTCATCCGCGCTCCGTCCGTTGCTGACCGCCACCGCCGCGGGCACTCTGCTGTGCGCCCTGTGGTTCGTCCCGTCCGCCAACGCGACCTCCGACCTCCCGGTGAGAGGAACCGTCCCGGCAAGCCCGTCTCCGCAGGTCACAGAGCAGGCAAGGGTCGCTTCCAGCATCTCGGCCGACACCTCGACCGCGTCGTACGACGGCACCGTCGGGGAGGTCCGGCTCGCCGACACCGGCAGCTTCAGCAGCACGCCGTACATCGTCGGCGGCACCGCCTGCCTGACCCTCGGCGCGGGCTTCGTCGTCTACTCGGTCCGCCGGGAACGGCTCGACTTCTGACGTACTCGACCCTTCCCTTGGGCCCACTTCGACCGCGGCCTTCCCTGCGCCGCGGTCCCCGTCACCGCAGTGGGCCGGTGACCTGTTCCACAGCCGCCAGCAGCCGCCCGTCGCGTACGAACGCCTCCGCCGCGGCGAGGTCGGGCGCGAGATGGCGGTCCGGGCCGGGACCGCCCACACCGGCCTGTCGCGCGGCCTCGACCGCGGCCCGGGTGGCGGGCGCCGGAGTGAGGCCCTCGCGCAACTCCACCGCCCGCGCGGCGGCGTACAGTTCGACGGCGATGACCCTGGTGAGGTTGTCGACCGAGGTGCGCAGCTTGCGGGCGGCCGACCAGCCCATCGAGACGTGGTCCTCCTGCATCGCGGAGGACGGGATCGAGTCCGCGGACGCCGGGACGGCCAGCCGCTTCAGCTCGCTCACGAGCGCGGCCTGCGTGTACTGAGCGATCATCAGACCGGAGTCGACGCCCGGGTCGTCGGCGAGGAACGGCGGCAGCCCGTGGCTGCGGTTCTTGTCCAGCAGCCGGTCGGTACGGCGCTCGGCGATGGAGCCGAGGTCGGCGGCGGCGATGGCGAGGAAGTCCAGCACGTAGGCCACCGGGGCACCGTGGAAGTTGCCGTTGGACTCCACCCGCCCGCCCCCGGGCCCGAACGCCCCCGAACCGGTGTCGCCGGGCAGGACCACCGGATTGTCGATGGCGGCGGCGAGTTCGCGCTCGGCGACCAGCCGGGCGTGCGTGATCGTGTCCCGCCCGGCACCCGCCACCTGCGGGGCGCAGCGCACCGAGTAGGCGTCCTGGACCCGCGGGGCGTCGTCCTGGTGATGCCCCGTCAGGCCTGAACCGGCCAGCACGGCGAGCATGTTGGCGGCGCTGGCGGCCTGGCCGGGGTGCGGGCGGACGGCATGCAGTTCGGGGGCGAGGACCTTGTCGGTGCCGAGCAGCGCCTCCAGGCTCATCGCGGCCGTGACGTCGGCGGACCGGTACAGGGTGTCGAGGTCGGCGAGGGCCATGACCAGCATGCCCAGCATGCCGTCGGTGCCGTTGAGGAGGGCGAGCCCTTCCTTCTCGCGCAGTGCGACGGGCCGGATCCCGTGCTCGGCGAGCAGGTCGCCGGCGGGGCGCACGGTCCCGTCGGGCCCTTCGGCCTCCCCTTCGCCCATCAGGGCCAGGGCGCAGTGGGACAGCGGGGCCAGGTCGCCCGAGCAGCCGAGGGAGCCGTACTCGTGCACCACGGGGGTGATCCCGGCGTTCAGCACGTCGGCGATCGCCTGCGCGACCTCGGGGCGTACGCCGGTGTGCCCGGAGCAGAGGGTCTTCAGCCGCAGGAACATCAGGGCGCGGACGACCTCGCGCTCGACGCGGGGCCCCATGCCGGCGGCGTGCGAGCGGACGATGTTGCGCTGCAGCCGGTCCCGCAGCTCGGGGCCGATGTGCCGGGTCGCCAGGGCACCGAAGCCGGTGCTCACCCCGTACACGGGGTCGGGCTCGGCGGCCAGGGCGTCCACGATCTCGCGGGAGGCGGCGAGGGCGGCCAGCGCCTCGCCGGAGAGCTCGACGCTGGCACCGCCGCGCGCCACGGCGAGCACGTCGGACGCGGTCACGCCGAACGCCCGCCCGTCACCCACCACCACCCTTCCGAGGCCGCGCTTCGCGCCTTCCCCGTTCACCACAGTGTGCATATCCATATTCAGGAGCGTACGCAGTGAATTCGTTGATGTCACCACCGGGACCGACGGTCACCCCTTACCGTCGTGCGCCCGCCCTCCCCCCTGCGGCGAGTGCCGTCCCCGGAACCTGCGCCGCTCGCCGTCCGGCTCCCGCACCGGCTCGTCCGCCAGGCGTACGACCGGGTCACCCGGGCCCTCGCGCCCGGCGACGACGGGACGGCTCGCCCGCTCGGCCTTCGCGCGGTACTGCGCCGCGTCGGCCAGCCGGAAGAGCCGCCGGGCGGAGTGCACGGGGCCGATGGCGTCCCCGGTGGAGGCCACCCCGCAGGCCACCCCGTCCCCGATCCCCAACTCCACGGCGCGACGGCACACTTCGTCGGCCACCTTGACCGCCTCGTCGGCGGGCGGCCCCACCGCCAGCAGGCAGAACTCGTCCCCGCCGAGCCGCGCCGCGAGGGCGCCGGGAAGCATGGCCCCGCACAGGGACAGCACGGTCCCGAACCGCTCGAGCAGCCGGTCGCCGACGGCATGCCCCAGAGTGTCGTTGACCCGCTTGAGCCCGTTCAGATCGCACACGACGAGGCTGACGACGGCACCGTCCCGGCGGTGCCGCTCGACCGCCTCGTCGAGCCGCACGTCCACGGCCCGGCGGTTGGCCAGCCCGGTGAGCGCGTCCGTGTACGCCAGCCGCCGCGCCTCCTCCAGTCGCTCGGTCTGCGCGATCCCGGCGGCGACGACAGCGGCCAGCACCGTCGCGAAGTCGGCGTCGCCCCACCCGAAGACGGGCGCGCCGACCGGCCGGGCCACGTACAGCTCCCCCCACGCCCGCCCGTGCAGCACGATCGGGGCGACCACGCAGCAGCCGCGTCCGCGCCGGCGCAGGGCCGCCACGCGCTGGTGGGTATGGCCGGGCCGCCCCTCCGTCGGCCCCCGAGCGGTCTCCACCCAGGCGTCCGGCTCACCGCCACCGGCCGCCCACCGCTCGTGCAGGAACTCGGTGATCTCGGCGAACTGGTGCACGGGGTAGGCCTCGTCGTCCGGGAACTCCTCCTCGCCCCCGGCCAGCTCGCCGACGTTGACCAGGACCCGCAACCTCCCCAGCTCCCGCTCCCACACCGACAGCGCGGCGAAACTCCCGCCGAGCGCGCGGCGGGCCCCGTGGGCCGCGGCCCACCAGACCTCCCGCGAGCTGTGCGCGGCGGCCATGCCCTGCGCCAGCTCCACCACCGCCGCCAGCCGGCTGTCCTCACCCATCCCTCCAGGCTAGGGACGATCGGGGCGAACAGGCATATTTAGGGAGCGAACGGGGAGTGCGACCCTGCTCCCCAGGCGGCCGGCGCCGCGCTACTCCCCCGGCCAGTCCGGCGTGCGCTTCTCGTTGAAGGCGGCGACGCCCTCCGCGCGGTCGCCCGAGAACGCGACCGACCGCCAGGCGGCGTCCTCCACCTCGAGGCCGGCCGGCAGATCCAGTCCCTGCCCGAGCCTCAGCGCCCGCTTGGCCGCCCGCAGCCCCACCGGCGAGTTGGCGGCGATCCCGGCGGCCAGGGACAGCGCCTCCTCCCGGTCCCGCCCCGCCTCCACGAGTACGTCGACGAGCCCCAGCTCCCGCGCCTCGGCAGCCTCCACCCGGCGCGCCGTGAAGATCAGTTCGGCGGCCCGCGCGGCACCCACCCGCCGGGGCAGCAACTGCGTACCGCCACCGCCCGGGATCACCCCGACGGACACCTCGGGCAGCCCCACCACGGCCGTGCCGTCGGCGACGATCACATCGCAGGACAGGGCCAGTTCGAATCCGCCGCCCAGCGCGAACCCGTGCACCGCCGCCACCGTGGGCACCGGAAGCTCCAGTACCCCGGTGTACGCGCCGCGCGCCACCGGCCGCTGGCGCACCAGATCGGCGTCGCTGAAGGCATTGCGCTCCTTCAGATCGGCCCCGACGCAGAAGGCCCGCTCGTGCGACGAGGTCAGCACCACCACCCGTACGGCCGAGTCCTTCCCCAGCGCCGCGCAGGCCCCGGCCAGGGACCGGGCCATCTCGGTCGAGACGGCGTTCATGGCCTTGGGCCGGTCGAGGACGAGCTCCGCGACATGCCCCTGCCCATGCCGCCGCACCAGCACGAACTCCCCGAACCGCTCCTCGCTCATGACACCCTCCGGTTAACGCGGGTTAACATCCGTCGCCCCGATCATCGCAGCCGGTCACCCTCCGGCAAAAGGGCGCGTGTCCAGTTCCTTCCGCACCCCCGTCCACCCGGTCGAGTGACATCCCGCCCACTCCGGCCCCGCCCCCGTACGGGAAGGCCCAGCGTGCGAGGCACCGCGACGCAGGGGGGTGCGTACGCAGGGGGAGGAATCATCATGCCGACGAACACGCCGACCGGCTCGCCCGGGCCAGCCGTCCCGGCCGTTCCGGCGGAGCCCCGGTCCGCCGGAACGGAGGCGGCCGGGGGAGCACCGGCGCACACCGGATCCGCCCTCTTCAGCGCACGGCTCCGGGGCCGCCACCGCAGACCCCGCCCCCGGAAGCTCCTGCCGGCCGCCGGCGGGCCGGCGCCGACCGCGGGCGCCCTGAGCCTCGTACGCCCGGCGTCCGTCCCGGGCCCCACCGGTGTCGGCGCCGGAACCGGCCCCCGCCCGGTCGCCCCGGCCCTCCTCGACCGCCACGAGCCCCGGCCCGGACGGCACGGGCAACACGGACGGCGCCGACGACAGCGCTGCTCCGGCGCCCCCGGCCGCCCCGGGGGCCGGCCCCTGCTCACCCACCGCCCCGGGCGGTCGGAGCACGCCGCCGCGCGTCCCCGCCGCCCCGGACAGCACCGTCGCACCGTCCGCCGCCGCACCGCCCCTCACCGCTTCGAACACCCCCGGCACCCCACCGGACGCGCCGGGCGCCCCACGGCCGCCGGCCCTCACCGGCGCCCCGCCAAACGTTCCCGCTTCCCCACCGGCCCCCGCGGACCACACACCCCCCGCAGCCGACACCACCGCAGCCGGACCGGCCGGCGCCACCACCACCGGACCGGCCGGGCGAACCGGACGCCAACGCTCCCGCCCTCTGCGTACCGATCATCGGCCTGTCCGTGGGGGGGGGCGGCCCGGACCTCAAGGGCCGGGGGCCGTCCCCGCAGACCGCCCAGGGGCCGCCAGGCGGCCGGCGCTCACGGCCTCTGGGGATCGTCCCGGCGCGTGAGCAGCCACGGCTCGACCACGCCCAGGCCACGTACCGGCCGCTGCCACATCGGCTGCAGCCCGAAGCGGTACGTCGGCGGTGGCTCGCCCTCCTTCTCCGCCTCGGCCGCCTCCTCGGCCGCCGCCGCCTCGGACGCGGGCGCGTCACCGGTGCGGATCAGTTCCTCGGCGAAGGCGGTGTCGACGAGCACGGCGTCCCGAGGGGCTATCGAGGTGAGCCGGGAGGCGAGGTTCACCGTCGTACCGAAGACATCGCCCATCCGGGTGGTGACGGTGCCGAACGCCATGCCGACCCGCAGCTCCGGCATCGTCTCGTCGTTCGCCATGGTCTCGATCAGCCGCAGGGCGATCTCCGCGGCCGTTCCCGCGTCGTCGGCGGCGTAGAGCACCTCGTCGCCGAGGGTCTTGATGAGCCGCCCGCCGCGCGCGGCCACCAGGTCGGCGGCGGTCGTCTCGAAGGCCTCGACGAGTTCGCCGAGCTCCTCCTCCTCCATGCGCCGGGTCAGCCGCGTGAACCCGACGAGGTCGGCGAACGCGACGGCGAGCCGCCGGTCCACCATCTCCTCGTCGTCGGCGGCCTGGAGCACCCGCCCGGCCGAGGCGGCGAGCTGCCGCCGCCAGACGTAGACGAGGAACTCCTCCAGCTCGGGCAGGAGCAGCTCGATGATGGGGTACGTGACCTCGGTGCGCGTCATGCCCAGCTCGGGCGGCTCGGTCAGCCCCTCCAGGAAGGAGTCGATCTGCCACTCGGCCAGTCGCGCGGTGGTCTGTCCCGTGGACCGCGCCACCTGCACGGCCATGGCCTCGCTCAGCAGTCCCGCCTCGACCAGGCCGGCCAGTCGGCGCAGCGCCAGGACGTCGGCCTCCGTGAACGCCTTGGCCTGACCGACGTCGGCGAACCCCATGGCCCGCCAGAACCGTGTGGCCAGCTCCACCGTGACGCTGGCGCTGCGGGCCGCCTGAAAGGGGGTGTAACGGCGCTCGGCACCCAGAATGAGCTGTTCGAGGCGCAGAGCGAGCGGGTCCTCGCCGTTGTCGGGGGGGCGGGAGCCGTCCCCCCGCTCGCGCGAGGCCGAGGGTGGCGGAGGCTCCGCGCGGCCCTGCGCTTCCGTTCCGGAGCCCGAGTCGTCGACGGTCACGCGTTGCTGCCCTTCCGATCTGCCACGGCCATGTCTCGACCGGCCTCAACTCTACGGCAGGTGTGCGCCAGCTCACTCCGTCCGGTTGTACCCGCAGGTGGCACGACCGGCGCACCCGGCATCGGGGTACCCACCGTACGCACCCGTACCCGCACCAGCCCCCGCGTGCGCCTCTCACCCGTACCCGCACCCGCCCCCGCGTGCGCCCCTCGCCCGCCCCCGGGCCGACAGGACCGGCGGGCCTGCGGGACCGGCGGGACCTGCGAGGCGCTGCGGGCCTGCGGGACCTGCGGGGCCGGCGAGGCGCTGCGGGCCTGCGGGACCTGCGGGACGAGGTGCCCTACGGGACGACGGGGCGTACGTGCACGATGTCGCCCGCTCCCACCGGTTCCTGCACCCCCTCCTCCGTGGCCAGCACCAGGCGCCCGTCCCCGTCGACGGCGACCGCCTCGCCCAGCAGCACCCGGTCCCCCGGCAGCTCGGCACGCACCACCCGCCCGAGGGTCGCGCACCCCGCCGCGTACGTCTCCTGCAGGCCGCTCGCGGACGGGTCGCCACCCGCCTCCCGCCAGCGCCCGTACCACTCCTCGAGCGACCGCAGCACGCCCCGCAGCAGCGGGTCCCGGTCCGTGGTCACCGCGCCGGCCAGCGCCAGCGACCCGGCGGTGGGCACCGGCAGCTCGTCGGTGCGCAGGCTGACGTTGATCCCGACGCCGATCACCACCCCGTCGCCCCCGGCCCGCTCCGCGAGGATCCCGGCGGCCTTGCGCTCCTCGCCGCCGACGGTGACGAGGAGGTCGTTGGGCCACTTCAGGGCCGTGTCGACGCCCGCGGTCCGGGACAGTCCGGTGGCCACCGCGACGCCGGTGAGCAACGGCAGCCAGCCCCAGCGGGCCACCGGCACCCCGGTGGGCCGCAGCAGTACGGAGAAGAAGAGACCGGAGCGGGCCGGCGCCGTCCACTGCCGGTCCAGGCGGCCCCGCGCGGCGGTCTGCTCCTCGGCGACGAGCACGGACCCCTCGTCGGCCGTCCCCTCGACGGCGCGGGCCACGAGGTCGGAGTTGGTGGAGCCGGTGCGCTGCACCACGTCGAGCTGCCGCCACAGCCCGCCGTCGCGCACCAGGCCTCTGCGCAGGCCTGCGGCGTTCAACGGCGGGCGGTCGAGATCGGACCAGCGTCCCGACCCGCCTTTCGGCCCGGGCGGGAGGTCCGGGCCGCTCGCGCCTTCGTCATCCGGTGACTTCGTCATGCGGCCACCCTAGGTACGACCTCCCGCGCACCGCAGCGGGGACGGGCCGGGAGACCGGATCATGGGGCCGGGCGACCGGGGCGGAACCAGGGAGCCGGAGCAGGGCGGACCTCAGCCCGTTCCCCACTCTGTGAAGGGGTAAGCAGTGTGGGAAAGACCGCACTGCCGATCCCGGAGGCCCCCACTACGCTACGGATGAGTAACCGTCCCCCCTTTTGAGCAGGCAGGGAGCCGTATCCTGATGTCCGAGCCGGAAGTGCAGCAGCCCGACATTCATACGACCGCGGGCAAGCTCGCGGATCTGCGGCGTCGCATCCACGAGGCGACGCACGCCGGTTCGGAACGTGCCGTGGAGAAGCAGCACGCCAAGGGCAAGCTGACGGCCCGGGAGCGGATCGGTCTGCTGCTCGACGAGGGGTCGTTCGTCGAACTGGACGAGTTCGCCCGGCACCGTTCCACCAGCTTCGGGCTGGACGCCAACCGCCCCTACGGCGACGGTGTGGTGACCGGGTACGGCACCGTCGACGGCCGCCCGGTCGCCGTGTTCTCGCAGGACTTCACGGTCTTCGGCGGGGCGCTGGGCGAGGTGTACGGGCAGAAGATCGTCAAGGTCATGGACTTCGCCCTGAAGACCGGCTGCCCGGTCGTCGGGATCAACGACTCCGGTGGCGCCCGGATCCAGGAGGGCGTGGCCTCGCTGGGCGCCTACGGCGAGATCTTCCGCCGCAACACCCACGCCTCCGGGGTGATCCCGCAGATCAGCCTGGTCGTCGGCCCGTGCGCGGGCGGCGCGGTGTACTCCCCGGCGATCACCGACTTCACGGTCATGGTCGACCGGACCTCGCACATGTTCATCACCGGCCCGGACGTCATCAAGACGGTCACCGGCGAGGACGTCGGCTTCGAGGAGCTGGGCGGCGCCCGCACGCACAACTCCGCCTCGGGCGTGGCCCACCACATGGCCGGGGACGAGAAGGACGCCATCGAGTACGTCAAGCAGCTGCTGTCGTACCTGCCGTCGAACAACCTCGCCGAGCCCCCGGCGTACCCGGAGGAGGCGGACCTCACCGTCACCGACGAGGACCGCGAGCTGGACACGGTCGTCCCGGACAGCGCGAACCAGCCGTACGACATGCACACGGTGCTCGAGCACGTCCTGGACGACGGGGAGTTCTTCGAGACGCAGGCGCTGTTCGCGCCGAACATCATCACCGGGTACGGGCGGGTGGAGGGCCGTCCGGTCGGTGTCGTCGCCAACCAGCCGATGCAGTTCGCCGGGTGCCTGGACATCACCGCCTCCGAGAAGGCGGCCCGTTTCGTGCGCACCTGCGACGCCTTCAACGTGCCGGTCCTGACCTTCGTCGACGTGCCCGGCTTCCTGCCCGGGGTCGACCAGGAGCACGACGGCATCATCCGGCGCGGCGCCAAACTGATCTTCGCGTACGCGGAGGCGACCGTCCCGCTGATCACCGTCATCACCCGCAAGGCCTTCGGCGGCGCCTACGACGTCATGGGCTCCAAACACCTGGGCGCCGACCTCAACCTGGCGTGGCCCACCGCGCAGATCGCGGTGATGGGCGCGCAGGGCGCCGTCAACATCCTGCACCGCCGCGCCATCGCCGAATCGGACGACGCCGAGGCCACCCGCGCCCGGCTGATGCAGGAGTACGAGGACGCGCTGCTCAACCCGTACGTGGCGGCCGAGCGCGGCTACGTCGACGCGGTGATCATGCCCTCGGACACCCGCCGGCACATCGTCCGCGGGCTGCGCCAGCTGCGGACGAAGCGGAGCTCCCTGCCTCCGAAGAAGCACGGCAACATCCCTCTCTAGGCCTGTTGGAGCCACCATGACGATCAAGGTCGTACGGGGCAACCCGACCCCGGAGGAGCTGGCCGCCGCACTGGCGGTGGTCCGGGCGCGCGCCGCGGCGGCGTCCGCCGTGCCGTCCGGCGCGCCCGCCCCCCGTGACTCCTGGTCCGACCCGTCCCGCATCGCCGGCCGGCGCCTGCCCCAGCCGGGGCCGGCGGCCTGGTCGCGGACGTACTGGCCGGGCTGATCCGCAGCCGGCCCCGAGGGCGCGAGGCTGTCCCGATGTGCGGCGCCGCCGCGCGGGCGCACAGCGCCGCGCCCCGGCGCCCCGACATGAGTACCCGTACTCAGGCGCCCTCCCCCGGTGCGGCCGCACGCTGGTGGCATGCTGTGGTCCGACCCCGAGAACGAGCCGCCGAAGGAACTGCGGGACACGCAGGAGATGGTGCGGCGGCTGGGTGTTCTCGTGGCGCTGGCCATGGTCCTCGCGATGATCGTGATCGGCGTGCGGTGAGACGCGCCGCGAGAGGTCCGGCAGGACTTCCGGGGGGCATCCGGACACGCCGGTGGGCGGATGCGCCGATACGCTGATCGCATGACAGATCAGCCCCGCCGTCGGCTCGTGCTCGCCTCCCAGTCCCCCGCCCGGCTCGGGCTGCTCCGCCAGGCCGGACTCGCCCCCGAGGTGATCGTCAGCGGAGTCGACGAGGACGCCGTCAGCGCGCCCACCCCGGCCGAACTGGCCCTCGCCCTCGCCGAGGCGAAGGCCTCCGTCGTCGCGGCGAAGCCGGAGGTCCTCGGCGCCCTGGTGATCGGCTGCGACTCGGTGCTCGAGCTGGACGGCCAGGCCCTCGGCAAGCCCGCGGACGCCGAGGAGGCCACCGCCCGCTGGAAGGCGATGCGGGGCCGCGCGGGAGTCCTGCAGACCGGCCACTGCATCTACGACACCGCCACGGACGGCAGCCGGTACGCCTCCGCCACCGCGTCCACCGTCGTCCGCTTCGGGGAGCCCTCGGACGAGGAGATCGCCGCCTACGTGGCCTCCGGCGAACCCCTCCATGTCGCGGGGGCCTTCACCCTGGACGGCCGCTCGGCCCCGTTCATCGAGGGCATCGACGGTGACCACGGGAACGTCATCGGCATCAGTCTGCCGCTCGTGCGGCGCCTGCTGGCGCGGCTGGACGTGGGCATCACCCAGCTGTGGGCGCCGCGGGAGAGGTGACCGGGGAGCTGCCGGCGCCGTCGGGGTCGTACGTCACCAGCAGCAGCACGATGAGGGCGAGCACCACCGGCATGGAGAGGAAGGCGGACACGCCGGCCAGCCCCCACGCGAAGGCGCCCAGCAGCGCGTGCACCACGGCGGCGCCGGCCGGCAGGACCCGGCCCGGCCCGAGGGGCGCGGTCACGCAGGGCGGCCGGCCGCGCGACGAGACCGCACGGGGCGAGGGACAGCCCGAAGACGATGCCGCCGGCCTTCGAGGAGACCGACATCGTGTGCGGGTCGAGGCCGGCCGGCGACATGGCCCGCCGGTCGACGACGGTCCCGGGGAACCACTTCGGGGCACCGGTGCCGAGCCCTTCGGCGAAGAGACACGAGTGCCACGCTCCACGCCACCGGTCCTCACCCGCCTTCGAGCACGACCGCGGTCACCCCGAGCACGCGGTTACCCCGAGTACGTCCGGGACGGTGCGAACGTCACCGAGAAGCGAAGTCAGGGGCAGGGATTCCGCGGAGGGCAAAGAAGCATTGGGCCATTCGTAGGGACTCGACAAAAAAACGGAGTGGGCCGCAGCACGCTCTCACAGAGACCTTGACCACATGGGAGGGCTAGGGTTTCCCGGAAGAGTCTTGCGTACCAAGGTGCGACATGGGATTTCGCGGGTCGAGCGAGCCTCGAATCACGCTCCGTGTGGGCAAGCTCACCATGGGGGACGGGTCGTAGTGCCGTGTCGGCAGTCCCTAAACTCGGCTTGTTTCAAGGAGGGAGCCTCAATCGTGCGCAAGGTGCTCATCGCCAACCGTGGCGAAATCGCTGTCCGCGTGGCCCGAGCCTGCCGGGATGCCGGTATCTCGAGCGTGGCCGTCTACGCGGACCCGGACCGGGACGCTCTGCATGTCCGCGCCGCGGACGAGGCGTTCGCCCTGGGCGGTGACACTCCCGCGACCAGCTACCTCGACATCGACAAAGTCCTGAAGGCCGCCCGCGAGTCGGGGGCCGACGCCATCCACCCCGGCTACGGCTTCCTCTCCGAGAACGCCGACTTCGCCCAGGCGGTCCTCGACGCCGGACTCGTCTGGATCGGCCCGCCGCCGCAGGCCATCCGCGACCTCGGCGACAAGGTCGCCGCCCGCCACATCGCCCAGCGCGCCGGCGCCCCCCTGGTGGCCGGCACGCCCGACCCGGTGTCCGGTGCCGACGAGGTCGTCGCCTTCGCGAAGGAGCACGGCCTGCCGATCGCGATCAAGGCCGCGTTCGGCGGTGGCGGCCGCGGTCTGAAGGTCGCCCGCACCCTCGAAGAGGTCCCGGAACTGTACGAGTCCGCGGTCCGCGAGGCGGTGGCCGCCTTCGGCCGCGGCGAGTGCTTCGTCGAGCGCTACCTGGACAAGCCGCGGCACGTGGAGACCCAGTGCCTGGCCGACCGGCACGGCAACGTGGTCGTCGTCTCCACCCGTGACTGCTCGCTGCAGCGCCGCCACCAGAAGCTGGTCGAGGAGGCTCCGGCGCCGTTCCTGTCCGACGAGCAGGTCGCACAGCTGTACTCGTCCTCGAAGGCCATCCTGAAGGAGGCCGGCTACGTCGGTGCCGGGACGGTGGAGTTCCTGGTCGGCCTCGACGGCACGATCTCCTTCCTGGAGGTCAACACCCGTCTCCAGGTGGAGCACCCGGTCACCGAGGAGGTCGCCGGCATCGACCTGGTGCGCGAGATGTTCCGCATCGCCGACGGCGAGGTCCTCGGCTACGACGACCCGCCGCTGCGCGGCCACTCCTTCGAGTTCCGGATCAACGGCGAGGACCCGGGCCGCGGCTTCCTTCCCGCCCCCGGCACGGTCACCGCGTTCGCCCCGCCGTCCGGCCCGGGCGTGCGCCTGGACGCGGGCGTCGAGTCCGGATCGGTCATCGGACCGGCCTGGGACTCGCTGCTGGCCAAGCTGATCGTCACCGGCCGCACCCGCGAGGAAGCGCTCCGGCGGGCCGCCCGCGCCCTGGACGAGTTCCAGGTCGAGGGCATGGCCACCGCCATCCCGTTCCACCGCGCCGTGGTCAGGGACCCCGCGTTCGCCCCCGAGCTCACCGGCTCCGAAGACCCGTTCACGGTCCACACCCGCTGGATCGAGACCGAGTACGTCAACGAGACCAAGCCCTTCACCGCCGGCGCGGGCACCGAGGCCGACGAGGAGGCCGACCGGGAGACCGTCGTCGTCGAGGTCGGCGGCAAGCGCCTCGAGGTCTCCCTGCCCGCCTCGCTCGGCATGTCGCTGGCCCGCACGGGCCTCGCGGCCGGGGCCAAGCCCAAGCGCCGGGCGGCGAAGAAGTCCGGCTCCACGGCCTCGGGCGACACCCTCGCCTCCCCGATGCAGGGCACCATCGTGAAGATCGCGGTGGAGGAGGGCCAGGAGGTCAAGGAGGGCGACCTCGTCGTCGTCCTGGAGGCCATGAAGATGGAGCAGCCCCTCAACGCCCACCGCTCCGGCACCGTCAAGGGCCTGAGCGCGGAGGTCGGCGCGTCCGTCACGTCCGGCGCGGTCATCTGCGAGATCAAGGACTGACCCGTACCACGCGTCAGGCGCCCGGCGGACCTGCCTGGTCCGCCGGGCGCCTCGTGGTGCCGGGCCTGCCCCCGCTCACCGCCTGCGCAGGTCCGCGACCCGTGCCCGCTCCGCGCTCTGGGCCTGTTCGGCCGCCCCCAGGCCCACCGCCGACCGCAGTCCCGGCCCCTGTCGGCGCGGCCCCGGCAGCGGCACGTCCCGGCGCTGCCGGGGCCGGGCCGGGGCCCCGTCACCCCCCGGGCCCGCGGTACCTCCCGGCGCTCCGGCCACGGCGATCTGGACGCCCTGGTCGGCGAGGGCCTGCAACTCGGCGCCCGCGCGGTCGTCGTGCGCGGGCGGCTCGTCCGTGACCAGGCGGGTGATGAGGTCCGTGGGCACGGTCTGGAACATGGTGTCCGTGCCGAGCTTGCCGTGGTCGGCGAGGACCACCACCTCCGCGGCGGCCTGCACCAGCGCCCGGTCGACGGAGGCCGACAGCATGTTGGACGTGGACAGCCCGCGCTCGGCGGTCAGCCCGCTCCCGGAGAGGAACGCCCTGGACACCCGCAGCCCCTGGAGGGACTGTTCGGCACCGCTGCCGACCAGGGCGTAGTTCGAACCGCGCAGCGTACCGCCGGTCATCACCACCTCGACCCGGTTGGCGTGCGCCAACGCCTGGGCCACGAGCAGGGAGTTGGTGACGACGGTCAGCCCGGACACCCGGGCCAGCCGGCGCGCCAGCTCCTGCGTGGTGGTGCCCGCACCGACCACGACGGCCTCGCCCTCCTCCACGAAACTCGCGGCGAGGTCGGCGATGGCGGTCTTCTCGGCGGTCGCGAGATGGGACTTCTGCGGGAAGCCGGACTCCCGCGTGAAACCACCCGGCAGTACCGCACCGCCGTGCCGGCGGTCGAGGAGTCCTTCTGCCTCCAGCGCGCGCACGTCCCGCCGTACGGTCACTTCGGAGGTCTGGACGACGCGGGCGAGCTCACGGAGCGACACGGCCCCGTTCGCTCGCACCATTTCGAGGATCAATTGGCGACGTTCTGCAGCGAACACGAAACTGACAGTAACTCCAGCGACCGTCTGCTTTCAGCGCTTTGCACTGAATAGCAGAAGTTGTTCGCATGCCCGACCGTCAAGTGGTATAAGCGCCAAGTGATGGCCTGGTTGCATCGCCCGCTCGCCCGGGTACTCCGCAACTCCCCTTGAAGAGAAGGGAGTTGACGGAAGTTGGTGGAGCTTCGACGGGGTTCGTGGGGCGTCGGCCGGCAGCCGGGGGCGGGCCGTCAGGCTTCCCCGGTCACCTTCCGCGTGTGCAACTGCCGTGCCACCTCGGCGATCGATCCCGACAGCGAGGGGTACACGGTGAAGGCGTTCGCGATCTGCTCGACCGTCAGGTTGTTGTCGACCGCGAGCGAGATGGGGTGGATCAGTTCCGAGGCGCGCGGCGCGACCACGACGCCGCCCACCACGATCTCGGTGCCCGGCCGGCAGAAGATCTTGACGAATCCGTCGCGGATGCCCTGCATCTTCGCGCGGGGGTTGCGCAGCAGCGGCAGCTTCACGACCCGCGCGTCGATCCTGCCCGCCTCGACGTCGGCCTGGGTGTAGCCGACGGTGGCGATCTCGGGGTCGGTGAACACGTTCGACGAGACGGTCTTCAGGTTCAGCGGAGCGACCGCGTCGCCCAGGAAGTGGTACATGGCGATGCGTCCCTGCATCGCCGCCACCGACGCCAGCGCGAAGACCCCGGTGACGTCCCCGGCCGCGTACACGCCCGGGGCGCTGGTGCGGGAGACCCGGTCGGTCCAGATGTGCCCCGACTCGCGCAGCCTGACCCCGGCCTCCTCGAGTCCCATGCCCGCGGAGTTCGGGACGGCGCCGACGGCCATCAGGCAGTGCGACCCGGTGATGACCCGACCGTCCGCGAGAGTCACCTCCACCCGGTCCCCGACCCGCTTGGCGGACTGCGCGCGCGAGCGCGCCATGACGTTCATGCCGCGTCGGCGGAAGACGTCCTCCAGCACCACGGCGGCGTCCGGGTCCTCGCCCGGCAGCACCCGGTCGCGCGACGACACGAGCGTCACCTTCGAGCCCAGCGCCTGGTAGGCGCCGGCGAACTCGGCGCCGGTCACACCGGATCCGACCACGATGAGCTCCTCGGGGAGCTCGTTCAGGTCGTACACCTGGGTCCAGTTCAGGATGCGCTCGCCGTCCGGCAGCGCGTCGGACAGCTCGCGCGGCTTGCCGCCGGTGGCGATGAGCACCGCGTCGGCGGCCAGCGTCTCCTCGGTCCCGTCGGCGGCCCGGACGACGACCTTGCGCGAGCCGTCCAGGGCCTGCATGCCCTCGAGCCGCCCGCGGCCGCGCAGCACCCGCGCACCGGCCCGCGTCACGGACGCCGTGATGTCGTGCGACTGGGCCAGGGCCAGCCGCTTCACCCGGCGGTTCACCTTCCCCAGGTCCACGCCCACCACCCGGGCGGCCTGTTCCTCGGGCGGTGTGTCGTCGGCGACGATGATGCCCAGTTCCTCGTAGGAGGAGTCGAAGGTGGTCATCACCTCGGCCGTGGCGATCAGGGTCTTCGACGGCACGCAGTCGGTGAGGACCGACGCGCCGCCCAGGCCGTCGCTGTCGACGACGGTCACCTCCGCGCCGAGCTGAGCGGCGACCAGCGCCGCTTCGTATCCGCCGGGTCCGCCACCGATGATCACGATCCGAGTCACGTACTCCATTGTCCCGCACACCTCACCGGGCGACCGCCCCGGGGGTCCGGCCGTGGCCCCCCTGTTACCGGACCTGTCACCCGAGTGACCCGCGGTGCGGCTGCCGTACGCTCTCCAGCATGTCGCTCTACGCCGCCTACGCCGGCAACCTCGACGCGCGGCTGATGTCCCGCCGCGCCCCGCACTCGCCGCTGCGCGCCACGGGCTGGCTGAACGGGTGGCGGCTGACCTTCGGGGGCGAGAACCGGGGACTGCCCTGGTCGGGCGGTCCCGACGGCGGCCTCCCGGCCGGGACCGGAGCCGGGGCCGGGGCCGGCATCACGCAGGGGGGCGGGGGCGGGGGCGGGAACGGGGCCCTCGCGACCATCGTCGAGGACCACTTCGCGCAGGTCTTCGTCGCGCTGTACGACATCACCCCCGTGGACGAGGAGTCCCTCGACCGCTGGGAGGGCACGGGCCTGGACATATACCGGCGCACCCGCGTCCGCGTGCACACCCTGGACGGTGAGGAATCCGCCTGGACGTACGTCCTGAACACCTACGAGGGCGGCCTGCCCTCGGCCCGCTACCTGGGCGAGGTCGCCGACGCGGCGGAATCGGCGGGCGCGCCCCACGACTACGTGATGGAACTGCGCAAGCGCCCCTGCTGAGCCCGGCCGCACACCCCCTCGCCTCCTCTCGCGCCCCTCGCGGGAACCCGCTCGCACGAAGCTGCGCGCCGGAGTCGCCCACGTTCCCGTCGGAAACGACAAGACAACGATCGCGAGCCCGTGCGCTTCGACATCTACGCGCGTAGGCGAACACCGGCTACTCTCGTCCGCGTGAACGCTTCTCTTCTTCCGGACGACATCCAGGGCGACCCCCACGCCGCGGCCGACGCGGCAGCCGCGCGCCTGCGCGAGCTCACGGGCGCCGAGACCCACGACGTCGCCCTCGTGATGGGCTCCGGCTGGGCACCGGCCGTGGACGCCCTCGGCGCCCCCGGGGCCGAGTTCCCGGTCACCGAGCTGCCCGGTTTCCCGCCGCCCGCGGTGGAGGGCCACGGAGGCACGGTCCGGTCCTACCGCCTCGGCAGCAAGCGCGCCCTGGTCTTCCTGGGCCGCACCCACTACTACGAGGGCCGCGGCGTGGCCTCCGTCGCGCACGGCGTCCGCACCGCCGTCGCCGCCGGAGCCAAGACGGTCGTCCTGACCAACGGCTGCGGCGGTCTGCGCGAGGGCATGCGCCCCGGCCAGCCGGTCCTGATCAGCGACCACATCAACCTCACGGCCACGTCCCCCATCGTCGGCGCCAACTTCGTCGACCTCACCGACCTGTACTCGCCGCGTCTGCGGGCGCTGTGCAAGGAGATCGACGCGAGCCTGGAGGAGGGCGTCTACGCCCAGTTCCCCGGCCCGCACTACGAGACCCCGGCGGAGGTCCGCATGGCACGGGTGCTCGGGGCGGACCTGGTGGGCATGTCGACGGTGCTCGAGGCCATCGCGGCACGGGAGGCGGGCGCGGAGGTGCTCGGCATCTCCCTGGTCACCAACCTCGCCGCCGGCATGACCGGTGAGCCCCTCAACCACGAGGAGGTCCTCCAGGCGGGCCGCGACTCGGCCACCCGGATGGGCACCCTCCTGACCCAGGTCCTGGGCCGCCTGTAAGGGGAGAACCCCCTTCAGGAACCCTCCACGGGACCTGTGGGCCCCGTCCCGGGCCGCCTTCGCGGGGCGGGGCGACGACGCAACGACTTCTCCGAGAGGCTGACCGACACGTGCACGACGACCTGACCGCTCGCGCCCGCACCTGGCTCGCCGAGGACCCCGACCCCGAGACCC
Organism: Streptomyces sp. NEAU-W12; assembly: GCF_026242095.1. NCBI lineage: Bacteria > Bacillati > Actinomycetota > Actinomycetes > Kitasatosporales > Streptomycetaceae > Streptomyces > Streptomyces sp. NEAU-W12. The sequence continues at coordinate 19,955 of NZ_JAPJDM010000044.1, forward strand.
GCGCGGAACTCGCGGCACTCCTCGACGCCGACGACGTCACCGAACTCACCGCCCGTTTCAGCGGCACCCTCCAGTTCGGCACCGCGGGCCTCCGCGGTGAACTGGGGGCCGGCCCCCAGCGGATGAACCGGGCCGTCGTCATCCGCGCCGCCGCCGGCCTCGCCGCGTACCTGAAGCGGCACGGGCACACCGGCGGCCTCGTCGTGATCGGCTACGACGCCCGTCACAAGTCGGCGGACTTCGCCCGTGACACCGCCGCCGTCATGACGGGCGCCGGCCTGCGGGCCGCCGTCCTGCCCCGGCCCCTGCCCACGCCGGTGCTCGCCTTCGCCGTACGGCACCTCGGCGCGGTCGCCGGGGTCGAGGTCACCGCCAGCCACAACCCGCCCCGCGACAACGGCTACAAGGTGTACCTCGGCGACGGCTCCCAGATCGTCCCCCCGGCGGACGCGGAGATCGCCGACCGGATCGCGGCCGTCGGCTCCCTGGACGAGGTGCCCCGTCCCGACTCCGGCTGGGAGACCCTGGACGACTCCGTCCTGGACGCCTACCTCGCCCGCACGGACGCGGTCCTGGCCGAGGGCTCCCCCCGGACCGCCCGCACGGTCTACACGGCGATGCACGGCGTCGGCAAGGACGTCCTGCTCGCCGCCTTCGCGCGGGCCGGTTTCCCCGAGCCGGTCCTGGTCGCCGAGCAGGCCGAACCCGACCCGGACTTCCCCACCGTCGCGTTCCCCAACCCGGAGGAGCCCGGCGCGATGGACCTGGCCTTCGCGACGGCCCGCGCGGCCGGGCCCGACCTGGTCATCGCCAACGACCCGGACGCCGACCGCTGCGCCGCGGCCGTCAAGGACACCGCCGCCGGGGGCGGCGACGGGGAGTGGCGCATGCTGCGCGGCGACGAGGTGGGGGCGCTGCTCGCCGCCCATCTGGTGCGCCGCGGGGTGAGGGGCACGTTCGCCGAGTCGATCGTCTCGTCGTCCCTGCTCGCCCGCATCGCGGAGCAGGCGGGCCTGCCGCACGAGGAGACGCTGACCGGCTTCAAGTGGATCGCCAGGGTCGAGGGGCTGCGCTACGGCTACGAGGAGGCGCTGGGGTACTGCGTCGATCCGGACGGCGTACGCGACAAGGACGGCATCACGGCCGCCCTGCTCCTCGCCGAGCTGGCCTCCGAGCTGAAGGAGGAGGGCCGTACCCTCCCGGACCTCCTCGACGACCTCGCCGTGGCCCACGGCCTGCACGCCACCGACCAGCTCTCCGCCCGCGTCGAGGACCTGTCCCTCATCGCGGACGCGATGCGCCGGCTGCGCGGGAACCCCCCGGCCGAACTGGCCGGCCTGCCGGTCACCGAGGCCGAGGACCTGACCCGGGGCACGGCCGCCCTGCCGCCCACCGACGGCCTGCGCTACACCCTCCGGGGCGCCCGCGTCATCGTCCGCCCGAGCGGTACGGAACCCAAGCTGAAGTGCTACCTGGAGGTCGTCGTCCCGGTCGCCGCGCGGGACGGCCTTCCCGCGGCCCGCACCGAGGCGGCGGCCCTGCTGGCCGCGATCAAGCGGGACCTGAAGGCGGCGGCCGGCATCTGAGCGGCAGCCTCCGGCAGGCCTCGGGGACACACGCGGGAAAGCGTCAGGAGGGGCCGCCGACACGGCGGCCCCTCCTTCGTGCCGCCCCGGGGCCCGCCCGGCGGAGCGGGGCGCGGACGGCCGCCGGCATCCGGCCGGCCGGAGCGCGGGGGCCGGTGCGGCCGGTCGCGGGGCGAGGCGGGTGACGGCAACGCGGCCCGGGTGCCTCCGCCTCGAAGGGCTCGCCGGAGGGCGGGCCGCCCCGGCGACGCCCGCACGCACTTCCCCGGGCTCTGCGAGCGGGAGGGGCCCGGCCGCGTCGCCGGAGCGCCTTGCGGTCGCACGTACCGGACGGCCGCGGACCCGCCCTTCGCACGAACGACGGGGACCGTCAGCCGGGCCCGAACCGCTCGCGGTCCCTCAGTCGAGCGCCAGCAGGACCGCCAGCAGCACGGCGCCGGCCAGGGACGGGGCGATGATCTCGTAGGCCCAGCGCACGCTCGCCTCACCCTGGGCGTGCGCCTCGCCCGCGTTCCTCTCGTGCAGCTCGCGCAGTTCGTCCATCGAGCCGTCGGTCCCCGCCCGCTCGACTCCGCCGCGGGAGGCCCCGGCGCCCGGCGCGGCACGGTCCGAGACCTGCGGGAGCCGTCGTGCCGCCCTCTTGCGGGCCCGCAGCGACACGGGCAGGGCCCACAGCTGGTACTTGGCGCCGGCCTCGGAGAAGACCTCGTTGGTGTAGCCGGAGCGCAGCGAGGAGACCTGCCCCCAGGGCAGCACGATCGTGCGGAACGGGTTGCGGACGCGCAGCCGGTCCTCGTTGGCGTACACCGCGGGGACCAGGGTGTAGGCCGCCACCAGGGGCACGATGAACAGCAGCGCGGCGAGCGCGAGCCACGGGGCGTCGCCCTCGCCGACGAGGAGGGCGTCGACGCCGAGCCAGCAGGCGAGGCCGAGGATCAGCGCACCGCCGACGAGCCCCGAGGTCGACCGGTACACCCGGTCGGCGTACCCGGGCTCCGGGCCCGCCGAAGCCGCGGCCGGGGGGCCCGCGGGCGCGGGCCCCGCCGCCGCCGGGTACTCCGGTCCCGCCGAGGACTCCGCGGAGTCGGAGGCAGCGGCGGACCCGGTGGAGGCGGTGCCGTCCTCCGTCCCGTCGGCGGGCTCGGTGGACTGGGCGGGCTCGGCGGGCTCCCGGTCGGACGGCTGAGGCTCGGGGGTCGTCATGCCCCCGATTCTGCCCGACGCCCGCAGCCGCACCGGCAGGCGGTGGGCGGGGGCGGGCGGAAGCCGGGCGGGGCCCGCTCCTGTCGCCGGACGACCGGAGGGCTGTACAGCCGCTACGCGCGTAGATATGCTCGTCTGGTGACCATGTCCTCCACTGCACCCTCCTCCCCCCAGCCCTCGCCGGCGCCCGAGCGGGTCGGTGCCCCCGCCGCGCTGGGCGACGTCACCGCGTCCGACAGCACGCTGCGCCGCTTCCTGCACGGGCTGCCCGGTGTCGACGCGGTCGGCCTGGAGGCGCGTGCCGCCTCGCTCGGCACCCGCTCGATCAAGACGACCGCGAAGGCGTACGCCATCGACCTCGCCCTCTCGATGGTCGACCTGACGACGCTGGAAGGCGCGGACACCCCGGGCAAGGTCCGGGCGCTCGGCGCGAAGGCGGTCCGCCCCGACCCGTCCGACCGCACGGCCCCCGCCGCGGCCGCGGTCTGCGTCTACCCCGACATGGTGGCCACGGCCAGGGAGGCCGTCGCCGGCTCCACGGTCAAGGTCGCCTCCGTCGCCACCGCCTTCCCGGCCGGCCGCGCCCCGCTCGCCGTCAAGCTGGCCGACGTCCGGGAGGCCGTCGCCGCCGGTGCCGACGAGATCGACATGGTCATCGACCGTGGCGCGTTCCTCGCGGGGAACTACCGGAAGGTGTTCGACGAGATCACCGCCGTGAAGGAGACCTGCGGGGCGAGCGCCCGGCTGAAGGTCATCTTCGAGACGGGCGAGCTGTCGACGTACGACAACATCCGCCGGGTGAGCTGGCTCGGCATGCTGGCCGGCGCGGACTTCATCAAGACCTCGACCGGCAAGGTGGCGGTGAACGCCACACCCGCCAACACGCTCCTGATGCTGGAGGCGGTCCGCGACTTCCGTGCGCAGACCGGGATCCAGGTCGGTGTGAAGCCGGCCGGCGGCATCCGCACCACCAAGGACGCGATCAAGTTCCTCGTCCTGGTCAACGAGACCGTCGGCGAGGACTGGCTGGACAACCACTGGTTCCGCTTCGGTGCCTCCTCGCTTCTGAACGACCTGCTGATGCAGCGCCAGAAGCTGGCCACCGGCCGCTACTCCGGCCCCGACTACGTGACGGTGGACTGATCACCATGACCAAGAAGAACAAGAAGGCCAAGAAGAGCAGGACCGCGGTCGCGCAGGCCGCCGGGGCCGGCGGGACCACCCCGGCGACCGCCCCGGCGACCACCCCGGCGACCACCGTCCGGGCCACTGCCCGGACCGCCCCCGCCCAGGCCGCCCCCGCACGCTCGTCCGCGTTCGAGTACGCCCCGGCGCCGGAGTCCCGCGCGGTCGTCGACATCGCCCCGTCCTACGGCCTGTTCATCGACGGCGAGTTCGCCGAGGCCGCCGACGGCCGGGCCTTCAAGACCGTCAGCCCCGCCACCGAGGAGCTCCTCTCCGAGGTCGCGCAGGCCGGTGAGGCGGATGTGGACCGCGCGGTGAAGGCGGCCGGGAAGGCCTTCGCGACCTGGTCGGCGCTGCCCGGCGCGGAGCGGGCGAAGTACCTGTTCCGCATCGCCCGGATCATCCAGGAGCGCAGCCGCGAACTGGCCGTCCTGGAGACACTGGACAACGGCAAGCCGATCAGGGAGACGCGCGACGCCGACCTGCCCCTGGTCGCCGCGCACTTCTTCTACTACGCGGGCTGGGCCGACAAGCTCGAGCACGCCGGCTACGGAGCGAACCCGCGCCCCCTGGGCGTCGCCGGCCAGGTCATCCCCTGGAACTTCCCGCTGCTGATGCTCGCGTGGAAGATCGCCCCGGCGCTCGCGACCGGCAACACGGTCGTGCTGAAGCCGGCCGAGACCACCCCCCTCTCCGCCCTGTTCTTCGCGGACGTCTGCCGCCGGGCGGGCCTGCCCCGGGGTGTCGTCAACATCCTTCCCGGATACGGCGACGCGGGCGCCGCGCTGGTCGCCCACCCGGACGTGCACAAGGTCGCCTTCACCGGCTCCACGGCGGTCGGCAAGCAGATCGCGCGGACCGTCGCCGGGACCCGCAAGAAGCTCACGCTCGAACTCGGCGGCAAGGGCGCCAACATCGTCTTCGACGACGCCCCGGTCGACCAGGCCGTCGAGGGCATCGTGAACGGCATCTTCTTCAACCAGGGCCAGGTCTGCTGCGCGGGCTCCCGCCTGCTGGTCCAGGAGTCGATCCAGGACGAACTGCTGGACTCCCTCAAGCGCAGGCTCACCACGCTGCGGCTGGGCGACCCGCTGGACAAGAACACCGACATCGGGGCGATCAACTCCTCCGAGCAGCTCGCGCGGATCACCTCGCTCGTCGAGCAGGGCGAGGCCGAGGGCGCCGAACGCTGGTCCCCTGCCTGCGAACTCCCGGAGAACGGCTACTGGTTCGCGCCGACGCTGTTCACCGGCGTCACCCAGGCACACACGGTCGCGCGGGACGAGATCTTCGGCCCGGTGCTGTCGGTGCTCAGCTTCCGGACCCCGGACGAGGCCGTCGCCAAGGCCAACAACACACCGTACGGCCTGTCGGCGGGCATCTGGACGGAGAAGGGCTCCCGCATCCTGGCCGTCGCGAACAAGCTCCGCGCGGGTGTCGTCTGGTCCAACACGTTCAACAAGTTCGACCCCACCTCGCCGTTCGGCGGCTACAAGGAGTCGGGATTCGGCCGCGAGGGCGGCCGCCACGGCCTGGAGGCGTACCTCGATGTCCGATAAGACCGACAAGAACGTGAAGGCCGGCGGGGCCGGGACGGCCGAACAGCCGCGGCTGAGCGTCTTCAAGACCTACAAGCTGTACGTCGGCGGGAAGTTCCCGCGTTCGGAGAGCGGCCGGGTGTACGAGGTGACGGACCCCCAGGGCACATGGCTCGCCAACGCCCCGCTGTCGTCCCGCAAGGACGCCCGTGACGCGGTGGTCGCCGCCCGCAAGGCGTTCGGCGGCTGGTCGGGGGCGACGGCGTACAACCGCGGTCAGGTCCTCTACCGCGTCGCGGAGATGCTGGAGGGCCGCCGGGACCAGTTCGTGCGGGAGGTCGCCGACGCGGAGGGCCTGTCGCGGGCGAAGGCCGCGGCGCAGGTGGACGCGGCGGTGGACCGCTGGGTCTGGTACGCGGGCTGGACGGACAAGATCGCCCAGATCCTCGGCGGCGGGAACCCGGTCGCGGGCCCGTTCTTCAACCTGTCCTCCCCCGAACCGACCGGCGTGGTCGCGGTCCTGGCGCCCCGGGAGTCGTCCTTCCTGGGCCTGGTCTCGGTTCTCGCCCCGGTGATCGCGACCGGAAACACCGCGGTCGTCGTCGCCTCGGAGAAGGCCCCGCTCCCGGCGCTCTCGCTCGGTGAGGTCCTGGCCACCTCCGACGTGCCCGGCGGCGTGGTCAACCTCCTGTCCGGCCGTACGGCGGAGATCGCCGCGCCGCTGGCCGCGCACCAGGACGTCAACGCGATCGACCTCGCGGGCGCCGACGAGGCACTCGCGAAGGATCTGGAGACCGCCGCGGCCGACAACCTCAAGCGCGTCCTGCGTCCACAGGCTGTGGACGACTGGACGGCCACTCCGGGGACGGACCGCATGACGGCGTTCCTGGAGACCAAGACGGTCTGGCACCCGACGGGTTCCCTGGGCGCCTCGGGCTCCGCCTACTGACCGAGGAGCCACCGCGGGCCGGAGAGCCGTGGGGGCCCCCCCCCCCGGGGGGGGTGGCGGCCCCGCCCCCGCGGGGGGGCGCGGCCCCGGCTCTCCGTACGTCCGGCGGGCGCCCCGGCGGTCAGGCTCCCAGCAGGCCCGTCGCCCGTCCGGCGACCGGGACGCCGTCGACCGACTCCGCCTGGGCCACCGGGCCGGTCACCGCACGGGAGTCCACCGGCCTGAAGTCGGCGACCTGGGTTTCGACGCCGTTGTCGAGCGGGTCGACGCCCGTACCGGCCAGCGGATTGGGCTTCAGGCCGGAGACCGGGCCCGCGACCTGGCCGACCGTGCCGGTCAGGGGCCGCACACCGGCCTGCGGGTCGACGGCGCCGAGCGACGCGGGCCGCGGGCCCAGGGGCACCTGGGAGTCCGCCGCCGCCGTCGTCGCGCCCGCCCCCAGGGCCACTCCCGCGGTCGCCAGGGCGACCAGGGCGCGCCGGGCGGCCGGCTTCTTGGGTGCTGCGTGTCGGGCCATCACTGCTGCCACCTCTTGCCTCCACCGGCCACTCCCGTTGAGTGACCGGACCGACGCGCAGCGTAGTGGAGGTGTGGTGCGCGCCTCAAAGCGGACCCGCACGGTCGTGCGACACCCGGGGGATGCCGCACACTGGTGTCCCGTGAGTTCCCAGTCGCCCTTCTCCGCGCGTGTCGTGCTGCTCTGCGGCCCCTCCGGCTCCGGCAAGTCCCTCCTCTCGGCCCGCTCCGGCCTGCCGGTGCTGCGCCTCGACGACTTCTACAAGGAGGGCGACGACCCGTCGCTGCCCCTGGTGGCGGGCAGTTCCGACATCGACTGGGACCACCCCGACTCCTGGGACGCGGACGCCGCCGTCGCCGCGATCGACCGGCTGTGCCGTACGGGCCGTACGGACGTGCCCGTCTACGACATCGGCCTGAGCGCCCGTACGGGTGCGTCGCACGTGGACTTCGGCGCGGCCCCGCTGTTCATAGCGGAGGGCATCTTCGCCGCGGAGATCGTCACGCGCTGCGGCGAACTGGGCCTCCTGGCCGACGCGTTGTGCCTGAGCCGGGGTCCGGTGAAGACCTTCCGCCGCAGGTTCCTGCGGGACCTCAGGGAGGGCCGCAAGTCCGTGCCGTTCCTGCTGCGCCGCGGCTGGCGGCTGATGCGGCTGGAGCGGGCGATCGTCAGCCGTCAGACCGCGCTCGGCGCGCACGCCTGCGACCGCGACGAGGCACTGACCCGCCTCGCGGCCGCGCGGGACGACAGCGGCAGCGGACGGGTCGGGGCCGGCACGGGCACGGCGCGTACGCCTGCCCGGCCCGCGTAGCCGGCACGTGACCGGCGCCGCGCCGACGCGGACCTGCGCACGCACAGAAGCGGGACCGGAAGGCCCCCGGCCCTCCGGTCCCGCTTCCTCGTGGCTCCCCCGCTCCGTGGTGACGTCCCCCGACGTCACCGCGTCCCCCGTTAT
>NZ_JAPJDM010000045.1:0-25533 GCF_026242095.1 Streptomyces sp. NEAU-W12
GCGGTCGGGGCGCAGCATGTCAATGATGCGTCCGGTTTTATGGGGAAGTTCTCGGCCGGTGACGGTGCGGGGAAGGAGAAGCCTTCCACGGTCTCGGCCGGCTCGGCTGTGCCGGCGCCGGGGGTGGTGGGTGGTGTGGCGGCCACCGTGCTCACCGGCACCAACTTCAATCCAACTGGCACCGGTACCACCGGTACCACCAACTCCGTCACCACCAGTTCCAGTACCACCACCAGTTCCAGTACCACCACCGGTACCGGTACCGGTACCGGTACCGGTGGTGGTGGTGTTCCCGTCCCGGGTCCGGTCGCGGGCGCTGGTTCCGGTGAGGAGCCGGAGGCCGCTGTTGTTTCTGGGCCGGTGGTGCCGGGGGTGGTTGGTCTGTCCGGGGTGGTGCTGCCCGTGGTCCAGACGCCGCCGCCGGTGGTTTCCGCCGATGTGGCTGCCGTACTGCAGAACGGCGAGACCGGTGGTTTGCCCCTGCGGACGCCGCATACCGGCGGTGATGTCCTGTCTCCTGTCTCCTCTCCGCTGGTGGGGGGAACCGGTGTTTCCCCCGCTCTGCCGTCTTCCTCGCCTGCCGTCGGCGGCGCGGACACCCCCGACGGTGCGGCTGACGATGTTGAGGTCAGTGACCTCGACTTCTTCGATGACAACGACTCGCTTCTCAGCGATGTCGGTGAGGTGGGTGGTGTCGGGAGCTCGGACGGTAGGTTTGGGGTGACTGGTGCGGGTCCTGGCTCCGCTGCGTCCTCCTTCGCCGGTTTCGGCCCGAACTCCGCCGTGGTCGGTTTCGACGGCAACGCTCCGCTCTCCGACGAGTTCAGCAGTAGCGACGTCAGCGATAGTGATGTCAGCGATGGTGACGTCTGGTCGGTTGCCAGTGACGACACGGCGATCACCGAGCCCGATACTCCTGGCGATGCCGTCAGCGGTGTGCGGCCTTCCTGGGCGGACACCGTGGACAGCGGGCCGCCGCTCGCCTCCAGCCCACCGGACACCGCCTCCTCCCTCCCCGCCACTCCCGCCCCGGCCCCGGCCCCGGCCCCGGCCCCGGGGCAGTCCCAGCCCTCCGCACAGCTTGAGAACCAGGGGCAAGCGCCGACCGATGTCACCGGCCAGGAAACCGGGGGCCCGGCTGCCCTGGCCCCCCCTGTTCCTCTCACTCCCTTTGCCCCGGGACAGTCCGCGTCGGGGATCACCACACCGGTCACCGGCCAGACCATGCTCGGCCAGGACACCTTCCATCAGACCGTGCCCGACCAGACCGTGCCCGATCTGGATACGTCCCGGCAGGACGTGTCTGTTCGGGACATGTCCGGGTCCGGCAGCGTGGACGAGGTGCCGGTGCAGTCGGACACACGGGAGCAGACCACCGGCACCACCGATCAGATCTCCAGTGGTGTCTCTCCTGCCGTGGGTGCCACGCCTGCGCTGCCCGGTGGTTTGTCACAGGATCCAGCGGAGCGGACATCCGTCTCCGCCGAGCCCGGTCGATCGATGGCGCCGGTGCCGGCCTTCACCATGGACACGGGTCCCACGGCCGTGCCCCTCACGGGCGGACCCCTCACCGGGACCGTCTCTTCCACCACCGCGATGTCCGCACCCCCGCCTGGACCCGTACCCGCGTCCTCGTTCCCGACCGCGTCCGCTGTGGGTCCGCGGCAGTTCGACCGGGCCATTGACGGTGCCTTCCCTACCTCCGCTTCCGTGTCCGTTTCCGCGGGGGCGCAGCCGGCCGTGGTCAAGGCCGTCCAGCCCGTCGTCACCAACAGTCCGTACAGCGTCCATGTCCAGCCCGTCGACACGGTGCCCACCACCGCCGACGTCCCCGACCCCGCGCGGACCTCCACTTCCATCCAGAACAACACCCTCACTTCCGACCCGGGCACCATCCCCGCACCCCCGGTCGTGGCGGACACCACCGGGTGGGTGGTTCCTGCTTTTCCCGGGCCGGACGCCCCCTGGAACTCCCCGGCCGGGATGCAGGCTTCGCGTCCTTCGTCCGAGACACCGCCGCGTGAGGGGCGGGCGGGGAAGGAGTGGGGGTATCCGCCGGTCGTCTTCCATCCGGTCAGGGACTTCAGCACCGGCAGGCTGATCGGCGAGGTGTCCTTCGACGCCGCCGATCTGGCGCCGCGTCTGGAGAGGTACGGCAAGCTCTCGGAGCAGAAGCGCTTCGTGCAGTGGCATCTGGACGAGCAGGGCAGGAAAGTGGGTGCCTGGCGTGATCTGCCGTCCGGGGTCGAGGGGTCCTTCTTCCTCGGTATGCATTACGACGAGAGAGGTTTCCGTCTCGTCGGGGCTGACGGCGGGAACCATCTCCTCCGTGCCGGGGAGCTCGGTGGACTCCTGCGGGACAACCCTGCCCTGCGGGACTTCAGCGACATCTCTCTGATCGCCTGCGAGTCAGGCCGTGACATCTTCACCGGTGAACACGGGACCCGGGTCAACGCCGCGCAGACCATCGCCGACGTCACGGGGAAGACGGTCCACGCCCCCACCGGCAGCTTCATCGTCCACTCCGACGTGGTGACGGGCGAGCCCGTGATCCACCTCGCCCACGGCGGGGACGGCAAGGCTGCGGAGATGCGCACTTTCCGTCCTGCGCCGGCCGCGCCGCGGGGTACGCCTCCGGTGCTCGTCGTGTCCGATGAGCAGGGTGAGGCGCGGGAGGTGAGTTGGGAGGAGGTCGAGGCTTCCGGCTGGTATGGGGAGTTGCATCCGGCGCATCGTGAGCGGTTGTGGGGTGTGGAGGACTACACGTGGGTCGATGCGGCGGTCGAGGAGACCCGTAACACGGTGGTGGCCGCGGTCGACGGCGGTGCCGGGTTCGAGGACGTCACGTTTTTGCGGGATCTGTACCGGCTGCGGGAAAACGTCAGTGCGTACGACCCGCAGATGTTGTCCCCCCTGAGCGAGGGCCTGCGGATGGTCCTGGATGCGGGCAACCCGGTGCTGTCGCGCAGTTCGGTGACCGGTTTCGGGCACCATGTGCCGTACACCGACATGGTCATTCCGCATCCGGGGCCGTGGGCGATGGACCGTGGGCCGTCAGGTCTGGCGCATTCGCTGAACCATGTGATGGGACACCACAGCAGCGCGTACATCCTCCTGGACAATGAGGAAGCCTCGGGGGAGCACAGGCAGTCGGCCAGGTTGACGGCGGAGATCGCGGAGATCAATGCCCGGCACCGTGACACACCGGGCTATCTGCCGATGCGGGTGGAGGTGGTGTCTCCTCACACCCGAAGCAGGTGGGACGCTGGGAGCAGAGGGCAGGACTTCGTCGTGCTCGGCGGGGTGGAGCTGCGGGTGCGGCACCAGCCGCCGTACCGCGTTGTCACCGTCACCCGTGGTCATGACGCTCCCGACCCGGGCACCATCCCCGCACCCCCGGTCGTGGCGGACACCACCGGGTGGGTGGTTCCTGCTTTTCCCGGGCCGGACGCCCCCTGGAACTCCCCGACGAGGGAGGAGACGTCCATGGAGCAGGACGTGCAAGCAGCCCACGAGCCGTCCCGGCAGCGGCTGCTCGAACCGCCCCTGCCCGCGGACGGACTCCGGGCGGTCGTGCTGCCGCCGGGGTTCTCCGACGCCGACGCGCCGCTGCTGCGGGCATTCGTCACCGAGAACACCGAGGGCGAGTCCGGTCTGTTGACCCGGGCGGTGGAGGACGCCGTCAGGCGAGGGTTGCAGGACCGCTCCCTCGGCTTTCCGACGCTGCTGACCGAGGACCCGGAATTCCGTGCCCTGGGAGAGGAGGCACAGTCCCTCCCGGACCGGCTCGGTGAGGCTGACCGAGAGGCCTGGCTGGTCGACGTGCGGGAGGTGCTGCTGGATCGGGCAGCCGAGTTGCACGAGCAGGTGCGCGACCGTCTTGTCGACGTCCTGCGGGAGGAGGCCGCCACCGATGGCGACCCTCGCGACGGCGAGGACGGCCAGGACGGCCAGGACGGAGGACCGGAGCCGGAAACGGAGCAGGTGCGGCCGGCTGCGGAGCCGGAGGCTCCCTGGTACCTGGACGAGGGCGCACTCGGCCACGCCTTCGTCCGGAACACCCGCATGCTGCTCCCGGACCGGTCCGCTGCGGGCGGGCCGTCCGCGGAGCGGACGGCCACGGACTGGGCCGACGCCGCCATCGACGGCCTGCGTGTCCGCTCCGCCCCGCGCGCCGACGGCAGGGACCCCGACGAGAGGCTGTATCCCGCGCTGCGGACCGCGCTGCGCGACCTGCTGCTCACCGACGACCCCACGGCGTGGAGCGATCTCCTGGCCAAGGGCCGGATGCTGGAGGCCGGCGGCCACGTGGTGTGGCTGCGCCCCCAGGTGCGCAACCTCCGTCCGCAGCCCAAGAAGCCGGCCGGCGCGGTGCGCGACTACTCCGTGGGATTCGCGGCGACGGCCACGGGCGGGGAGAAGTCGCGTGATATCAGCCATGGCATGGAGTCCGCGCTGCTCAACGCCATCAGCGTCAGCTCCAGGGCGGCCTCCGCGGTCCTGCTCGGCCTGCCGAACATCACCGCGAGCGTCTCCCGCAAGCACGTCCGCAAGTGGAAGCGCGACGTCGTCTCCGGACGCAAGCTGTTCATCGCCGACACCAACGACTTCGACGCCGACCTGGAGGTGCGCGTCTTCGTCGACGGCGTCGAGCGCCCCCACGGTGTGATCTCCCCCCTCGAGATGGCCATCGGCCTGCCCAGCGCCTACACCGCACCCGGTGCGCCGCGTCCCGACCGCGGTGTGCCGCAGCCCGCGCCCCTGCCCGGGGAGCAGGCCGAGGGGGACGGGGCCTTCCAGCGTCCCACCCGGGCGAAGATCACCCTCAACGCCATGGACACGACCGCCGCGGTCGCCGACCTGCAGGCCGCCCTGCTGGAGGCGGGCATCCGGGCCGCAACGGTCGTACGGATCGTGGCGCAGGCGCAGGAGACCCTCAACGAGCGATCCGTGCTCAACCGCAGCCGCTGGCTGCTGACCAGCGGCGACATCACCAACCCGATCCACGTGGCCACAGTGGCCGCCAGGTCCTTCGACGGCCACTTCCACATCCGGGCCCAGATCGAGTCCGTCCAGTACGTGGGCATGACCGAGGGCGTGGGCGTCCGCGACGACATGGGCGGCGGCCTGTCCGCCGAGACGAAGAGGGACGGAGGCAGCAAGACCTCCCTCGGCTTCCAGGTCAGCCTCCTGGGCGGAGGCGAGGGCTCCGTCGCCCGGGGGGTCTTCCCCGCCTTCGGCGTCAAGGGAACCGGGGAGCGCTCCGACGGCCACTCCCTCAACACCCAGGGGCAACAGCACACCGTCCTCAACACCAGGTCGGACCAGGCCCGTTACCGCACCCGCCTGCGTCTGACGGTGACCCCCCAGTCGGTCAGCCACACCGTCCGCCCGGTGGAGACCACCGTCACCGGGGAGACCGCGATGCCGCTGCTGGAGGCCCCGGGCTTCGAGGAACGCCTGCTGGGCAGCGTGGTGACCCCCGCCGTGCGTGCCCTGTTCCACGGGCCGCGACCGCCCCAGGAGCCGCCGCCCGGTCCCGTCGACGCCCAGCCGTGGGTCCGGGCGCTGCTGCGCGAGTCGGGTACCGCCCCGGTGTTCGACCCCACCCGTCCGGCGCGGCTGGACACCCCGCTGCCGGCCCCCCACTTCCGCGAGCCGCTGGCCCTGGCGACCCGGCGGGGGCAGGGCCTCGGCATGCTCAGCGAACTGCCGGGTTCGGAACTGGTCCTCGAACAACTGCGCTCGGGGATCAGGGCGGACCTGGAGAAGAGGCAGGGGAAGAAGGCGGCGAGCGCCGACTGGTCCCAGGCCGACCGGGAACTGCTGATGTTCTTCGGCACTCCCGCGTTGGAGTCCGACCTGTCGGCCCTGCTGACGGGCATCGCGCACACCGTCACCGTGGGCGGGCGCACCTACCGCGCCGGGGTGCGCGGGCATCTGCGGGAGCGGCTGGAGGACGTGTACGCCAGCTATCCGCGCACGGTCAACGCCCGCTCGGTGACGTCCCGCAAGACCGCCGGCCACCTCAAGCGCAAATGGGGAGCCGAGGTCGGCGCCGGCGGCGGCGTACGGCTGGGGATCAGTAACTTGGCCCGCTTCCAGCTCGGACTGTTCCGGCTGCTCGGCGGCGGGGGCAGGGACAGCAACCAGGAGCTGTCCAGCAGCTCCAAGGCCTACCGTCGTACCGAGACCACCCAGGGCGTCGACGAGCACGGCTACAACATGGTCTACGAGCTGTTCCTGCAACCGGACCCGGAGGACGCCGGGCCCACCACCACCTGGTGGATCGACCGGCCCGACGACGTCACCGCCATTGTCGACGTCCCCCACGAGCACGTGCCCACCGCCCCGCTGAAGCCCGAACAGCTCACCGCCGCGGGACAGTGGCACATCAGCAACCGTCCGCCCCGACCGGACGTGCCGAGGGTGAACCTGGCCGAGGGCGGCACCTCGGGCATCTACCCCGCCTTCCTCGACATGCCTCGGCTGCCCGAGCTGGCCTCCTCCCTGCACGCTCTGCTCAACGGCCTGAAGCCCGACGAGGCGCGGGCGTGGGCCGCGGACTGGCGGAACTGGCCCGACGCCATCCGCGAGGCGGCCAGGACCACCGAGCTGGGCGGCGCCATCGACGCCATGGCCGGACCGGCCGGCCACGTCATCGACCTGCCCGACCGGGACGGTCACAAGCAGGCGATCCGCCTGCACCTGGAGGCCCTGAACCCGGAGGACCTCGGGCGGGCTCCGGAGGGCGACACGGAGATCGAGCACTACCTCCAGGCCACCGAGAACCACCAGGACGGACGGGACACCTACCTCAGAGCGGCGAGCGCCAACTCCCTGGGCCCGCAGTTCTTCCTGGGCAGCGAGGCCGAGAGCGGCCACGGCGAAGAATCCGACAGCGAGGAGGGCACCCCGCACACCGGGGAGAGCGGCGCCGGCGGGCGGCTCACACTGGCCCTCCTCTTCGGGTCCCAGCGCACCTGGACCAAGGAGCGCAAGAACAAGCAGGGGCACGTCACCATCACCCGCGCCACCTACGGCGGCGCCACCCACACGGTGCGCGCCACCCCGGTCCTCAAGGTCACCGCCATGCGCTGGAAGGGCGGCACCACGGAGGAGGTGACCCGCTACCTGTCGGTCCGGGACGCACTGGACCTGCTGATCCCCGAGCGCAGGATGCGGGACCTGCTTCCTGGGACCGGGCCCGGGTCGGGCGCCGGCCCCGCGTCCGGCGCCGGACAGCAGGAGACCCCCCGTACGGTGGCCCACCCGGCCATGCTCCCCGGCATCGCCCACCCCGAGCTGCTCACCGCCGACGCCGTACTGCCCGCGATCCTGGACAAGCTCCGCGAGCGCGGTCTCCTGCGGAACAAGGGCGGTGACCGGCCGAACCTGCTGCAACGCCTGCTGACCGACAGCTACTCCTCCCAGCGGCTGGAGATCCTGTACCCGGCCCTGACCGCCTCCGGGGTACGGCGCTGGGTGCCCGTCCCCGGCCCGCTCGGCACCACCCGCTACTTGTGGATCAACGTCACCGGCACCCCCCTGCCCGCCACCGACGACCGGCCCCGCCCGGACGTCACCCTCACCCTGCGCAGCCAGGGCATCCGGGAGGAGGAGACCGGCGAGTCCGTCACCGACCGCCATCACGGCGGCTTCCTCTTCACCGCCCGCGGCGGCATCGACCACAAGCACGGCGGTGCCGAGTTCGGCGCCGGCTACGAGTCCAGCTCCGGCCGCGGCCAGGGGGAGGCCCGGGAGACCAAGGACATCTACCGCACCTCCACCAAGGACACCGCCCACGAGTTCAACCACCCGATGACCTTCCGCATCGAGATGGGGACGAGCACCAAGCCGCCCACGCTCGTCGAGCTTCCCGTCCGCGGTGCCAAGTGGGCACTGCTGTCCGCCGGCAGGGGACTGGGCACCGACACCCTGCACCGTTGGTGGGAGACCCACGAGCCGTGGGTGTGGTACGAGGACAGCGCCGCCGACGGCAGACCCCCGCTGACCGGCACGGTGCGGCTGCTGGTGCCCCAGCACCTGACCCTCCCTGCCGGCGCTGAGGGAATCGACGCGGACCTCGCCCCCTCCCACGGCACCGACCCGCGCTGGACACGGGCCGCCGGGAGCGACGGACAGCGCCCGACGGCTCCCGTAGCCGGTGTGCCGCAGCAGATGATCGACAACCTGCATCCCTGGGCGGTCCCGGCGGCGGTGGCCGTCCAGCGCTGGGCGGCGGTGGCCGCCCGCCGCTATGCCAAGGGCAAGGCGCCCGACCTGGCCGACGGCCGGCCGCCCCGCGTGTACGGCCTGGGCCGACACACACTGGCCGGACGGCTGTTCGAGCACTACACCGGTGAGGGCATGCTGCGGCCCCACATCGCGGACCTGCTGACGGGCAGCTACCGAATCCCGGTGGGGGACGACACCGTTCTGGCCGGCCTGGAGCTGACCGCGGCCCACCCCCTGCTCCCCGGAACGGGGGCGAGGTTCAAGGCCCGCCGCTACCAGCAGAAGGACCACGCCCCGACCAGCAGCAGCGAGAAGGCCTCGGGCTGGTCGCTGACCTTCGGTCCCGAAGGCGGTGGCGACACCCACGGGAGCCAGGAGACCGAACGGGCGCCCCTCGAACTCCTCGCCGTCGAGGACGGCGAGAAACACGACCAGAAGGCCTCCGAGACCGACGAGAGCAAC
This sequence comes from Streptomyces sp. NEAU-W12, assembly GCF_026242095.1. Classification (NCBI taxonomy): domain Bacteria; kingdom Bacillati; phylum Actinomycetota; class Actinomycetes; order Kitasatosporales; family Streptomycetaceae; genus Streptomyces; species Streptomyces sp. NEAU-W12. Next base: position 8,701 of record NZ_JAPJDM010000045.1, read on the forward strand.
AAGGAGAGCACCCGGAACTACCGCCACTACCGCTTCGACGCGCGCCTGGTCCTCCACGGCCCCGGCGGCACCGTCCGCCTGGACGTGGACCGCGCCCTGTACGGCATGCTCCCCCTGGAAGCGGACGGGCAGACCCTCGTCGACGGCCTGGAGGAACTCCTCCCCCTCCTGCGGGACACCGCCACTGCCGCCGCCACCCCGACCACCACGACTACCGGCCCCCTGCCCGTGATTGAGGAGACCGACGGGACAGAGGAGACCGCGGCGGTCGCCGTGGAGAGCACCGGGGACGGCGCGGCACCGGCGCAGCGGGACGAGGACTTCGGGCCGTCCGGCGTCCCCCCGCGCCCCAACGACGGGTCGCCCGCCTATCCGGCCGCCGAACTGTGGAACACGTCCTCGGCGCAGTTCCCGCAGGGGCCCGGCCTGCCCTCATACCCGCGGGAGCACCTGGGGAGCGCCCGCCGGGACGGCGGCGGCCCGCTGCCGCAGGACACGGAGCCGGACCCGGTAGAGCTGGGCCCGGTAGAGCTGGGCAGCGAAGCGGAGCGGCCCGTCGAGGCGCTGCTGGAGGCACTACGCCGGGGCGCGCCGGACCTCCTCACCGGTGGGGCGGCGCGGCGGCTGGGCATCGACTCCACCGGCCCGCACGCGGCGGTCGCCGACGCCCTGTACGACTGGGCCGGGCGCGAGGTCACCGATGGCGACCTCCCCGTCGGCACCCGGCTGCTCGCTCCCGGGCACCAGGCCACCGTGGCCGAGCTGAAGGCGGCCGGCGTCGCGGTGCCGTCGGCGAAGGAGGCCGAGGCCACCCTGCTGGGCACGCCGCTGGCGACCGGGGATCTCGGTCTGACCCCGCTGCAGGAGTTCCGGCTGCTGACGCGCCAGGACCTTGCGCAGGAGGCCGTCGCTCCGGTCATGGCCGACCTGCTCGGCCGCAGGCTCGGCTTCCGCGTCGAACTGACCGGTCCCGGCGGTCCGGGGGCCGTACGCCGACTGGGCGCCGAAACCGGCCCGGCCGTTCTCCTGGTGCACCGGGACGGCCGCTATCTGGCGGGCGTGGCAGGGCCCTCGGCCCCCCGTCGGCGGCAGGAACCCCACGGAGCCGTCGAGACCGGCGATCAGCCGGTGCGCGGGCCGTGGCCGGCGACGCGGGGGCCGGTACGGCGGTGGGAGATCCGCTCCGAGGACGGCCGGCACCTCGGGGAGGCGGTGTTCTCCGAGGAGGACTGGGCGCTGCGCGCACCGTTGTACGCCCGTCTGGAGGAGGCCGACACCCTCCTGCGGTGGCGGCACGGTCCGGACGGCGTGCCGAACGCCGTACGGGTACCGATGTCCGGTCCGGGGCGGCCCACCTACTACCTGGCAGGGCACGGACATGACGCGCACCGGCTCATGGCGGACGTGGCCGCGTCCCTGATGGCCATGGGGACGACCCATCTGACGGTCGAGGCGTGCAACCCGTGGGCCGATGAATCGGACGGGCAGCAGCGGCTGTGGGCGAGGCTGCAGCAGTACGCCGACGCCACCGGTATCACCGTGGCGCAGCCCACCGGTGCGATGGCCGTGGCGCCCGGCGGCATCGGCGATCCCGCCCTGTACACACATCTGCTGGAGGACACCGAGGGCAATCCCACCGGTGTGCTGACCGCGCGCCCCGGTGCGGGCTTCTTCCTCACCCCGCCCACCTCGCTGTCCGCCGGGTCCGGTGAGGACTCCCGGCCCGCCCGTCCGCCCACCGAGCTGTGGAACGCCGGGCCCCCGCCCGTTCGGCCCGAGGAGTCCGTGCTGACGGTCAGCGCCGACCGCGCGCACCCCTGGAGTGTCGCGCGGCTGCAGCACGCGATGGCGCAGGGGCTCACCGTCACGGTCGACGACCGGTTCGTCAGCGCCGCGCAGTTGCTGTACCTCGTCTTCCGGCGGATCGAGGGCAGGGTGCCGCCCGGCTGGCAGCTCCACGGGCGCAACGACTCCTTCGCGGCGGGCAGAGTCCACCGCTTCCAGGTCTCCCGGTGGGAAGGGGGCGTTCAGTACAGTGCCGCGTTTCCCGTGCGCGTCGATACCAGGAACAGCCCCGCGGACGCGCTGCCGGTGGCCGGGGGCAGGGTCGGTTCGCTGTTCACCCCCGACACCCCGGCGAGGAACGCGGACGCGTTGCGACTCGCCGGAGAGTTCAGCGCCCTGATGCGGGACCTGGGCCACCCGGTCGCCCTGACCGGCGCGGCCCTGGCGAATCTCGTGTACGGAAGTCCGCGCCTCATCACGGACCTGCGCTTCGTGGTCTTCACGAACAACGGGACCATCCCCGTCACGACGGTCAACCAGCTCATCTCGGCGCGGATCACGGGAGTGGAGGAGGAGTGGCTGAGGGCGGAGCCGCACGATCCCCGTACCGCGACCGGAGTGGTGGGGGAGACCCCCCTCACGCTGACGGCGGCCCCCCGCCCCTACGGGACGCTCCTGGACAAGAACGGCACAGCCGTTCCCTCCCACGAGGACGCCCTGGTCGACGCCGCGCTCGCCGTCGCTCTGAGCCGGCCCGACGAGCTCCCGGAGCAGGTCTTCGACCTGCTGTACCTCCTGGGACACCAGCCCGGCCAGAACCTGCGGGTACTCAGGACGCTCTCGCAGTTCCGCGACATCGCCTTCCGCCAGAGCGGCGGAACCGGTACCCACGACGCCGCCCTGTCCAGGAAGCTGTCCGGGATGGCTGGCGGCACGCCCTCCGAGCAGATCGAGGAGCTGTGGTACCGGCTCGGTGCCGCACCGCGGCACGTACTGCACATGCGCACCAACCTCGGGGCACTGCGGGAGGCCCACGGGTTCGGTACTCCTCCTCCCGGCGACATGGTCGTCACCCAGGGGGATTTCACCGGAGACTCCTTCGGCCTCACGGCGGCACTCCTCCTCGATCCGGGCCTGCACGCACTCGTCGTGCACGGCGAACAGGTCCTCGACGAGATCAGCTTCTTCATGAAGAGCAGTCTCGTGGCGTCGGCTCACAACCGGTACGCGGCGGAGGCGCGGAGGCTGGGAAGAGGCATCACACCGGAGCAGGGGAGGCTCCTGCAGGAGCAGCGCGAAGCCGAGACCGACGCACTGCTGCAGCGCGTCCACCTCCTGAGGACGGAGAACCCGCGGGCCGTGTACGCGAAGGTGAAGAACAGAACTCCTCTGGGAGCCGACCTGGAGAGGGCGGTTCCGCCGCTTCCCCCGCAACTGGTCGGTGGTCGGTTCCCTAAGACGGTCGGTCACGGAACCAGCACGGTCGCGAAGCGATGGGATCCGCAGCGGAGCCCACAGGTCATCAGGAGGGCCTGGGACCTGGACGTCGACGGTCAGGGAGCCGACGAGCGGGTCAGCGGTTTCCTTACCCAGCGCGGAATATCAGAGGAAGGACCATTCGTGGTTCTGTGGTCGCGCTTCAAGAGGAAGCACGACCAGATCCATCCGCAGCACGACATCGGCGTCAGGGGACTGCGACAGATCATCGATGAGGTGCCGGCCGATGTCACGGTGCTCGTCGCCGGCGACGGTATTCCCGGAGGCGTCTCGAAGCTGCGTCCGGTCATCGGCGGGCGGCGGATTCACGATCTGACGGAATTCTGGGAGAGCGTCGAGTGGCGCCGCGCCTTCCCGTCCTCCACGCGCACCACCCAGCTGCGGCTGTTCGACCATCTCGCCCGGAGCTCGGGCGGCCGTCTGAAACACCTGGGTTTCCGCAGCGGCAACCTCGAGGCGTACGCGCTCGTCGGCCACGAGGTGCGCTACCTGGAGGAGTCCGGCAACACGCAGGCGGCGCGCATGAAGGCCTGGCACCGGACCGTGGGCTATGACCGGATCGTCGTCAACAGGGTCCCCACCCTGACCGGGCAGTGGGTGGTCGCCGTGACGAGGACCACCGGGTCCGAGCCGAGGGTCCCGTGGCTGAGGGAGACCGTCCGGCAACGCGCGCAGGCCTGGAAGCGGAGGGAGCTGGGCCGGTTCGACATCAACCCTTCCCACCGGGGGTTCGTCCCGGCGGACCTCAGCGCCATCCGCGCGTACCTGCTGTTCGCCCAGCCTCCCGTGTTGCCGGCACAGGCGTCGCGGCCCGCGTTCCCGGCCGGACCGCCGGCCGGAACCCTCCTCCAGGCCGGCGGTCCCCTGCCGGGTGGCGGTCACCTCCCGCGGGCGCCCCTGCCGGCGGGCCGGCCGGCACCGGAGGGGGCTCACGCGGCGGCGTTGCGCTCGGTACTGGGGGCGGACGTGGTCCGCAGAGACGACTTCGCGGAGCTGATGCGGCGGGTGAGAGTGCTGGACGAGGCCCGGTTGAGGGACGCGAAGCTGGCGTGGGGGCCGCTGTCGCTGGACGCCCTGGTGCGTCGGACCGGTGTCGACGGCGTCGAGGAGCTTCTGCACCTGGTGGGTGACGCGGATCGGTTCGACTTGCCGGCATAGGACAGCAGGAATTCGAACGTCCGGCGGACGAGGCACCCCGGTGACGGTCGATGCCGAACCCGAGACCGACGGGGAAACGGGACGGCGACCGCTCTCCGGGGAGTGGGACGGAGTCCGGCGCGTCCGTCCGGCGCTCCGTACCGGGTGCGGCGGACGATGCCGGACGAGTTCCGTTCCCACCCGGGGCGCGAACGGAACCGGTGCGGGCGGGCATCAACGGGCGGACCGGGCGCCGTCCGCTGTCCCGGGAGGCCGTCGAGACCGTGGGCTACGGCGGCGTGCGGGAGCAGACGTCGCCGGCGCACGTGCTGCCGGTGCTGCCCACCGGTCCCGACCTGACCGCGGGTCCGCCACGACCGGTGAGGCGCGCATCTCGGTGGGCTGTGCCCGCCCCGACGGGGAGGGGAGCAGTTCGCGCCGTGCGGGAAGGCTTGCCGCAGCCGCAGCCGCAGCCGCAGCCGCAGCCGCAGTGCGGGCGGGGCGCGGGTTCAGGATACGGCTGGGCAGCTTCGGGTAATCATCGCCGTCACTTCAGCCGGTGACCTTATGTCCTTTATCGACGCCTTCCTGTCCGGTCGTCGCTCGATCGAGCAAGTGATTCCCGGAAAATGGCTGCTCAATTGAGTAATGCGGCAAAGGGAATGGGTCGGATGATGTTTGCTAACCCTGTTCGGGTATGCCTATCATCTGGCTCAACTCAATGGCCCTTTCCCTGCCGCGAGGTATGCCGTAAAAAGCCTGGTGCCGCGTGCGGCAAGCTGAGACCGAACGGCGCGAGGGGTAAGGCAGCGGAGACAAGAGGAAATCTCCGTGGCTTTGCGGAAATCGGAGGAGGGCGCCGTCCGGAACGGGGTCCAGGCGCTCCGGATGGCATACAACGGCGTGCAGCGCTGACGGCAGGACGTCCAGAGCATGCGGAGCGAGCTCGGCACGCCGGACGGCGGTAGCCACCGTCCGGCCGTCCCGGCCACCGGTACGGGAGGGTCGCCGCGAGGGCGGCAGCGGGCTGTCGAGCGATCCACCCACTGAGCACTGAGTACTGAGCTGAGGACGACGATGAGCGAGAACACTCCCGGCGACCGCACCGCTGCCGAGGCGGAGCCCGACGCGGTGGCGGACGAGGCTGACGACTCCGCCCCGGAAGCCCTCGACTCCCAGGCGGCCGGTCTCGCCGACGATGCCCCGCCCATCCCCGACGAGATCCGCGAGGCGGCCCGGCTCGCCCCCGACCACTGGCTCGGCATGCTCGACCCGACGTGGACGGGCGAGGGCGAACCGCCGGAGTGGGCGACGGTCGGCCGTTGGCGCTCCAGCCCGGAGGGCGAGGTCGTCGAATGGCAGCAGAACCCCGAGTACCGGCCCTCTCCACGGGCCTTGGGCTGGCCCGAGCCCGAGGACGACGTGGACCAGGCCGTCCAGTTGGCCGCCACCGGCTACGGCTCCGGCGACGCGGTGCCCGAGGCACTGGCCCACTACGAGGTCGCGGTCCTCGCCGCGGCCGGCGGCGGACTGGTGTCGGTCACCACTCCGGAGGGCACTGCCGCCGTCCCGCTGTACACCTCGCCGGTGTACCTGCACACCTCCGGCCGGTTCGGTTTCGAGCTGATGCGGGTCGACGGGGACCTGCTGGACCAGGTGCCCGACGGTCACCTGCTGTACCTCAACCCCTCCGGTCCGGTCTCCATGACACTGGAGATCTCCGCGGTGCGGGAGGCCCTCGACGGCCCCGTGGCGGCCAAGGACACCGACGGGCGGGACCGGCCGGTGTCCGCCGACGCCCCGGCACCGGTCCCGATGGTCACCACCAGCTCCGACATCCCCGTCGCTCCCGTCGCTCCCGGCGCGCCCGGTGGCACCGACGGTGCCGTCGCCGACGGGAGCGATACCCAGGGCGGTGCCGCGCAGGTGCAGACCGCCCTCGACGGCGACGCTCCGCCGGAGCCGGACGCGTGAGCCGCTGGGCCTCGGTCTTCTCGCCCAAGGGTGGCAGGTCCAGGCGGAGTCGGCCAGGGCAGGGCTCCGCCGCGGGGCCCGGCAACGGTGTCCGGGACGGGCGGACGACCGCTCCGCCGGTGGAGGACATCGACGGGGTCCTGCTCCTGCGGTCGCACGGGGACGACAGTCCGAGCCTGGCCGATCTGGCCGAGGTGGCACGAGCCGTGCGGGCCGACGAGGGCATCGTCACGGTCATGGTGGGCTCGGGCGGCGGGGACGACACCCCTGCCACGGACTTCTGGTCGCGTCTCGGTGCTCTGCTCGACACCCTCCGGAGCAACGGCGTCGCCCACGTACGGCTCGCCATGCCGGGGGCGGGCGATGACCGGCCCGGGCGTCCCAGCGTGGCGCGGCAGATCTCCGACGCCTGGCACATCGAGGTGACGGCACCTGACGGTGCCGTACTGATCGCACCGGGGGGGACTCTGTTCGTCCCGCCTGCCTCGGGCCGTGGCTGGTGGCACTTCGAACCGGGAGCGGACCCGCAGAGGCTGGGCCCGCGGGTGCCCGCGCCGGGGTGGCAGAAGGCACTCAACCGTGTGCCCGCGCGTACCGCCGGCGGCTGCGTGGTGGAGCAGCTGCCCGCAGGGCTCCTGATGCGGCCGGCCGAGTCGCCCGAACAGACGACGGACGACCTGTGCTTCGCGATGCCGGTCGACCTGGTCCGGCCCACTGTGGTGATCGGCACCGCGGTGGCTCAGGACGTCGCCGCCGATGAAGTGGCCGCCGTGCTGGCGGCGCTGCCCTCGGAGGGGCGGTCCCGCGTCCGCCTCGCGCCCGGTGGTGCACGTGATCCGCTGCCGCTCGCGCAGTCGGTCGCCGACATGCTGTGCATGGAGTTGGAAGTCCTGTCCGGGATGCCGCTGTTTCCCGGTCACGGGCTGCCGGGGGAGTCCGCCCGGCCGATCGTGCTCGGACGTCACGGACGGCCCACATGGCAGCCGTTCGTCTCCGCTGTGATCTGTGTCCCGGCCACGGTGGACGGGAAGAGGCCGGCTCCCCGATTGGCGCACAGCTACCGCCCGCTCCCCGGGCAGGGCGGCTTCGAGCACGGTGTCCTTCAGCTGACGGACCGTTGGGAGGTCGCGGTGACCCGCGCCGGGTTGGCCGTGGGGCAGCGGGGCGGCCCCCGCCCACCGCTCGCCGCGCTGCCGGTCGACCCGGACACCCTCACTCTCGAAGTGGGCGCGCAGGGAAGGGTGATGGACCCGTCTGTCTTTCCGGCGCTGTCCAAGCTCCTGGCCGGTCTCGACGCCCGGGTACGCGCGAAGACCACACTGCTGGTGCGCTGCGCGCCGACCGGGGAAGAGGGCGAACTGCGCAGGCTGGCGACCGAGTACGGAGTACCCGGTATCCGTTATGTCACCGCGGGGAGCGAAGGGCCGGCTGTCTTCAGAGGCAGGCCGCCGACGCCGTCCCTCCGGGCTCCGGCGTCTGCGGAGCCCGGCCGCGGACGGCAGACGAAGACACCCGGTGCCGCGGTGTCGCAGGGCGGCCGGGGTACCGCTTCCGTCGTTGCGCCGGCGGCCGGTCGGACACCCGGTACCGGGGAGGGGTTGTCCTCCCGCGTCTCCGGTGCGTCGGTTTCCCCCGGACGGCACGACTCGGACGAGAGGCGTGGGGCGGCAGGTGCCCCGCCGGCCGTCGCGGCCGTCCCTCCCGGCAGACCACGCGGGGACGGCAGCGGTCAGGGTTCCACCGTGACCACGGAAAACGGCGACGGCTCCCCGCAGGAGGGTCGCGCCGCCGAGGCAGGCCGACCGGAGCGGCAGACGAATCCGCAGTCGTCCGCGCCGACGGGAACGGCTCCTACGGCCTCCGCGCCGGCCGCGCCCGCGACACCGTCGGCCTCGCGGACACGGCCCGCGCCGCCCCGGGTGCCCGAGGTGCCCACGAGCCCCCCGCCGAGTGGTGATCCCGTCCTGGCCACGGGTGACGACGACGCCGGTACGGCGGCCGTCGTGTCCCGTGAGCCGTCGGCAGAGCCCTCCTGCCGTGAGCCGGGCGCCGAGGCGGAGCCGGACAGCGGCGCCGGTGACGGGGAGAAGGAGAAGGACCGGAGCCTGCAGCCGACTTCGGCTCCGGCTCCGGCTCCGGCTCCGGCTCGGGCTCCGGCACCGACTCGGCAGGAGCCGGTGCCCGGTCCCTCCGACGAGCCGACTGCCACCACCCTGCCCCGCCCCCAGGAGCCCTCTCGCCCGGTAGTTCCGCCCGCACGGCCCACGAGCCCCGCCACGCCTCAACTCATGCCCGGTCATACGACCAGTGCCGCGGAGCGCGCGGCCTTCCGGGAACTCGCGGCCGGCTCCTGGGATCGCCACGGGGCCGCCGTGTCCCGGCTGTTCACTCGTATGCCCGCTCTGCGCGGGCACGAACTGGAGGCGGCCCGAGTCGACCTCGTCGCCCTGCACGCCTACCTGACGACCGAGGACGGCCCGCTGTACCACGGCGAACTGGCGCGTGACCTGCGCACCGAGGAAGGACGGCTGTTGCCGTACGCCTCGTGCCTCGCCTCCGCTCTGAAGAGGCTTCCGTCCCACCGCGGAGTGACACTGCGCGGTGCGGACAGCGTCGAGGCCGGTCAGAACCCCGGAACCCTCCTGTGGGACCGGGGTCCCGTCAGCTCGCTGGCGCTGTCCTCCGTCCGTCCCGGTGGAGCGCCGGTGCGGTACGCGATCTGGTCCGTCACCGGGCGCGGCGTACGGCAGCTCCTGAACCAACCGGGCGCGTCACCGGAGGTGTACGAGGAAGTGGTCTTCGCCCCGGGGACCGGCTTCCGTGTGCTGGGCGAGCAGACCGTGGGGGGCACCTCCGTGGTCCTGCTGCGCGAACTCCCCGGAGCGGCGGCTGCCTGGCTGGACGGAGCGCAGGAGCTCAGTTCGCTGGACCACAAGGCGTTGACCCGACTCCAGGAAACCCTGAACCGGGACTTCCCCCGTGAACCGGGACCGGACTGGCCGGAGCGCTGTGTCGGTCCCGTCGGATAACCGGGCGTCGCCCCCGTCGGCGGGAGAGCGACATGTCACCACCGATTCACCAGGTCAAAGGAGATAGTTGATGCCACGTCAGGAACGTCCCGGTGAGGGACCGTCGCGCCGGGGTCCGTCGGTGAACGGGAACGCGGCCACCGGCACCGCGGGCTCCCCACCCGTCCGCCGGGCGGTCACGCTCTCCTCGATCGGTCCGGCCCCTCTCCATGCGCTGGTCCCCGCGACGCCGCCTCCCGGCGGACCGGACTCCACGCGTGAGGCAACCGCGCGGGGGAGCAGTGCGGGCGGGGGAGCCGTGAGCACACGGCCGGACGCTCCGGCCACTCCAGCGGTCGTCCCCGCCGAGCCGGCCACCTCTGAGACGGCTACCTCTGAGACGGGTCGTGGGGCCGCGCGCGCCGTTCCGGCGGTGACCGCGCAGGCCGACCACGAGGCGAACTCCGCGACGCGCGCCGTTGCACCTGTCGCGGAAGCGGAAGCCGACGCGGTGAGGGGCGGGACATCCGGCTCCAGGACGGCTCAGGGAGCGGATGAGCCGCCTTCCGGGAATCCGAAGAAACCTTTGCTCGCGGCCGCGGGCATCGCGGGCATGATTCTCATCGCGGTGCCGCTGCTGTTCCTCGCCGTGGACGACGATGAGGACAAGAAGGAGCATGTGGCGGTGTCGTCGAACTCCGACACACTCCTTGAGGAGGCGCTGGAGGCCCCGCCCGCGGCGTACGGGGCGGCCGAGCCGACCCCGGAGCCGTCGAAGGGGGAACGGGAGGCTGAGCCGTCGAAGGGGGAACGGGAGGCTGAGCCGGCGAAGGAGAAGCGGGCGGCTGAGCCGGCGAAGGAGAAGCGGACGGCTGAGCCGGCGGCCGTCGAGAATCCTCAGCCGGCAAGCCGGGAATCCGTTGTGGCCGACAAGCGGGAAAAGGCTGCCCAGGTGCCGAAAACGAATGCCGCGGAAAAGAAGTCCGCGTCCGCCGAGAACAAGACCGCAACCGGCGTCAAGACGTTTCGTGTGGTCAGCGGCGACACGGGCAAATGCCTGAGCGCGGGGTCCGGCAAAGCCGGCAGCCAGCTGGTGGTCTGGGCCTGCGACGGTTCCCAGAAGCAGCGCTGGCAGTTCGCGAACGACGGCACGCTGCGCATCAACGGACTGTGCGCGGACATTCTGAACGGCACACGCTCGACCGAGGCCAAGATCCAGTTGTGGACCTGCAACGGGGCGCTGGGCCAGAAGTTCAGCCTCAACGCCAACGACGAGCTCGTGACCAGGAACGCCGGCCACTGTCTCGATGTCTGGCACGGGAAGAAGGACGGAACCCGTGTCACCACGTGGCCGTGCAACGGACAACCGAATCAGTCGTGGGCGCGTCAGTGATCACCTGCACGAGCTGACCGCTGCTTCGCCCGGGTGACGGGCGCGGGTGACCGTGTCCCCGCATCCGGAGAGCACCAGGCGCATGGTCCGGACCTCCACCCCAAGATGTGGGGTCCGGACCGAACCGCACCGGCTCGAGCGGTATGCCCCGGTCCTGGTGGAGCCGGATTGCTGGACGGCCGACGATCCGGCAGCCTTCGGAGGCCGTGATGCCCCGCAGTTGTCCGACCGAGTTCCGCCGCAGGGTTCTTGATCCCGTCGCCTCCGGAAGAAGGCCGCCGAGGTCGCCCGGCTTCTCGTCTCAGCGAGCAGGCGATTCATATCTGGCGCCGCCAGTACCTCATCGGCACCCGGCAGTTGCCCGGCACGAACAGCAGAGGTCTGCCCGAGTTCGCTGTGGTCCGCAAGCGTGTCACCGATTCGGAGGCCGAGTCGGCCGTACATCGACGGGCTGCCGGGCTTCTGGGTGAGGTGACGTCCTCGGAAGGCGGTTCGAAGCCATCCGCGTGATGGCCCGTGAGTACCTGCCGGTGCACCCGACCTGCCGGGTGCTGCACGTCGCGGAGTCCGGGTACTGCACCTGGCGGGAACGTCCTCCGTCGAACCGCCTGGTCGAGCACGCCTGGCCGACCGAAGTCATCGTGGGCGTCCACGCCGCCTTCCGCGGTACCTACGGCCCCCGCCGGGTGCACGCCGAACTCTGGGTCCGGACCCGTACGTCCATGTCGGCCACGACGCCGTGGACTTGCTGGTACAGCGCGCCGGCCTGCACGGCCTGCACGGCCTGCACGGCCTGCACGGCCTGCACGGAGACCGGTGCCCTCGCGCCAAGCACATGACAGCATCCGTCGTGGATCTGGTGGAGCGCCACTTCACCCGTCACGCCCGGTACCAGTCATGGATCACGGACATCACCGAGCACCCCACCTGGAAAAGCAAGGTGCACTGCGCGGCCGGCCTGGACACGTTCTCGCGACGCGTGGTGGGCTGCTCGATCGACGACCCGCCCACGGCGACGCTGACCGCCAACGCCTCGACCATGGCCATCGGCAACCGCACCCCGCAGCCGAGTGACACCGTCGTCCACTCCGACCACGGAGCACGGTTCGGGTCCTGGGCATCCACCAGCGTGCGAGGACCTCCGGCCGACTGCCTCGACGGGCTCCCTCGGGGACTGCGTGGGCAACGCGATGAGGAGTCGTTCTGGGCCCGGACCCGGGTCGAGTTGCTCGACCGTCGGCGGTGGCGGACACGGATGAGGCTGTCCACCGCCCTCTTCGCATACGCTCGGGATCTTCCACAACCGGCAGCGCAGGCACTCCGTGCCGGGCACGCTCAGCACGGTGGAGGACGAACTCCGCACGCCGTCGGTAGCGTGGAACCAAGCGACCCGGCTCCACCCGACTCGGGGCGCTCCCCGGCTCTCTGCTGATTCCGGGGCGGTTCACCTGTAGGCCCCTTGCGCCTACGGCGGTCCTCTCCGCCGGGTCACGCTCCACAGATCAGGAATCCCTTCCGGCGCCATTGCTCTACCAGGACCATTATCTCGGCATGAACGTCCTCGGGGGTTTCCCCCCACGCCGCAGCCAGGCAAGCGGCCGCATCCTCGGTTCTGCCTCCGTACTGGCGCAAGGCGATCCAGACGGCAGTAGCCTCCGGCGGGTAGCGCGTTTCCTGTGCCCCGAGCGACAGCATCATCGCGCCACTCACGTAGACGCCCACAACCACTTCCGAGTGCGGCGAATACCGCGTAGCAGTCACTGCGATCTCATCCCAACAGGCACGAAACGGGGGGCGGGCGTGGCCGGCGCATGCGGCAGCGCCTGGAGCGACGTGGCGACGATGTCGAGAGCGGCGCCACGGGGCGTATGGACGGTGTGTTCGGTCCGAGCGTTCGCCGGGACCAACCGTCGACGGTCGCCAAGACCTATGGCGGCGTGAGGTGCGGCGGTCGGGGAAGAGCCCATGAACGCTGTCGCTGACGTGGGATGGACGGGCACGGCGAAGGGGGAACCAGGGGACGTTCCCGTAGCTGATCCGGTATGTCTTTGCATAAAACGCCGCGCTTTCAGTGTCAGCGGACATGCAGCCTCTCGCTGCCTGGACCGGTTGGGTGGGGTGGACGTCATGTCGACGGCGAAGGTGTGTCCCTCGCGGATAGGAGAGACCACAGCAGAGGTTCGGTCTCCTGCTACGCCCCTGAACGTGACGGGCAGCAGGGCCGCACGCGCATCACGGCGTCCCGGACACGTGTCCAGCAGCTCCTCACCTCGGCTCAACGGCGGGTGACAGCGCTCGGTTCACTCGCTCGCGGACCGTTCGCCGCTCGAAAGGGCTCCTCGTCCTGTCCATGGTTCCCGCAGCCGCAGACCCGGGCCGGTGGCGGTGACTGCTGCCAGCAGGCCTGCACCGTCGGCCGGCGTACGAGGGCCGTGGCCCGTGGCCCGCGGCCTGTGGTCCGTGTGGACGGACCCCGAGACGGCGGAATCGTGCTTCGGACGCGCGGGTCTCACAGGGAGGGGCTTTGCCCGCCGGCCTCGGACACATGAGACAGGAGATCTTGAGGGTCTGGGAACGGGCACATCGTGGTCGGGAAGCACCGTTCACCGCAGTTGAAGGCGGGCGTGGTCGTGCTGTACCGACGTCGAGGTGAACCGCAGGGACCCCGTCACCGTTGCCGGGGTGACGAGGTGTCGCCGTTGCCGCGCTGATGTACGGCGCTCAGGCAGCCCAGGAAGAGAAACGCCCCGCCTGTCTTTCCGTGCTGCATGCGCTTGACCGTTCGCGACCGCCTGCTGCTTCTGGCATCGCGAACGAGACGCCTCCTCCGTGTTCCTGCACCCTCCGAGAGTTCAAGGAGAACCGACGCGATGAGTTTTGCCGACGGGGTCCTCGACCTCGGTCCGGATCCGCGCTCTGCGCGCACAACGCTGCGGACACCGGGCGCAGTCGGGTTCCGGACGCAGCCGGTCCCGTGCAGTGCTGCCCGGGTTCCACCGGCGGGTGGACGGGGCCTCGCCCGGGAGCGGCTTCGGTTGTTCAGTACGTACGGCGAGAGGTACCGCCAGGCGATGGCCGTCGCGGGACAAGCGCTGGCGCGGTCTCCGAGCCCTCGGGTCGGTCTGCGGGAGAACCGTGTCAACGCGCTCGCCGACCTCGCGGCCGTGTACCTCTATCTGAGCACGGAGTGGGTCTGGCTCGACGAGGCGTTGGCCCGGGGGGCGGTGGGTGCGCACCTGCCGCTGGCTCGTTGCGTCGCGTCGGGCCTGAGCAGACTGGTTCCCTACCGGGGTCCGGCAGCCATGCGCACCAGCGCTGCAGGTTCGGTGACGGACTGGTACCGCGAGGAACGGTTTGTCATTGATCACGGATTCTTGAGCGCGTCGGTCTCGGCAGCCGCGCTGTGCGAGGGCGGACCCGGTTTCCTCGTGTGGTCGCTGACCGGGCGTCGTGCGGGAATGATCGATCCGCACGTGCCGGAGCGGCTGGTCTTCACACCCGGTACCCGGTTCAAAGTGCTGCAGCTGGTCGAAGGGCGGCATCCCCTCGTGCTGATGCGGGAGTTGTTCCCGCAGGAATCGACTTCGCACCGTCCCACCGGAGGATCCGAGGGCAGCCACACCGCGTGGCTTGACGAGAGCACGGTGGCGGCGCTGGAAGGAGTGGTGGGCGAATCCCGTGCACTGGCTGTCGCCGACATCCAGGCTCCGCAGATGAGGGCGCCCGGACTGATCGCCACGCAGAAGTGAGGGCGGCCGAGCGGTCGGTGAAACGCGGTTGCGCGGCAGTCGTCCGTGACGGCAAGGGCGATGGCGGCCGGTGAGACCGCTGCTGCCGGTGCGGGCCGTGCGGTCGGCGTGACCAGTTCGGCTCGCTTCCTGAGGTGGAAGTCCCGGGACGTCTGGTCGCATCTTCGCGGACTTCGCGGCCTGCACGGCCTGCACGGCCTGCACGGACACAGAGAACAGCCGGGAAACAGGAGGTCCGTGGCGTCCGGCAAGGCGGTGGTCGCCGGCGCCGCGTGGACGACACGAGCGGCGAACGGCAGGTGCCCGCCGGCGACTCCGGGGGAGTGTCCTGTCCATCGCCCAGTGCCCCGGACAGGCCCGCACCGCTCGCTACGCAGGAGGCGCACCGCCAGCCGCGAGCAGAGCGCACAGCCCCCTGGGGCGGCTAGACCAGCGACATAGGTCGATCAGCCGATGTCCGTCCGCCGGCTCACAAGCATGATGTGCAGAGCCGGGCGGAGTCCCGCGTCAGGAACCCTCTTCCGCGTCCCGGTGGTGGGCCGCCGTGTGCCTGAGTCGGCCATCCACTCAGCGCGGAGACCACACATGACCACACACCAGCGCGACGAACACCCCGCCACAGGGAGCGCAGTGGTGGAAACGCTGTACAGCTCCCTCGCTCGACGAGCAGCAGGCACGCCACAGAACCACCGGAAGACGATTGGTCACGACCTATGAACGGGACTTTGGAAGCAAGGGCCGCCACTTCCGCCTCAGGCCAAGCGCCCACACCGCACTCCTCACCGGACGTCAGCTGCGACGCCTTCATCCTGACGATCTACGAGCGGTATGGCACCCTGCTCCTGCGGTACGCGGCACGACTGCTCGACGGAGACTGCCACAAGGCGGAGGACATCCTCCAGGAGACGGTGGTACGTGCCTGGAAGAACGCCCACTACCTGAGCACCCGCGACGAACTCGTCCGGCCGTGGCTCTTCACCGTGGTCAGAAACCTCGTCATCGACCATCACCGCTCCCAGCGGCTTCGACCGCTCGAACTGATGGCGGTCGTGGAATCCGACGCCACCTGCAAGGAACCGGAGAACCTGCTCACCCTCCACATGGTGCTGGAGGCGCTGCAGGAGCTGGCGGAACAGCAGCGCACCATAATCAAGCTGATGTACTACCTGGAGTGCAGTGTGGCCCAGGCGGCCCAGCACCTCGGTATCCCGCCCGGCACCGTCAAGAGCCGGGCCTTCTACGCCCTGCGCGCACTCCGCAAGGTGCTGGAGGAGCGAGGGGTGGTCGGCAGGTGACGGCGCGGTGCCCCGGCCCCGCCGACCGGGCACCGCTCTCGCTCGGTGTCCACCGAAGCCGGCGCCGAGGGCATGGCTGCGCGCTGTGAGCACGCCCGGGGAGGAGCCGACCGAAGCCGCGGGCTTTCCCCGACCCGCCGGGCTTCGGCAGCGCGCCCTCCCTCATCGTCGAAGGTCGGCCTCACCGGCGAAGGCCGAAGCGAGTCGTTCCTGAGCGCGGGTCGCAGGTCATGCGGAAACCCGGCCACCTCGATCCGTTCCTCGCCCTCGTGACCTGACGGCCATCGACACCGGGGGTGCGGACGCCCTAGGTCTCCCGCGAACCGGGCGGACGCCGCGGTCGGTGTCGACGGGCTGCGCCCGAGGGCGAACAGGCCGTAACACCGGCCCGGATCGGCCGGTGTCCCAGCGGAGCCGACAGCGTCGCAGCGGCTACGTGCGAGGACACCGCGGGCCTGTTCGCGGCCTCCCACGCCCGCTCCTGGAACATCCTTCGGAGTTCTCGTCGTCGCTTCGGAGGCTGACCGCACCGCGCCTGGTCGGATCTGCCGGGTCCATGCCGATGCCGGATCCAAGGACGTGGTGCGGCCAGTTCCTCGCGTACCCCTCCTCGCCTCGCTCTCCGGACCCGCGCCATCTGGCAATGCCGGGATCCCCGACGGAGCCAGGCCGAGGCTGTTCTCCGCCGGGTGTCGTGTCGGGTGGTGCGCACCCTGGGTGCCGTGCACCTGGGGAGATGGCGGCCTGGTTCCGGTCACGGACCGCGTCCAAGCTGATGGTGCAGAAGCCGCCCGGTGCCGTCCGGCACCCCGCCCGGCCCTGTACGGCGCACTTCACGCATCACCCACCCATCGACCTGCGCCCCTATCGAGGAGCGAGCAATGAGCACCACCGACACGGACATCGCGGGCTGGAACTCCAAGGCCCTCGACGAGATCCTCTCGAACGACGCGGGACGTCCCGTCCTGTTCACCAACGCCCGCATCCTGACGATG
>NZ_JAPJDM010000046.1:0-25308 GCF_026242095.1 Streptomyces sp. NEAU-W12
GGCCCCGCAAGGGCGGCCTCCGCTGCGCTCCAGCCGCCCCGTGGCACTACGTACCACAACAGCCGGCCCCGCTGCGCGGGACGGCCAACGGGCCTGCGGCCCGAGCAGCTACGGGGAGGGGGTGGCCCGGGCCGGTGACCCTGCATCAGGTGATGCACCATGTAGCTTTGGCAGAACCGGGCCACCCCCGTGCTTCAGACTGAGATCCCGGATAAACTCTGGAACCAGCGCACACCCTAACCTTTATCGGCTGCGCTCGATGTGGGCCACCCAGGTAACGGCCTGAACTTTGCTGGGGATTTCTCCGATTTTCCGTGCTGCAGCACGGTAGCAGTCGGCGAGAAGGTTGTAGCGGCCGACCGCTCCCAGCCCTCGATCTCGCTGACCGTAAATCTCGCGTACTGCAATGTCGTGCGCATGGCGGTCAATCACAACGGCGTCCGGATCCTTGGGGTCGACAATGCACAGGTAAAAGGCTCCCGTTTTAAGGTGCATGGGCAGGACCTCGCTGGGGTCGGTGCCCGTCATGATCCGGTTGGCTTTGGTGATTGCGTCGCGGACATGTCCGCTCGCCGTTCCTTCGGCAAATGCCTTACGGGCCAGCCTGCAATTCTCGGCCCATGATTTGTTGGCGGAGAGCGCGGCGAGGACGCCCGCGCCTTTGTGGGTTTCTCCTGCTGCGATTTCTGCGGCGAATTCGTGAGCCGTGGCGTACCACTGGAGGCCGCGTGCCCTCTGGTCGGCCGTGGCCGCGTGCCACTGGTCAATGACGGCTTGGGTGTAGGCGGTGCGCTGCAGCTCGGTGCACTTGACCGGGATCATGATTCCTTTGGTGGGGTGGGCGCGCGAAATGGGGGCAGTGAGGAGCGGCCTCGATGGGCGCTCAACTCAGGCCGGCGGCGCGCGAAAGGAACTGGGGAGGGGCGGGGTGGGAGGCTTGTGCGGGCCTCCCACCGCTTTTGGTGCGTCAGTTGGTGCGCGGGTCGGGAATCTTTGGAACGTCGATTCCGGCCAGCTTCAAAAGGGCGTGGCAGTTGTCGAGGGTGAGTCCCTTGGTGTCGCCTCGGGCGTCGGGGCCGCCGGTGAATACGGCGGTGCCGTGGTAGGGCTGGTGAACGGGCGCGGTAAGGGCGTAGAGCTGAAGGGCCGGGAAGTTGGCGGGGGAGTTCTTGAGCATTCCTTCGTCATCCAGCCACATGGAGACTTCAGACGAAAGGTCGACGACGGTGATGCTGGTGCAGTCGATTTCGCGGTAGAGAGTGTTGAGAGTGTCGCCGGTGCGGGGCCATTCGATGACCCGGAACGAGGCGTCAGGGTGGAGGACGAGCGCGAAGCATGCTGCGGGCATGGGTGTCCCCTTTCAGGGCGTGGTGATCTTGGGTGTTGGTCGACTGCCACTGCCGACCAACAAGAAAAGTGTATCGTGATTTAGGCACCGATCCAAGCGTTTCCGCAGGTCAACGTACTGAGGCAGCGGGCCGGGGCCCGGTCGTCGTGCCGCCTATCCGCACCGCGCAGCGGTAAGGATCTGTCCCGTCCGGCCGTCGCAGACGGCGGGGCAGCGCGCAGCGTCTGCCCCGGTACCGGGCGGGCCGCCGGTAGGCCGCGCAGCGGGCCCGGCGAGGGTGGAAGGCAGGGCGAGCGTGCGCAGCGCGCGGTCGGGGCGCGCAGCGGCCCGGCGGCCTGGCCCACCCGGGCGTGAGCGCGCGCAGCGCGCGGTCTGGGGTGCGCAGCACCCCGGGCACGCCCCCAGCGGCGCGGCGGCCGGGCCCCGGCCCGCTGCTCCCAACTGGGAAGAGAGCTTGGCGCGGCGGCTCCGCCCCTTGCTGCGCCTCTGCTGCACCCGTGCCGTCCGCTGCGCAGCAGAGACGGCGGAGGGCCCCCAGGGACGTCCTAGGGGCCCCTCGCCGGTGTCAGCGGGTGCTGTCGAGGGCCTTTACAAGGTCGGCAGGGTCGGGGGTGGTGCCGGTGGCGAGGTGGCGCACCCCGGGTCCGGGCGGGGGCCAGGCTGCGCCCCGGCCAAGTGGGTGTCGGCGGGAGGCCGCGGTGCGCCAGCCGTGCCGCTGGGACCACACCAGAGCCGCAGTCGGCGCCGTGGGGCCGTCCAGGACGAGCACGGCGACGCATTCGTCGTCTTCGGGGTGCTGAACGGCCGGCGAGGTGTCGGCGGTGGTCCAGCCGCGGACGTGCAGGGCGCGGGCGACCTCAGCGAGGTAGGGGCGGGCCTGGCGGCCACGCAGGACGGCCGCGGCCCGGATGCCCGCGCGGCGGGTCAGGCCGGCCGGGTAGCCGAGTTCGGCGGCGGCCTGCGCGGCGCTCACCCCGCGCTGCTCCATCACGTCGGCCATCCGCTCCGCGCGCAGGGCTGTCAACGCGGCCTGGGCGGTGTTGCGGTGCACGCCGAGCCGGTCGGTGACACCGGCCGCGGTGACGGTGGGGTCGTCGTCCAGGAGCTGCGCGACGCGCGCCGGGAGCAGATCGCGCGGGACCTGGTCGCCGGTGCCGGCCGGGCGGCCCCCGCCGCCGCTGGGACGGGGGCGGGGGGCAGGGGTGTAGTCGCGCACGACGTGGCGGGGCCAGTGCTCGACTCCGCCGACGAGCGCCATGTGCTCACTCAGGGCCGGGTGCTTCTTGTGGCGGTCCCATGCGTGCAGGGGGATCCCGCGCAGTGCGGCAGCCTCCTGGCGGTCCAGCAGGTCATCGTCATCGTCTGGCGTCGGCAGCGCCGGGACGGGACGCCCGGCGAGGTAGGCGTCGACCTGCTCACCGTCGTAGAGCCGGGTCCGGCCCGCGCTCAGCGGAGCGGGGAACCCTTCGGCCTTGAGGCGGCCCGAGTTGATCAGGGTCTGCACGGCAATGCCCTGCTGCGCAGCAATGTCGGCGAGGGTGCGCACCAGGTGCTGGCGTCCAGCGCGGATCATGGGGTTCCTCCCACGGTCCGGCGAACACCGGACTCATCAAGAAAACAGTACCGAACTTTACTACCGGCAGGGGGCGGCGAGGGTAGGCTGCTGCCCGAGCACACGCCCCTCGGGCGGTGTCTTGGGTTGGCCGGCACCCGTGCCACCCGCCTCCGGGCGGACTGAGGGTGCCGGCCGCTTTTATCGCGACTGCTACAGGTCGAACTCCACATGCTCGACGCCGGTGAACTCCACCCCCAGGCCATGGGCGCGGCGGCCACCCCCGCGGAAGTACACCTCCCCGAGCACCTCCCCGGCCAGGGTACGCAGCTGCTGTTCGCTGGCGCCGGCGTCCAGGGCGTCGAACAGGCGGGCCGCATAGTGCAGGGGCAGGACCAGAGTGAGGTGGCGGATACGGGCGTCATCGGTGCTACCGGGCGCGGCGGTGAAGCCGAACCGGGCCCGGATGTCGACGACGAGACCGGTGGTGGCCGCCCGGCGCCGGGCGCGTTCACGGACGCGGAGCTGCCAGCGCTCACGCACCGCGGCCTCCAGACACCGGACAAGGTCGGCACGGGGCCGGCGGATCTGATCTTTGACATACCGCTCCACCGTGCGCTGCGTCGGGTGAACAAGGGCCGGCGGGTGGTGAACCGCGCCTGAATCATGCAGCGCACCAGTGCGTCGGCGGCCACCATCGCCCACTGATACGCCCAACGCACACAGCAGCCGCCACAACGCAGGCACCCGGAGGTGGCGTGCGCAGTAGGCCGGAACCACTACTTCAGCCAGGAAGTCGTCGAGAGCTTCCGGGCCACCTGGCAGGAGGATGACGGCACCAGCCGTCTTAGATGACATAGAGAAAATGGAATACCCCCGCGTCGGCGGAGAGGACGTGATCGGCTCGTCGGGCCGGACCCGCTCGAGCGGAACACCCCCGCGTCGGCGAGGAGGACGTCTCCTCGGGGTTCGACGCCCCGATGCTCTGCGGAACACCCCCGCGTCGGCGGGGAGGACGAGACGGCGTCCGGGTTGGCGTCCTTGGTGCTCGGAACACCCCCGCGTCGGCGGGGAGGACGGGCAGGTCTTCGACGTCCACGGCAGGCTCCGCGGAACACCCCCGCGTCGGCGGGGAGGACCCCTCCGGGTCCGGCACGGTGGCGAGCACCGCCGGAACACCCCCGCGTCGGCGGGGAGGACTCCCGCACCGACAAGGGGCCCATGGTCGCGGGCGGAACACCCCCGCGTCGGCGGGGAGGACCCGCAGGTCACGCCCTCGGGTGAGGGGCGGGCCGGAACACCCCCGCGTCGGCGGGGAGGACGCTCGACGGATCTGGACGCCTCGCTCCTGCTCCGGAACACCCCCGCGTCGGCGGGGAGGACAACTCCCGCGACGGCGAGCGGGTCTTGTGGGCCGGAACACCCCCGCGTCGGCGGGGAGGACTCCGGAAGTCCCATCCCGAGCGCCACGCACTGCGGAACACCCCCGCGTCGGCGGGGAGGACCATCATCCCTTCTTCGGCGTGCCGGGGGTGGGCGGAACACCCCCGCGTCGGCGGGGAGGACAGCGGGGGCAGCATGCCCTCGGTCTCGATGCGCGGAACACCCCCGCGTCGGCGGGGAGGACTTCCCCCCGCCACTCCCTTGAGGCTGGTGTGACGGAACACCCCCGCGTCGGCGGGGAGGACCGTGCGGTAGCCCTGCATGACTCCCTCGCTGAAGGAACACCCCCGCGTCGGCGGGGAGGACAGGGCCGCCGGCTCCTTGCCGGTGTTCTCCAGCGGAACACCCCCGCGTCGGCGGGGAGGACGAGGGCGGGTTGACGGGCGGAGTCTTGACGAGCGGAACACCCCCGTGTCGGCGGGGAGAACGCGTCCGACCCGAGTGCCGCGATGGTTCCGCTCGGAACACCCCCGCGTCGGCGGGGAGGACAACAGCCAGCGAGTCGTCGATTCGACGCATGCCGGAACACCCCCGCATCGGCGGGGAGGACCTCAGGCATCGTTGCTGTCCGCCTGGGGTGGCCGGAACACCCCCGCGTCGGCAGGGAGGACGGTACCGGCACGGTGCCGCGCATGCTGCCGGTCGGAACACCCCCGCGTCGGCGGGGAGGACCGGGCCTGTCCCCGCCGTGGTGGCCGGGGTGCCGGAACACCCCCGCGTCGGCGGGGAGGATGTCGGCGCCGTCCTCGTCATCGCCACCCTCGACGGAATATCCCCGCGTCGACGGGGAGAACACGAGCAGCTCGGCGGCGCGGGTGCGCTCACGCGGAACACCCCCGCGTCGGCGGGGAGGACCAGCCCGAGCCGACCAGGAGGGTGCGGCCCTCCGGAACACCCCCGCGTCGGCGGGGAGGACGCAGTACCTGGAGCTCACAGGCCGCCTCCCGAGGGAACACCCCCGCGTCGGCGGGGAGGACCGGGGGGATGCGCCCCGGCCGACGGTTGGCGTCGGAACACCCCGCGTCGGCGGGGAGGACCGCGAACCGAGGAGCGACATGGGTGCCTACGACGGAACACCCCCGCGTCGGCGGGGAGGACGCCGGCGGCGTCTGCTCCTTCGCCGTCCTTGGCGGAACACCCCCGCGTCGGCGGGGAGGACCTGCGTCCGTCGCTCGCTGTGATGGTGTAGGTCGGAACACCCCCGCGTCGGCGGGGAGGACGGGTCCGAGCACAGGCGGAGGGTCTGTGTCGGCGGAACACCCCCGCGTCGGCGGGGAGGACCAGCACGGCGAGCGTTGCGGCGAGCGCCTGGTCGGAACACCCCCGCGTCGGCGGGGAGGACCAGATCCTGAAGACGCCGAACAAGACAGCGTTCGGAACACCCCCGCGTCGGCGGGGAGGACCCCACCGCATCGCCGCCGAACTCCGCCCCATCCGGAACACCCCCGCGTCGGCGGGGAGGACGAAGGCCCCGCACTTGGGCGACAGTGCGGGGCCGGAACACCCCCGCGTCGGCGGGGAGGACACACCGGTCTCCACAGCGACATCCCCGGCCTACGGAACACCCCCGCGTCGGCGGGGAGGACGCTCGGGCACGACCGGCGACGCGGCTCGGCAGCGGAACACCCCCGCGTCGGCGGGGAGGACACGATGGCGGGGTATCGGTCATGGTCTCCAGCCGGAACACCCCCGCGTCGGCGGGGAGGACCGGGGTGGGGGTGGACACGGGGTCGGTGTCCACGGAACACCCCCGCGTCGGCGGGGAGGACCAGTTCGGGCCACAGAAGAGCTGTGCGGCCCGCGGAACACCCCCGCGTCGGCGGGGAGGACACGACAGGAGACGACATGACCCCCACCTTCGACGGAACACCCCCGCGTCGGCGGGGAGGACGGTCCCTCACCATCGGCGTCGTGGCCGTCGTGCGGAACACCCCCGCGTCGGCGGGGAGGACTCGACCACCTGGCGCAGGTCGGCCGGCGAAACCGGAACACCCCCGCGTCGGCGGGGAGGACACTTCCTGACCTGCACCTCAAGAGGGGGTTTGCATTTCCTTTACCTTTGGTGCGGCGGTCATACGGATCAGGGTAAGGCCGTCAAAGTCGACGGGGATCCGACGGCGGGTTCCTGCAGTGCGGATGGCGTAGCCCTGTTCTGTGGGGGCGGGGTGTACGAGGAGGGCTGCGCCGGTGCCCACGACTTCGGTGACGGTGTGCCAGAGCTCGTCGCGTACGCGGGCTGAGACGCTGCCGACGAAGATGCCGGGTACTACTTCGCTGGTCCATCGGCTGAGGGCTCCGCGCAGATGGTCGGGAACCGCGGTGGTGGCGATGACGACCATGGAGGGCATCAGTTGCCTCCTTTGGCGTAGTTGACGCCTGCGGGGAGGACTCCGGTTTTGGGGTCCCAGAGGTGGACCATGCGCACGTCACGTCGTTCGGAGTGTTCCTCGTCGGCGTCGTCGTCGGGTGTGGTCGTGTGGGGTGGGGTCAGGAGGGACTGGACGTCCTGGACGATGCGGGGCAGGAGGCGTAGGAGTCGGAGGTCTTCGCGAAAGCGCCGGCGTGCTTCTTGTTCGGGGTTGTCGGAGTTGTGGAGGGCGAAGGCGAGGGGGAGTGTGGTCTCGGCTTTGTAGAGGTCGGCGATGTCGTAGACGAAGGCGTGCTGGGTGCCGGTGTGGACGTAGCCGAGGGCTGGGGAGAGTCCGAGGGCGAGCAGGGTGGCGTGGACGATGCCGTACAGGCAGGTGTTGGCGGCGGACAGGGCCAGGTTGACGGGGTCCTGGGTGTCCCATTGGTCGGGCCGGTAGTTGCGGCGGAAGCGTCCGATGCCGTGCTGTTGCGCGAGGATCTTGTAGAAGGCCTTCATGCGTTGGCCTTCCATGCCGCGGAGCTGGTCCAGGGTGACGGTTTTTGGTACGTCGGCGTCCTTGAAGCGCATCCGGTACATGCGGACGGCGACGTCGAGGCGGCGTGCTGGGTCGGCCCAGGTCGCGACCTGTTGTTCGAGCCAGTGGGTGGTGAGGGAGTCGGGGAGGATGCCGGCGTAGGTGCGGACGGCGCCGGCTCCGACGCAGACGACGCTGGTGCCGTGGCGGGCGAGGGTGGTCAGGGCCGGGGTGGTGATGGACACGCCCGGGCCCAGCAGCAGGCAGGACAGGGCGGCGGTGGGGATGTAGACGAGGTCGGTGCGCTGTTCGTCGACCTGGATCTGCGCGCACACGCCGGTGTCGTCCTGCACCACGCGGACCATGTCCAGGTAGAGAAAGGACAGGGAGTCCGCGACGCGGGGGAGCATGGCCAGGGTGGGAGCGGCCAGGCGCCTGCGCGCATCACCGCCCCGCCGTGGCGCGCTCACGTGGTTGTCGCGGGAGCGAGGCTGAGCAGGCCTGCGCCGTAGGGTTTGCCGCGTCCGATGCCGTGGATGACGGCGTCTTTGAGTGCGTCGGGGTCGGTGACGGTGGCGGTGCCGTCGTAGCGGAGCAGGCTGTGGCGCATGTGGGGGGCGTCTTTGCCGCGGGGGCGGACCGGTTCCATGTTGGTGGGGGTCAGGATGTGGAGGTCGAGGCCGGCTTCGGCGGCCCGGCGGAGCCACCACTGGTCGGCGTCGGCGCCGGAGAGCGGCACGATCCGTCCCCGTGTGCCCTTCTCCTGGAGGGGGAGTCTTTCTCGCTTGGTGGGGTTGAGGATGATGCGGTAGCGGACGCCGAGGCCTTTGCGCAGTGCGGTGAACATCGGGGTGAGGCTTTTGATGTCGGCCTGGCCGTAGCCGGTGGGCAGGCGTGCGGGGTCGAGGTGGGTGGCCTGGACGAGGAGGGTGCTGGAGGTTTCGGTCTCTTCCAGGCGGTACAGCAGTCCGGCCTGCTGTCGGGGGGCGTCGCCGAGGTTGTCTGGGACCATCCGCATGACGGTGCGGTGCATCTGGGTGGCGTCGCGCAGGTCGCGCTGTACGTCGCGGCTGTGCGGGTTGAGGCGGATGCGTGCGATCACCGGGTGGTCGTTCATGCGCTTTCCTCGAGGTGGGCGTAGTCGATCAGGCGCTGTATCAGGGTCTGTGGGGGGCCTGCCAGAAAGCGGGGCACCGGTACCTGGGTGCGGTGGAGGCGTCGGCCGGTGTGGCTGCGGCCGTGCTGGGCGAAGCTCACCGGCACGTCGTTGACGTCGATGATGTCGACCGGCGCAGCCTCGCCGGGACTGCTGGTGGGTGGTGGCTGTTCGAGGAGGAATTCCACGGGAATCGTGTCGGCTTTTTGCCCGTCGCTGTCCTTGGCTTGTGGTGCGGTGCGGCTGAGCGGTACCCGGGTGCGGAGTTCTTCCTCGGGGTCGTCGACGTGGCGGCGCAGCAGGAACGGCTCGTCGGGGACGCAGGAGCGGCGGCCCAGGTAAGGCGCCCAGTGCGGGTGGCTCAGGGCGTCGGCGAGGCGCTCGATGGTCTCGTCATTTGCGGTGACGGCGACGACGAACACCGCGTCGGACAGGTAATGGCGGCGGGTGACGACGGCGGCGCCTTTGTTGCTGCCCCCGCTGGTGGCGGCGGTGCGGTCCTTGGGGAAGCCGCCGCCGGCGGTGTGGTAGTCGACGAGCCGGACGCCCGGTCGGTCCACGCGCACGGTGAGCCGCAGCTCCTGGTAGCGCTCCAGGCCTGCCTCGTCGCGGCCGATGCCCTCGGCGGCGGCGAACATGCCGATCAGTGCGGAGCGGGTCGGGAAGGGCGCGGTGTCCCGCACTGGGGTGAACGCGGAGCGTTCACCCCAGGATTGCAGGGGGCCGGCCAGGCGCAGCAAAAGCCCGCTCACTGCTGGTCCCCTGCGGCGGGCAGGGCGGCGGCGACGGCGGCGTCGATGAGCTGGTCGAAGGAGTCGTGGGCGGTGCCGAGGCCAGTGTGCTTCTCTTCGGGGTTGATGACGGTGTGGCCGTGGAAGCGGCGGTTGCGGTTGCCGGTGAGGCGGTTGAGGTTTTCGGCGTAGGCGTTGAGGGCTTGGCGGGAGGGCTGGGAGAAGCCGCCGTGCCGGTCGCCGGTGACGGGGGTTTCGAAGGCCGCGGCCAGGGAGAGGGGACGGTGTGCGCGCACGGCGAGGTAGGCCAGGTCCGGGACGGTATGGGGGGCGGTGCTGTTCTTCTTGGCCTGCGGCAGGGAGAGCAGGAAGTGTTCGGCGAAGGAGCTGAGGACGGTGCGGGCGGCCTTGGTGTCGCCGTCCAGGTTCTTCAGCAGGTCGGCGACGTTGACGGTCGCGTAGCGGTAGAAGACGCCGGCACTGAACTCGGCGGTGTCGAGGTGACCGCTGCCGGTCTCGGCCTCGCCCAGCCAGTCGTCGACGGCGGTGAAGTAGTCACGCTGCGGCTCGGCAGCGTGCGTGGTGAACGCGTGGGCGACCTGGGCCGCCCCGTCCACGTTGGCGTCCGGGAGCTCGGCGAGCATGCGGCCCAGCAGACTGATGGAGGCGGTGCGCCGCTTGAGGATCTCTTCGATTTGCTGGGGCGGCAGGATCTGGCCGGGCTTCTTCTTGCCCTGGGCCGCTTCCAGGGCGTGGCGGTGTTCGGTGCACACGGTGGCCAGTTCGTCGATGGCCGCCTCCGGCAGGAACAGCAGCACCGAGGTGTGGCCGGCCGATTCCGTGCCGATGCCCTTCTTCCCGGCGCTCGCGGCGACCTGTGCTCCGGCGAACGCGGCCAGCTCGGTGGGCCAGCTGGCGCTCTCCAGGGCGCGCTGCACCTTCGCCGGTACCAGGCGGGTGCGGGCGGCTTTTTCCCCGAGGTCCTGTTCGACGCCGAGGCGGATGGCCCGCTTCCAGGACTGGCTGGAGACCCGGATACGGGGAGCGTTGCCGTAGCGCACCTGCTTGGGGGAGCCGAGGTCGTCACGGTTGAGGTTGGCGGCGGGCACCGACTGCAGGGCGCTCAGGTCCAGGTAGAGGGTCATCGGTCGTTCTCCTCGGCGGAATCGATGGGGTCGGGGTCGGTGGTGTTGCTGGCGGTGCGGAAGTAGCTCTCCAGCCAGCGGGTGGCGATACGGTCGCGGCTGCGGTTCCACCAGGCGAGGTCTTCCAGCAGGACCGCCCAGTCGATGGTGATGCCGCCGGCCAGGAGCTGGCGGATGAGGGCGGGCAGGCCCGGGTGGATGGCGTCGCTGCTCTGGCGGGCCATCAGGTGAAGGGCACTTTCGGCGGAGTTCTCCTTCATCACGCCTTTGGCGACGGCCTGGCCGAGCGAGGCGCCCAGGTTGGGCCGCTCGTACCAGGACACGGACGTGTCCTGGTCGGGTGTGGTGTCGCGGGCCGAGCGGGGGCGTGCGGCGATCAGCGAGGCCACTGCGTAGTACGCCCGCCGGACATCACCGTGGTGCTGGTCGTCGTGGTCGCGCAGCCACGGCACCAGGTAGCGGTGCAGGTAGGTGCACCGCTCCACCGGCAGCCCGAGTCCGCGCCGCAGGGCGGCACGAGTCTGTGTGGAGGCGCACAACTGGTGCACGTAGGCGACAAACCGGTCCGAGACGCGGACGGGCTTGGAGGGCGGCGGAGCGGATGCCGCCGGCATGGAATCGGTCATGAGACATCCCTGATGCGGGGAAAGGGGGTGAGGTGACAAAGCGCCGACCGTGTCCGCGCGGGGCCGCGGCCGGGCGTAAGTTCAGTCAGTGGCGGACGGCTGCAGCAGGGCGAGCAGCAGGCCGCGGGCGCGGTGACGGGCACGCGCCACCCGGATGTCCGCACGGTTGGCCTGGCCGATGGCCTCATCCAGAGCGGCAAGGGCTGCGTCGACGAACGGCCTGTCCACCCGGTCCGTGGCGTGGCCGGGGTCGGTGAGTTGCCAGAACTCTTTCTCCGCGGCCGTCCAGTACCGGGTCAGCGCGGCAGCAGCCCATGGGCCGGGCCTGCGGGCATCCAGCTTGATCTTGGCCTTCGGCGAGAGGTCGACGCTGGTGTCGGTGGCGATCTTCCAGGCGATCCTCGCGGCGAAGTCCAGCCGGTCACCGGCCTTCTCCGCAGCAGTGTGGCAGCGCTTGACGTGGTAGGCCATCTCCGCGTCGTTCTCCTCCTGCCACTTCAGGACCGCAGGAGTCGTCGCCCGGAACCAGACGCTGTCCTTTTGCTGACCGTCCTGGTCGAAGCCGTAGGCGCGCACCCGCAGCCGCGGCAACAACGGCTTGGGCAGGTGCTCGAGCGCCGGAGGGCGCCGGGCGTCCTGACGGCTGTCCTTCAGCAGCAGCGAGTCCAGATCCCGCCACAGGGCCCTGGCCCCGTCGGCCTCCCGGGGCTGGAAGTCGCCGTCCCCTCGCCGGTCGAGGATCTGATACGGGTCACGCACCCTCTGCGGCGGCTCGTGTGTCGACCAGGTGAGGTAGGCATCCGTCACCGCCCGGCTGTCCGCGGACGGCACGAGCAGCGCGGCATGACGGAACCGGCCGGTCAGCATCCGGCCCGGCCACGTGATCGGCGGCAACGCCTCGAGAGGATCATGGAGGTCCTCCTCCCACGGGCAGGCGTCCTCCGCTTCCCAGTCGACCTCGGCCTGGGGGCTCGGCACAGCCAGCACCAGTGTGGTGAACAGTTCCGGCCCCCATGGGAAGTAGGAGACAGATTTGCGCAGTGGGGCCGCGTCACCGCTGCCCGCCCGTACGTCGGTGATCCGGCGGGGCGTGCACTGCCCGGACGGCCCGTAGTACAACTGCGCGATCAGATGCCAGACGGCCTGCGCGGCCGGTACCGGCACAGGCGCGATGTCGGTGAAATGCCCGAACAGCACCGCCCCGTTGACTCCCGTGGGACGGCCCATCACCAGCTTGTTCACCCCGGAAGGGTTCGGCTCCCCCTTCGCGTCCACGCACTCCGTGATCAGGCGGGGATCCTGCAGGAACGGCCGCTCGGGATGGAACAGGTCGAAGCGGCCCGCCAGGTCCTTACGGCCGAAGTAGGCCTCCACCGCGCGCGGATCGAACCGGCCGGCCTTCAGGACACGCTCCCGCAGGTCGAACCAGTCCTCGATGTCCTCTGCAACGTCCGGATCATCGAGACGGTCTTCGCCGTCGGCGGCGATCCTCGCCGCGATCGGCGCCAGGATCCGCATCAAACCCGCTGCTGCCGGCGGCACCGGGATCTCCACATCCTCGATCTCGTGCGCCCGCTGGAACAACTCACACAAGCCCATGCACGCCGACTCCCCGGTCAGCAGACGTACCGCAATCCACGGCTCGACCCGCAGATCAAATCCCCCACCCACCGTCATCCCCTCCCACACCCTTGAGCCCATGACGCACCGGCACGGCAAAGCCCCCCAGCAGCACCGCCCTGGCATCGTCCGGGCATTCAAGCAGCCTCCACCGACAATGCACCCGGGCCTGCAGGTTTCCGTATCAAGGGCGGGCCGTGACTGGTATTAGCGGCGCACCAGACCACAGTCCTCGTCCAGCCGCAGTGTCTTGCCGCCGATCTTCACTGGCTGTGCGTTTCCGCCCTGCACGGGCTGGTAGAGGACGCGCAGGTCTGCGAGCATCGGGTGCTGGGTCCACGACTTCGGCGGGGCGATGTCGTGGGGGTCGGCTTCCTTGAGCCAGTCGACGCGGACTGCCATAGTGCGGCGCATCACCTCCCGCACCAACGGGACCGGCATCTTGCCGTCCGGCGCGGCCTGGGGAAGCAGGTGCTCACCCTTCAGATCCAGGGTCAGCCGGCCGTCGTTGTGGAGGTAGGCGCACAGCAGTCGCACCGAGTCGGCGCCGAGTCGGGTGGCCACCTCCCACTCGTCTTCCTCGCCGGGCAGATTGTGCAGGTCGTGCAGTGCGGAAACGCTCCGGGCGCGCGGGACGGCGAGGAGGCCGGCCATGCTGCGTTCCGCCATCTCCTTGCCCTTGTGAGCGGTCCAGGCTTTGGCTTCGCTGCCGCCCGGGGTGTTCCAGTCGAAGTCCTCGTTGTCTCCGTGGACGGCTTCGACCAGGTCCTGCACGCCGCCCGGGATGGAGATGGTTCCGTTCTCGATTCCGGCAAGGGTGCGGGAGGTGGCGGCCAAGAGATGCTCGGAGTACACCTCGCCCCACTGCGCCGGCGTCTTCCCGCCGCCCGTGATCGGGTCGAGCACCACCAGCTGCGGCCCGCCCGCCCAGGCCGGGCGGCCGCGGCCACCGGGGTAGCCGTGCCGGGCCCAGTGGTTCTCATGCCGCCAGCACCGTCCGGCCCGCTGCAGCAGCAAGGACAGCGGAGCAAGATCGCTGATGACGATGTCGGCATCGAGATCAAGCGACTGCTCGACGACCTGGGTGGCGACCACGATGCGGCGCAGCGGACGCGGGCCTGTGCGGCCCAGGCCTTGCGTGACCTCCCGCGTGCGGGCCTCGCGTACGTCGCCGGGGAAACGGGCGTGCAGCAGCTGCACGCTTCCGCCCTGCTCGTGGGAGCGCTCGTCGAAGCGTTCACGCAGCCTGAGGTAGGTCTCCTGCGCGTCGCCCACGGTGTTGCACACCACCAGGGCGGTGCCGCCCTCCTTTTCGCTCACCGGCTTCAGGAGGCGTTCGATCACCGCCAGCCGGGCCCGGGCACCACCACCGCTGCCGTGCTGGACCGGCTCCACCACGACGCCCAGCTCCATGCCCCGCGCACACGCCTGCTCCTGCCGGCGGGCAGGCGAGATCTGGCTCGCCCGGCCGCTGTCAGCGTCCACATACAGCCACCCCGGGTAGGGCGCCGGGAACGTCCGTGTGCTCAAAGCGCGCACCTTGTGGCCGGCGCCCTGCAGGTACTCCTTGACCAGCCGGTCGCTGACCGACGCCGGCAGCGTCGCCGACAACAACACCACCGGCACCCCGTAGGCCCCCAGCCAGTTCAGCAACCGGCCCAGCAGCACCTGCATGTACGGGTCATAGGCGTGGGCCTCATCCACGATGAACGTCTTGCCCGACAGAGCCAGCAGCCGCAGCGCGTTGTGCCGCACCGGCAACACCGCCATCAGGGCCTGGTCGATCGTGCCGACCGCGAACTGCGCAAGCAGCGGCCGCTTGGGCCCGCGCAGCCACCGCTGCGGCCGCAGATCTGCCTCCGCCCTTCCGCTGCCCTCCCCCATCTCATCGCCGTCGCAGGTCAGCACGCTCTGTGCGTCCAGGTCCTCGTCGGCATAAGCGCTGTTCAGCCAGGCCATGCTGTGCACCAGGGTCAGCCCGGCATCCTCACCCGACTGGCGCAGCAACGCCCTCGCGATCCGCCCGTGCATCTGATCGCTGGTGGCCATCGTCGGCAGCAAAAACGCATACCCCTGCGTGCCGAACGCCTCGGACAAAACCCGCTCGGCCTCCAGCGCCGTCTCGCTCTTGCCGTCCCCCGGGGCCGCGGTGACCAGCAAGATCCCGCCCCGATGCCCCTCACCCACCGCCTGGCGCAGCTCCTCCATCACCGAGCGCTGCAACGGGTTCGGTTCCCCCTGGATCCCGTACGCCTGCGCGAACCCCGTGCGCTGCAACCCCACCCGGGCCAGCCCGGCCCCCGCCAGCAGACGAGGAGCATCCCGGCGGGAACGCTCGAAGTGATCCGCCAGCACCGGCTCCAACTCCCGCTGCCGCATGCGGAGGTAGTCCTCCTGGCTGGCCAGCCAGTCCGCGAGAATGACCACCCCCGTCACCAGCACCGCCGCCGGCGCCTTGAACACCCCCGGCGCCTCCGGCTCACCCAGCACCTCGTGCACCACGGCGGCGTGCGCACTGCGCTGCCGCGCCCAGACAGCCCCACCCAAAAACGCCGCAGCGATACCGTCCTCGGCCCGGTGGAAACGCCCGTGATGACCACCGATGACCTCGGCCAGCCGCTCCGCTACCCTCAGCTCCCCGTCACCGGCAAAACCCAGACCTACCAGCACTTCCCCCACGCTCTGCAGGCCGGCCACATCATGTCCGAACCGCTGCGCGCTCATCCCTATCCGGTCACCGCCCAGCTCCGCGCTCAAGTACTGGCTGCCGTGCCGGGAGCAGAACTGAAACCCCGACAGCTTGCCGATGTCATGCAGACCCGCACACAGTCCCACAACCGCCCGCGCACGTTCCCACTCACCCGCCAGCCCCATCCCCTCAGCGATCCGCAGCCGCTGGTTCTCCGACAAGAAGACATCCCACAGGTGCAGCGCCATCGCTGCCGCATCCAACAAATGCCGAATCAGCGGATACGGCGCCAGCCCCGGATCCAACCCCCGCGACTTCCCCCACACCGACTCATCCGGCGCCCCCCACTCCCCCACCATCAGCCCCTCCACCCCAGCCAACAGACCACACCCCACTATCGAAGCCGGCATTCAACCACCCCCCACCGACAACAGCACGGCCCCGTTAAGCTGACAACATGCGCCCCCTCCCGTCCCGCCGCAAAGCCTCCTCCAATGCAAAGGAAAAGCAAAGGCTTTCCTGAGCCGCAGGTCAGAAAGGGTCCTCCCCGCCGACGCGGGGGTGTTCCGCGCTCCAGAGACTGGCCGATCTCGGCGCACAGGTCCTCCCCGCCGACGCGGGGGTGTTCCGCGGTGCGGACGTCCACTCATACCGGCGGGATCGTCCTCCCCGCCGACGCGGGGGTGTTCCGGTCGCCCGGTACGCGGACCTGGTCAGTGAGGCGTCCTCCCCGCCGACGCGGGGGTGTTCCGGAGACACGCCCCCGCCCGCCGGCTGGGCCGGCGTCCTCCCCGCCGACGCGGGGGTGTTCCGAAGGCATGGGAGGCACGGAAGCTGGCTGAGGCGTCCTCCCCGCCGACGCGGGGGTGTTCCGCTCGGGTCCATCTTCCGCAGGGTCTCGGTCCAGTCCTCCCCGCCGACGCGGGGGTGTTCCGCGTTCCACCTATGGCGGGCCCGGCAACGCGACGTCCTCCCCGCCGACGCGGGGGTGTTCCGCCTGGTGAGCTGGGGGCTGTACGTGCAGGATTGTCCTCCCCGCCGACGCGGGGGTGTTCCGCGTGTGTAGGGCGTGGGGATGGTACGGACTGCGTCCTCCCCGCCGACGCGGGGGTGTTCCGGCTCGCCGCATCGCGGGGGCCGTGCCCTGGCCGTCCTCCCCGCCGACGCGGGGGTGTTCCACCTAGACGTGGAGCACAGTAGTGATTGCGCACGTCCTCCCCGCCGACGCGGGGGTGTTCCAGCTGCCCCAGGTCGGCGCCCTCGTTGATGGCCGTCCTCCCCGCCGACGCGGGGGTGTTCCGCTGGAGTCACTCCTTGGCACGACGGCCCCGGCGTCCTCCCCGCCGACGCGGGGGTGTTCCGGAGGTCGACGACGTGAATCCGCAGTGCGTGAGGTCCTCCCCGCCGACGCGGGGGTGTTCCGTTGCATTGCGGGGATGCTGGGGAACGTTGCTTGTCCTCCCCGCCGACGCGGGGGTGTTCCGGCCTACGTCGAGCACGGCGGGGACCGGGCGGGGTCCTCCCCGCCGACGCGGGGGTGTTCCGCTCGCGAAGGATATGGGTACGTCGCGCGTCACGTCCTCCCCGCCGACGCGGGGGTGTTCCGGCGGCGGACCGCGCCGGGTGGTGGCTGCTGGCGTCCTCCCCGCCGACGCGGGGGTGTTCCGCTCGCGAAGGATATGGGTACGTCGCGCGTCACGTCCTCCCCGCCGACGCGGGGGTGTTCCGGAGACCGGCGATATGCGGGAACAGATCCGGCGGTCCTCCCCGCCGACGCGGGGGTGTTCCGGCCCCGAACTGCTCCGGCGTCCAGACCATGACGTCCTCCCCGCCGACGCGGGGGTGTTCCGACGGTGTCTGGGGCCTCGACGTCGTCCCGGACGTCCTCCCCGCCGACGCGGGGGTGTTCCGGTGGTGTTCAGGTTGTTGGCCAGCTCAAGGGCGTCCTCCCCGCCGACGCGGGGGTGTTCCGGTGATCCCCGCGGCCCGGAGTTCGCTGTCGTCGTCCTCCCCGCCGACGCGGGGGTGTTCCGGTGGCATGGGAGATCGCGACGGTCGTGGGTCCGTCCTCCCCGCCGACGCGGGGGTGTTCCGCGCAGCGAGGACCTGTGGAAGTGGGGTGCCCGGTCCTCCCCGCCGACGCGGGGGTGTTCCGGGGTGGGGCCGGCCGCCGTGGGGGTAGCGGCCGTCCTCCCCGCCGACGCGGGGGTGTTCCGGCGGCCCGGCGTGGACTGTCGGAGCCGGTGCGGTCCTCCCCGCCGACGCGGGGGTGTTCCGTTGCGCAGCAGGCCGGCGTTCCCGACCGCCCGGTCCTCCCCGCTGACGCGGGGGTGTTCCGGCTCGCGCGATCACGGAGGTGGCGCGGGACGCGTCCTCCCCGACGACGCGGGGGTGCCCCGATGCTCTTCCCCTCGATATCGGCGCGGATGAAGTCCTCTCGCCGACGCGGGGGGTCCGAGACCTCGGAGCCGGAGGGTGCGTGAGCCCTGGTCCTCCCCGCCGACGCGGGGGTATTCCGTAGTCGCGGTGGTTGTGCTCGCTCAGGCAGCGGTCCTCCCCGCCGACGCGGGGGTGTTCCGGCCGGGGTGCTCAGGTACTTCGGGGCGCTGGGGTCCTCCCCGCCGACGCGGGGGTGTTCCGTGCTTCGTGTACTCCGGCCTCCACTTGCCGTTGTCCTCCTCGCCGACGCGGGGGTGTTCCGCCGTTGACGGGGCCGTCGATCTGCCCCCGGGGGTCCTCCCCGCCGACGCAGGGGTGTTCCGCCGTTGGCGTCCACGGCCGTGTCGCCGTTGATGTCCTCCCCGCCGACGCGGGGGTGTTCCGCTGCCTTTGCCCCGCGCGGTGTGGACCAGGCCGTCCTCCCCGCCGACGCGGGGGTGTTCCGGTGCGGGCCGGGTTGGCGTACAGCTCCTCCTCGTCCTCCCCGCCGACGCGGGGGTGTTCCGCTGCACGCGTGTGTCAGTCTCAACGCATGACGGTCCTCACCGCCGACGCGGGGGTGTTCCGCCGTGGGTCTCGATGGACTCGATGATCCGCTCGTCCTCCCCGCCGACGCGGGGGTGCTCCGGCGACGATGGCGGTGGCGATGCTGATTCCGGCGTCCTCCCCGCCGACGTGGGGGTGTTCCGTACTCCAGCTACCGGACGCTGTTCCTGCCGCCGTCCTCCCCGCCGACGCGGAGGTGTTCCGCTCGAGCGCGAGCTCAACTTCAACAAGCCGGCGTCCTCCCCGCCGACACGGGGGTGTTCCGTCGCTGGTGGAGGACGGGACCGTGGTCCGGGCGTCCTCCCCGCCGACGCGGGGGTGTTCCGCTCGCCAGCCCGCACACCGACGACCTCGGCGCGTCCTCCCCGCCGAGGCGGGGGTGTTCCGCGGAACGCGAATTTCAGGGCCAGACGAAATTCGTCCTCCCGCCGACGCGGGGGTGTTCCGGCTGCCGTCGCGCGCCTCGCCTCGCTCGACGTGTCCTCCCCGCCGACGCGGGGGTGTTCCGTCCATCGTCAGCGGACTCGCGGCCGGCGCCGCGTCCTCCCCGCCGACACGGGGGTGTTCCCGGCCGGGCACCGGATCGTGATCGTGCTACGAGCGTCCTCCCTGCCGCCGCGGGGGTGTTC
Organism: Streptomyces sp. NEAU-W12; assembly: GCF_026242095.1. NCBI lineage: Bacteria > Bacillati > Actinomycetota > Actinomycetes > Kitasatosporales > Streptomycetaceae > Streptomyces > Streptomyces sp. NEAU-W12. The sequence goes on from NZ_JAPJDM010000046.1 coordinate 18,810, forward strand.
CGGTCTACGCGCACTGTGGGATAACGCGCCTCATGTCCTCCCCGCCGACGCGGGAGTGTTCCGCCCTCGAAATGTGAAGGCGGCTGCGAAATCGGCTCGCTCGCCAGCGAACTCGCCGACAGCGATCAGTCGGCACGGACCAGCCTCATTTCTGCCTTCGACCGGTGGGAAGGCCCCATCAGGTCGGGACTCGCACGCATGCAGGCACGCGGCGAGCTGAGCGAGCGCGCCGATACCCCCGCGCTCGCCACCGCTCTGCTGGCCGCCATCCAGGGCGGCATGCTGCTGTCCCAGGTCCGCCGGTCGAGCACCGCCTACCGGCAGGCCGTGTCAGCGGTGATCGACCACATCGAGAACCACCTCGTCCGGTAGCGGCTCGGGGGCGTCAGCTCACCACTGAAGGTCAGGCAGGTCGGCTCGTGAGCTGCGGGCTTCAGCCGTGGTAGCTGATGTAGCCGTTGCCGTCACGGTCGTTGTCGCGCTTGGTGTAGGAGTGCACGTCCGCGCGGGCACCGGAGGGCTTGTACAGGTAGATGGTGTCCTTGTCGTTGTTCCACAGGAAGTTGCAGTTGTCGCGGTAGACCACGTTCTTGGTGTCGGAGTCGGTGCCGTGGCCGCCGCGCAGCTTGATGGAGTCGCCGGGCTGCAGGTAGTGGTTGGCGGTGAAGGCGAAGCGGTTGCCGGCGGCGTCCTTGACGACGTAGCCCTTGAGGTTGACAGTCGCCGAGGACGAGTAGTTCTTGACCGTCAGGTATTCCTCGTCGGTGTTGCCCGTCGAGCAGTTGTTGGAGTCCCGGCCGGGGGCGTCGTACTGGATGCCGCGAATCTTCAGGGCCGAGCTGTATTCGGCGGCCTGAGCCGAGACGGCGGGAACGAGGGCGGCCAGGGTGCCGGCGGTGACGGCTGCGGCCAGGATGGTGCGCGTACGCAAGAGGTTCTCCCACACAATTGAAACGAACGGTGCTGCATGGGGAGGACCTGCGTGCAGCCGTTCTGGTTGCACACGAGACGGGCCCGTCACCCGTTCGAGTGACCGCCGCCAGGCACCGAACAGCAGGGAACCCCGTACCTGCCTGCCGGTACGGGGTTCCTCGTATGGAGCGCCGGGCAGGCCTTGCACCTGCATCTCCCCGCAGGAAGCGGGGCATCTTTCCTTAGACGACCAACGCACAGACAGCAGCCGCCGATGCGGACTGCCCGTCTTCATGATCGACTTTAGCGCAGACGATGCCGGCACCGCACATCGAGGACGTCTTCGCGTCGCCGTCCCTCCCCTGGGCACCAGTGGCAGCTGCGACTCATGCCCGCAACCTGCTTGCGGCCCGGTTGTCGTGACGTTCCTGCGCATTGTGGGGCGTTGGGCTCGTCACGTGGACGCCTTTACTCCTCCGCACGGGTGATCTTCCGGGCAAACCGTCCCGTCCAGTACCTGATGCCCCGTATGTGTAGTGCCGTGATCAAAAACGTTATGCGTGCCGCAGCCGTCGCCGCTCTGGCCCTCTGCCCGCTGGCCACCCCGGCCTCCGCTTCCGGCGAGAGGGGCCCGGCACGGGCTGCGATCGACTGCCCGTCCGGGTACGTGTGCATCTACCCCGAGATCAACTTCGGCGGCCAGCCCTGGGTGCGGCGCGCCTCGGACGGCAGCGTGAAGGACCTGCCCTCCGCGATCCGTGACCGCGGCAGCTCGATCCGCAACAACTCCGACCGCACCGCCCGCGTGTACGAGAAGCGCAACCACTCCGGGCGGTGGGTGTGCGTCACCCGCAGCGGCGGCTCCATCCACGACCTGCGCGGCTACAACCTCAACGACCAGACCCGCTCGTTGAAGATCAACCGCAACGACTGCGGCTGACCATCCACCCCCGCCAGCGCCGGGGCCGGTACGTCAGGTTCCCGGCCCTATCCGGCGGCGGTTGCCCATGGGTGTAAGTGAGCCCACGCCCACTGATGCCGGCAGCAGTCTGAGGTGCCAGTAACTTCGCGGTTGCCCCAATGCGTTGGCCGCATCGTGCCGGTACGACCATTGCACTCACTCGGGTGGTCTCCTGGGCCGAAGCCCGCTTCACCTCCCAGCGGGCCGCTATCAACAGGACATGGTCACCCTTGTGTTGCGCGGCCTCGTCGCCGCGGTGCTCGCCGTCTTGTCCTTCGCCGTTTCCCCCGCCTCCGCGCACGCCGCGCAAGAAACCCTGTCCCTGCCCGAAGCCGTCAGCCGACTGCCCGCGGGTACCGAGTCCCGCGACGGCTACAGCCGCGACCGCTTCCGCCACTGGAACACCGGCGACGACCCGGACGACGGCTGCAACACCCGAGCCGAAGTCCTCATCACCGAAGCCGTCGATCCACCCACCATCACTGCCGGCTGCCGCCTGACCGGCGGACGCTGGTGGTCCTACTACGACGCCACCTGGGTCACCGCGCCCTCCGGCCTGGACATCGACCACATGGTCCCGCTTGCCGAAGCCTGGGACTCCGGCGCCTCCGCCTGGACCGCGCAGCGCCGGGAGGCCTACGCCAACGACCAGGGCGCCGCAACCAGCCTGGTCGCGGTCACCGCGCGTTCCAACCGGAGCAAGGCTGACCAGGACCCCGCCCAGTGGCTGCCGCCCGCCCCCGGTGCCCACTGCCGCTACGCCGCCGAATGGGCCGGCACCAAACTCCGCTGGAACCTGACCGCCGACACCGCCGAACTCACCGCCCTCAGTAATCTGGCCGCAGCCTGCCCGGACCAGACCGTCACCTACGAGCCGGCCTCCTGACCATCCTCACGCCGTACAGCAGTCAGTCCCGCCCGGTAACCCGGGCGGGACTGCATCAGATGCGTGATCGTGAAGGACGGTCGCCTACGCGGCGAAAGGCTCTGCAGGGCTTCAGCCGAACGATCGTCCCTGCAGGCAATAGGTGAGGCCCGGGGACACTGTCCCCTTCACAACCACGCCTTCCACAACCACACCCGACCATCACTTGTTCCCCGCCTCCCGCGCACTGTCGGGCACCCCCGCTCCCCGGCACGAGCGCGGGACGCAAGGGCCCGCTCCTCCTCACGCATCCCGTCGCTGGACGAAGGTGCTACGCGCTGCGACGCGGCTTGCGGTCGGCTGCCTTTGCGGCGGTCTTCTTCCGAGTGGCGGCCTGCCGCCTGGAGGGCCCGAGGACCAGGGCCGGCTGACCAGCAAACTCACCAGCTACCTCCGCCCCGCGGTTCTCGTGGTCGACGAGGTGGGCTACCAGCCACTGGAGCGGGCCGAGGTGAACCTGGTCTTCCAGGTCATCTCCAAGCGTTACGAGAAGGGCTCGATCATCCTGACCTCGAACAAGACCTTCGGCGAATGGGGCCAGGTCTTCGGCGACGAAGTCCTCGCCACCGCGATCCTCGACCGCCTCCTGCACCACTGCGAAGTCGTCCCGATCAACGGCAACAGCTACCGGCTCAAGAACCGTCTCCAGGCCATCGAACGGGACACCGACGTGGCCTGAGCAGTGGTGCACATAGCTTCGTACTCGGTGGTGCACTCAGACGAGTACCTGGACAACCCACACTGGCCGGGCTCCCGCACGTCATCCGACGCCGTGATCACACCAGCCACACCGAGATCATCCCAGTTGCCGACGCTGCCCCATGTCCTCGATCCTGTGTGCTCGGCAAGCAGGAAGGGCGCATGGGACTGGTTCTTTTTCCGGGCGACGAAGACAACAGCAGTCCGGATGTCTCCTGGTCCTACAGCGGCTTTGCCGCGGTCCGGCGGCGTCTGGCCGAGACCGAGGGGTTCGTCCCATCCGAGATGTCCGTTCTCAGATCCTCAGGATCCAGTGTCTCGTGTGTTCAACATCAGGGGTCAACGCCCATCATCCGGATGACGGCGGTGACGACCTCTCGCCTGCCGAGTGCGCGTCGATTCTGGTCCGGCTGGAGGCGATCACTGACCAATGCGCATGGGAGGGCGGTGACCAGCTCCTCCAACAACACACCGAGGACGCCTGCCAGATGGCAGGCGTCCTGCGGCTCTGTGTCGAGAAGGACGTCCCGCTGGCCCTCCTCTGAAGCCCACCGACCACGGAACCACTTACGGAACAACTTTTAGATCAGCTGGAACCGCCGTATCGGGTCGAGCGCATTCCTTCGGCACTGGCACCCCCTTGAGGAACTGATGTACTAAACCGAACGGGCAGCAGGGCCCGTCCTATCGGTCGAGACACTGCGGGTGGAGCAGCTGTCACGAGCGTGCTGTCGGCCGCCGCGGTGGGGGTACCGCGCCCAGCAGTTCCCATAAGGGGCGTGAGCCGGTCGCCCACTGCGCCAGGACCTGGCGGTCGACGAGGTGGAGGCGCTGTTGCCGGGCGAAGGTGCGGCCGGGGTCGGTGATGCGACCGTTGGTGACCATGACGACGACGTCCGCCTGGTGGACGGGGCGGCCCGTGCCTCCTCACGCGGCCGCGGGTCGGGGCAGGCAGCTTTCGCCGGGGTCGGGCTGCGGAAGTTCTGCTATTTGGCTGCTGTGGGAACGGCGACGCCCAGTTCGTCCGACACGGTGAACCGGCTGGCCGGGCAGGCCCCCCGTGGCTGAGTCACGACCTCGGGTTCATTGATTGCCCCGTCGACCGCCCATCCGCTGAGTACCTGCCGTAGGCACGCCGCATCGAGCTTGGCCGCGGTGGCGGCAGCTTTGGAGCCCTGCAGGTAGACCTTCACCGGGAATGGCTTACTGACCTTGGCTGGCTCCTGGGGTGGCCGCGAAGCCCAGAGGAAGACCAGGATGCACACGGCGATCACTGTGCTTGACCACTTCAACAGGGTGATGAGCTTTTCGTACAGCTGACGCGACCACCAGGCGTTGGCCTGCTGCAGGCAGGCCTGGGCCGCTTGCTCGTACTGCAGCACCTGCTCCCTCAGCCCATCGCTGGGGTTGCTGCTGAGGTCTTCTCTCGCGGCGCTGAGCTTCTGACGGAGATCCCGGGGGCTGGTGAACTGCACGGGCTGGATCTGGGTGAACCACTTGAGCTCGGCCAGCAGCGGGTCCTGCTTGGGCGGAGCCTCGTCGAGAATTTCCGCTGGAGTCGTCGGCCTTCGTGTCATCTCTTTGGTCTCACGCCGGACAAGATCGTTCCAGGTCAGGGTCGGCGCGATGAGGACCCGGCTGGCAGAGACGATGACGGTACTGGTGGCCAGCAAAGCTATGAGCACGGCAAGCAGAGCCACTGCGAGCCGCCACTCGGATGTGATGCTGGTCACACCCTTGAGCTGGATGCCGGCGACCAGCAGGGCAGCCAGAGCGGCGTAGGACGTCACCAGCCACCGGGCCGCTCCACGGACCGAGACCCCGTGCTCTTCCGGTTGCGCCTGGTCAGCACCGGTTTGCTGCTCGTAGATCGCCACCGCTGCTCACTCCCCATGAGAAGGCCGACCGGGACAGGCTGTGCGTCTCTGGCTTGCTCAAGTCCTGCATGGACAGTCGAGGTGTGGGCATAATTGTAGCTACAAGTTGAGGTACAACTTGAGGTACAAGTCGCAGGAAGGGAGGTTGTCCGTCGTGCCCGACATCCGGTTGGACAATGTCCGCGTCGTGACCATGCGCCAGCTCTCCAACTGCGCGAGCGACATCGTGCGCCAGGTGAACGAGACGAACCGCCCCGCAGTCGTCACCAAACACGGCCGCTACGTCGCCGTCATCCAGCCCCTCTCCAACGCCGAAGTGGAGAGCATCGCCCTGAAGGGCCTGGCAGCCGCGGCAGACCTCGAGGACAACTACAGCGAGTCCGCCGACATGGCGACCATGCGCCAGCGACTCAACGAACGCCGCCGCAGCGGCAACTGACGGTGATTAAGATATAACTATGGGGTGCTCATACCCTGCGAGTTCAGCCCCAAGGCGCAGGCCGACATGGACCGGCTGGACTTAGATGTCTGCGAGGAACTCCTGCTGGTTGCCGAAACCAGCCTCTCGCGTGCCCCAGACAACTCCACGGACGCAGATGAGGGCCGAGTGGGCCTGGGCAACCTGCTGTGGAGGCGCGGGATCACGCGGGAGCGTCGGCGGCAGCTCCTGGCAGCGGAAGCCAGAGGCGAAACGGTGGAGGAGAAGGGCCCCGGAAGGCACGGCTGGCAGTACTACATCTTCTACCGGCCCATGAGCTGGATGGAATCCATGCGCACCGGGAAGCCCAACGGCCTCATGGTCGTACACATCCTCGGCGAAGACGAAGTCGCAACCGTGGGCATACCCGTCAACTACAGCCGCCTGTAGTCACCCAGCCACTTCTGCCCACTCCCAGTCGGCCGCGCGTGGGGCCCCACGAAGTCGTGCGCTACTCGAGTGATCACCGCCAGCCGCTGATAGGTGCATAGCCAAGCCGATGAGAATGTGGGCCGCCCTGGCAGCGAGCGTTCAATCCTCCACGAGAACTGCATGGCCGACCGTCCACCGGCAGCCGGTGGACGGTCGGCCCGGGGTAACAGCGCGCGGACTGCGACTGAGTAGTCGTCGCTGCGGCGCAGCACGGT
>NZ_JAPJDM010000047.1:0-24534 GCF_026242095.1 Streptomyces sp. NEAU-W12
GCCGTAGATAGCGGCTGTGACACCACGCGCTGAGGTGGCCGCATCCGGTACATCCCGCTGGAACACCGGACCTCGTGCGGGCGCGGACCGCCACGACAGCATCAGAGACATCGGCCGAGACCACCAGCACATTAGTCAACTGCGGTAACAGGCTTGCCAGTTCAACAGAGCACAACCACAGGCTGCCCGCTACGCGGACCGGTCCACCGTGTCACCAAGATGATCTCCGGCTACGAAAATCTTGCCAGAGCCACGTTTTCTTGTACGCCGACAAACGCGAACGCGGCCACCACCGCGAGGAGATTCGTCGTCTCAAGACGGCCGTGTTCGCCCACCGCGGCTACCCGCACGCCCGCCAGGCCCTCCAAGTCGTCCGCTGGAGAAGGGACCTGGGCACCGGCAAACTGACGATCAAAAGAATCCATCTGGTCACGAGCCTCCCGCCCGGCGAGGCCACCGGCAGCGAACTATCCGCCTGGATCCGCGGCCACTGGCGCATCGAGAACCAGCTCCACCACGTCCGCGACCGCACCTTCCACGAGGACGCCTCGAAAATCCGTACCCACCACCTGCCCCGCGTCATGGCCGGCCTACGCAACCTCGCCATCGGCGTCCACCGCCAGGACGGCCACACCAACATCGCAGCCGCCCTCCGCCGCACCGCTCGAGACCACCTACGGCCTCTCACCGCCCTCGGACTGACATGACGAACCCGGACACAAGATCACTTCTCAAAGACCCTGGGAGCCGCCGAAAAATAACTTCGGTGTCTGCTCCGGCTGTTGGGGCCGTAGGGTGCTGTTGTGGTGGAGGGGATCGAGGCGGTTCTGGCGGAGAAGTTCGCCCGCTCCTTGCCCACCCTTGGGCGCATAGAAGATCGTCTCTCCTCGATTGGTGGAGGGTGTCATTCCAAGCCAGCGAAGGGATCCGTCGATTCGCCCGTCCAGGGGTCCACGCCCTCGTCCAGAAAGCGCTCCTCCTCCCTGAAGTTCAGGAAGCGCGCGCTTCCTCTCCGCCACAGCGTCGTGACGCTCAGGGGACACTCATCGAAGTCACCTTCGAGGACGCGTGCGATGAACTCGGTCATCCCGCACTCGTAGACGGCCCACCCGCCGCTCTGCCGTGCCCACACCGCCACGGGCCACCGGTCCGGATCCGGGTCCGAAGTCACCCAGCACAAGGCGTCCGCGCCGTTCGTCTCTCCCCAGACCAGCATGTCCTCCAAGCGGTGACGGGGGCCGTCCTCCGTCCACTGCCAGGCGTCCAGCACGTCCGACCGCAGTACCTCGTCCGGCAGCCGACCTACCGTCAGTGGGGCGGCTGACTCTCCCGGGCGGGGAACGGACACGAACAGGCTGTCCTCGAACGACCCCGCACCAAAGGCAGCGACGAACGCCCGGTAGTCGGCCGGGAACGACACCACGCCGAGGTCAGTCGCAGCGGCCTTCCAGACGATCTCGTCCCCTGCCTCACCAGAGGGGTGGAGCATGGAGACCTTATCCGTCAGCCGGTTCAGCTTGTCGTTCACAACACTCCTCGTTCCGCGTCCTTCGGAGATTCGCCCATCGCTCCCCTACGGGGTGGCTCCAGTCGGTACCGCCTTGCCCTTGTAGGTGACACCCCCGATGTTGTACCAGCCCTTGAACTTGTTGCTGTACATCATGTTCGGCACCACGTCGTCCAGTGACAGACCGGGCTTGCCGTTCAGAGTGCCATGTGCCGTCATCTCGTAGGCCACCGGCACCGTCCTCGGGCCCATGTAGACCGGAGTCACCTGGTAATGGACGACCTGACCCTGGTCGATCGCGTTCTTCACCTGCTTCTCGTAAAAGTACATGTTCTCGACGATTCCAGGATCATTCGGGGAGATGCGGTTGGCGTTCGCCGACCTGGCACAGGTCGAGAGATTCTCCAGCTGCAGGCCATTCCCGCTCAGGTCCTTACCGAGTAGGTGGCAGGCGTTGACCCACTGCCCGGGGGGCCGGTTGCCAAGGTAACCGGCGTAGTCCCGGGCCCACTTGTACCCGGGGGGCGCAACCTTGTCCGGGTCAGTTGCCGAACCGGGGTGGGTCTTGAGGTAGGCACTGTCCAAGCACGCTTCCACCCCGGTGGCCCGGTCGCCGTGGGCGCTGTCCAGGTCACCGGGCTCGACCCAGCCCTCGCCGCCGCGCCGGCAGTCGCCGCCGCGGCCGGTGCCGGGGTCGGTGCCGGGGGCCGTGTGAGTCTGCGGAGTGGTTTCGGTGGGGGTGTAGGTGTCGTCGCCCGTGACCATGTCGATCAGGTCCTGGGCTCGGTGGACTACCTTCACCGCCTTGAGGATTTCTTCGGGCGTGGGCTTCCAGGGATCCCAGTCCGGCTTCGGGGTACGCGTGACCTTGGTACCGGGACCCTTCGGGTTCTGGATGATCGGCGGCTTGGGCGGCGCGGTCACCTTGAAGCCGCGCGGACCGCCGCCGCCGTAGAAGGAACCGAAACCCCCGCCGTAACCGCTGCCCCCGCCGCCGTACCCGCCGCCCCCACCGCCGCGTCGGGCCTGGTCCGCCAACTGCTGGGCCAGGGCCGCAGCCGACGCGTAGGCGTTGTCCCGCTCCTTCGCCAGCGAGTTCCGCCATGCCTGGTAGGCGGCGGCCGCCGCCTGGGCGGCGACGCCTGCGGCGGCCGCGCCCGCTCCGCTGTTCGGACTCCAGGTGTAACCGCGGCTGCGGCTCGTGGTCCCCGAGGACCGGTTGCGCAGGTACTGGTCGGCGACGACGGCTCCGCCACCGACTGCGACGGTGCCGAAGACGCCCCACCCCAGTGCCTTCCAGGCCGCGATTCCGCCGATGATGACGAAGGGAACGGCGTGCCCGGTGGGGTCGGTGGCGTTGAGCGGGGTGGCGTTGCCGTATGTGTAGCGGTTGACCTGTACCGACGGGCTCGGGGCGAGCTGCCAGGTGTCGCGGGAGGCGAAGGCGCCGGTGCCGGGCTGGTACCAGCGGGCGGCCATGTTGACGTCGCCCGACTGCGGGTCGGTCCAGCCGGACTGGTAGCCCACCGCCGGCATGCTGCCGTCGGTGGCGGTGACCGTGCCGGAGGGGTCGTAGGCGGTGGAGCCGGTGACCGTCGTGCCCTCGACGGACAGGCCGGCCACGAGGTCGGTGTGCCGGTCGGTCACCGACCACTGGGCGGTGGTGCCGTCGGTGCTGGCCAGCAGGGCGCCGGCCGGGGTGCGGCTGTAGTCCGTGGTGCCGTCACCGAGAAGGTTGTTCGAGCCGCCGTCGTACCGGAACGTCGCAGTGCCGTTCGTGGCAACGCGGTCAAGCGAGTCGTAGCCGAACGTCGATGAACCGTCCGTCACCTTGCGTTCGAAGGCGTCGAAGGTGAAGGACCGGGTGTCGGACCCCGTTTCGACGGTGGCGAGGGTACCGCGGGGGGTGTAGGTGTACGCCGAGGTGCCGTCGGTCAGCAGGCGGTTGCGTGCGTCGAAGGCCGCAGTGGCCTGACCGGCCTTGACGCGGTTGCCGGAGGCGTCCCACTCGTAGTGGGTCGTCTGATCGCCGCTGGTCCAGTAGGCCAGGCGGTCCGCCTGGTCGTAGCCGTAGACGTGTTCGCCCGCGCCCGCCGTGCCGCTGGTCCGCTTCCAGGTGAGGCGGTCGGCCAGGTCGTAGGCGTAGGTGGTGGACGCGATCTCGGTCGTCTCGTCGGGGGTGGTGATGATGTCGTCGGTGAGGCGGCCGAGGCTGTCGTAGCCGTAGGAGCGGCGGGCCGATTCCGTCCATTCCGTGGAGCCGTCCGGCTGGATGGCGTACTGCTCCATGACGGGGCGGCCGGCGGCGTCCCACTCGTACCAGATGTCCGCGCCGGTCATCTCGTTCCACAGCCATTCCAGCCGGCCCGTTGAGTCGTAGCCGTAGGAGGTGGTGTTCTTCGCGTCCGACCGCTCGGTCATGTGGCCGTCGGCGTCGTAGGCGTAGTCGACCGTGCCGCCGGGGCCCGCTGCGGTGAGGAGTTGGCCGCGGTCGTTGTATGTGTAGGTGTTCGGGGTGAGCGGGTCGGTGGTGCCGACCGAGGTCAGGCGGTCCGCCAGGTCGTAGGTGAGAGTGCGGTCGGTGGTGTCCGCCTCCGCGCCGGTGCCGGTCTCGTGGATGAGGCGGCCCAGGCCGTCGTAGGTGCTCTCGCGCTTGCCCCCTCCGGGCAGGAGTTCCGTCACCGCCTGTCCGACCTGGTCGTAGACGGTGGTCCAGGTGCGGTCGGCCGCTTCCGGATGGGCGGCGGTGGACGGCTCGATCGTGGACTCGGGCAGACCCCAGCTGTTGAAGGTGTAGACGGTGGTGTTGCCGCGTCCGTCCGTCAGCCGGGTGCGGTTGCCCGCCGCGTCGTGGCCGAAGGTGGTGGTGATCGACTCGGTGGCGGAGACCGGTTCGACCTGCTTGGTCATGCGGCCGAGCGCGTCGTATGTGTAGGTCGTGCGGGCCCGGGTCTCGGGAGAGATGACTGCCGTCCGGTTGCCGTCGGCGTCGAACTCGGCGACCAGTGTGCGCAGCGCCGACGTGCTGGTGCCGTAGTCGGTGACCGCGGTCGCGTTGCCGAGGGTGTCGTAGGCGGTCGTGGTCCGGCGGTTCGTGGCGTCGGTGGTCTCCGTCCGGCGGCCGAGGCCGTCGTAGCCGTATCGGGTGGTGCCGGCCGGGGTCGTCACCGACAGCACCTCACCGGCCGCGTTGTACGTGCCGGTCGTAGTGATGCCGCCCGGTGTCGTCGACGCCGTCCGGTTGCCCGCGTCGTCCCAGGTGTAACGGCTGGTCAGGTTCTGGGCGACCGGATGACGCTCGACGGTGGTCGCGGTGAGCTGTCGGCCGAGGTCGTCGTAGGTGGCCTCGGTGCGGGCGCCCGTCGGGTCGGTGACCGAGAGCTGGAGACCGGTCGGGGTCCAGGTGTAAGCGGTGATTCCGCCGCCGTCCGCGCTCACCGACGGTCCCATGATCAGGTCCGGGTCGGTCTCGGCGGCGGCGAGGGCGTCCACCGCGCCGGCCACCGGGTCCGTCCGGCTGGTCAGCCGGCCGAACTGGTCGTAGCCGTAGCGGGTGATGCGGCCCAGTGGGTCGGTGACCGTGGCCGGGAGGCCCAGTGCGTTGTAGGTGGTGCGGGTGGTGGCCGTCAGCGGGGCGGTGCCGCCGGGCGGGGTGTAGTCGGGCAGGGTGACCGCGGTCGTACGGCCCATGGCGTCGACCTCGGCACGGGCCACCTTGCCGCGCGGATCTTTTGTCCCGGTAACCTCGCCGAAGGTGTTGTAACCGGTCAGGGTCACCGGCTCGACCGTGGTGGCCTCCTCGCCGTTCTGCTCCGCCTTGACCGGTGGGGCGGTCTGCTGGGCCAGGCGGCCCAGGGCGTCGTAGCGGTAGGTCGTGGTGTATGCGGTCGGGTCGGCGCCGGCGGCGTTGCCGCGCGGGGTGACGGTGGTCAGGGGCAGGCCGCGGTCGTCGTAGCTGTGCGTGGTGGTGTGGGTGGTGTCCCCGTCGGTGATGGTCTGCCGCACCGGGTTGCCTGCGGTGTCGTAGTCCGATGTGGTGGTCAGTGTTCTGTCGCCGGTGATCGGCTGCGTCTGCTCCGTGACCCGGTCGTCGCCGTCGTAGGCGAAGGTCGTGACCCGGTTCAGGCCGGCCGGGTCGAGGACGGACTTCACGGTGCGGCCGGTCGCGTCCACCTGGTGGGTGACCGTGGTCGTGCCACCGCCGGTGATCTGTCGGGTGAGGTGCCCGGTGCCGTCGTAGCTGTTGGACTCCGGCACGATGTCGCGCCGGGTGCCGTCGGACTTGGTGACCTGCTCGGCGGTCACGGTCGCCGTGAGGCCGTCGTCGAAGTAGGTGTACGAGGTGGTGGCGCCCATGGCGTCCGTGGTGGACGCCAGGCGGCCGGCCGGGTCGTAGGCGCGGGATTCGAGCACCAGGTCGTGGACCTCGCCGGTCGGGTCGCCGGTCCAGTCCTTCAGGACCGTCTCGGCGAGCTGCCTGCGGGGCGTGTAGGCGTAGGTGACGGTGGTGCCGGCCGGGTCGGTCTCGCTCTTGACGCGGCCGAGCGCATCGTGGGTGTAGGTGGTGGTGCTGCCTTCGGCGTCGGTGACCGTGTCGGGCAGGCCGTGGTTGTCGTAGGTGTGGGTGATGGTGCGGGCCGGGTCGCCGCCGGTGGTGTCCTCGGTGGTCTCGGTCAGCAGGTTGCCGTCCGGGTCGAAGGTGCGGCTGATCCTCGCGGTGTGGGTGACGTCGGTGATCTCGTTCTTCACTCCGGCGCCGGTTTCGGTGACGACTCTGGATGCGGCGTCGTAGGTGTAGTGGGTGGTCACGCCGTCCGGGTGGGTGTCCGAGATCTGGGTCTCGGTCGTCTTGCGGCCCAGGCCGTCGTAGGTGAACTGCGTGACCAGCCCGGATGGGGAGGTCACTCGGGCAAGGTCGCCGCTGGCGAAGTAGGCGTAGGTCGAGACCGTGCCGCCCGTGGTGGTGTCGGAGGCGGGCAGCCCGGCCGGGGTGGTGCCGCCGCCCACGGCGGGCTCGGTGCCGTCGGTGTAGGTCTTGGTACTGGTGCGCCCGTCGGCCAGAGTGGTGGTCGTGGGCCTGCCGGAGGCCGTGTACGCCATCTCGGTGGCGTAGCGGTCGTCATCCGGGCCCGAGGAGCGGGCGTCGCGGATGGTGACCGGCCGGTCGTTGCGCGGGTCCAGTTCGTCGTCCGGGTTGAGGTAGTGGTCGGTGAAGGACGTCCAACAGGAGTCGGCGTCCCGGCAGGTGGTGAGGGAGACGGTGTTACCTCGGGCGTCGTGGCCGGTGATGGTCGTGTGGCCGGCTGGATCGGTGACGGTGTGCAGGAAGCCGCCGGTGTCGTAGGCGTAGGCGGTGATGCCGCCGTCCGCGTCGGTGGCCGCGACCGTGCGCTGCGCGCGTAGCACGTCGTAGGTGGTGGCGGTCACGGCGCCGAGCGGGTCGGTCACCCGGACCGTGGACAGCAGGGCGGAGGTGTCCGATTCGACCGCGGAGCGGTAGTGGGCGGAGACCTGCTGACCGGTCAACGGATGTTGGTAGATGGCGACTTCGTCGATGCTGCCGGTGAAGTGGCTGATGTCGCCAGGGCTGCTGGGCCAGGCCGCGGCGGCGAAGCCGGCGCCGATGTAGGTACGGGTGTTGGCCTGGTGACTGACCGCACCGGTCATCGTGCCCTGCTTCACCCCGTCCAGATACAACGTCTGTGTCGTGCCCGAGGCAGAGATCACCGCATGATGCCACTCGTTGTCGGTCACGGACGCGGTCGAATTCAACGCTGTACCGGTCACCGACGAGTTCACGTAGAACTTGCCGTGCAGCTTGCCGTCCGTGCCGACGTACAGCACAGGCGTCCAGGAACCACCCACACCGGCCGGATCGTCGATCGCCCGGGACTGGTCACCCACCAACACCCCCGCCTTGGCGGTCTTGAACCACAACTCCACGGCCACATCAGTCGAACCGTGCAGAGCGTCACCCGGTACCTCGGCGTAGCCGGAGGTACCGTCGAAGGAGGCGGCAGTGTCGTCGCCGTCGGCGAAGGCGCCGCTCGCCGCGAGGGCGACCCCGTCGCCGTACGAACCGTCGGCTCCTTCGGGCAGGGCGCTGACCGCCGCGGCGCCGCGGCGGTCGCCGAGCCGCCAGTAGCCGGCCGGTGCGGAGGACAGGACGGCCTGCTCATAGGCAGCCGAGCCCGAGGCGTGGTCGGGGGCCGAGACCTTCCATGTGCCACCTGAGGCGTCGGTGACCTCGGTGGCGCGGTCGGTGGCCAAGTCGTAGACGACCTGGGCGTGCGTCAGGCCCGACGGCAGGGTCGTCTTCACCATGCGTCCGGCTTGCTGCCGGGCCGCGTGGTGCTGGGCCACGGATTGCTGTGCCAGCGGGCGGTCGTAGACGGCGACCTCGTCGATGACGCCGGTGAAGTGCCCGTAGGTGTCGGTGGCGTCCAGCGAAGGCCAGCCGCCGCCGGTGTAGCCGGCGCCGACGTAGGTGAAGACCTGGTCGGTGTGGTTGATGGCGCCGTCGAGGGTGCCGATGCGGGTGCCGTCCAGGTAGAGGGCCTGGGTGGTGCCGGCGCCGGTGAGCACCACGTGGTGCCAGGCGTCGTCGTTCACCGCGCTCTGGGAGGTCATGGCCCCCTTGCCGCCCTCGCGCCAGAACTGGCCGCGCAGTTTGCCGTCGGTACCGACGTACAGAGCCGGGGTCCACCAGCCGGGCTTGCCTTCGTTGAGGCGTTCGTCCTGGTAGGAGAAGAGCACGCCGGGTTCGGTGGTCTTGAACCACAGCTCGACGGAGAGGAACGACGAGGAGTGCACGGTGCTGTCGGGCAGTTCCACGACGGAGTCGGTGCCGTCGAAGGAGGCGGCGGTGTCACCGGTGCCGGACAAGGCACCGGGCGCGGCGTGCGTGACGTCGGCGTACTCGGCGTTGTTCAGGCCGGTCCGAGAGGGGGCCTGGCTGCGGGCCAGGGAGCCGTCCGCCTCACCCAGCCGCCAGTACGAGACCGGGTTGTCGTCCAGCACCGAGGTCCGGTACAGCGAGCCGTCGGCGTAGTCGTAGACGGTGCACTCGGTCGTCGAATCGGGTGGGCAGACCTTTGTTAGCTGGTCGCCGTCGTAGCTGTAGGTCCAGGTCAGGCCGGGCTCGCCGGAGCCGGCCGGGCTGGTGGTCACGGCGGTGACGTGGTCCCCGGTCCAGGCCAGGTCCAGGTAGCGGCCGGACAGGCCGTCGGTGACGCGGGTCAGCGGGCCGCCGTCCTCCTGTGCGTAGGCCAGTGACTGGGCACGTCCGGTGCCGTCCTTGATCAGGGCGAGCAGTCCGGTCGGGCTGAAGTGATAGGTGGTGCCGGAGGTGCCGCGCAGTACCCAGCCGTCGACCTCGCGGGCCAGGGTGCTGGTGCCGCCGGAAGGGCCCGCGTAGCTGCCGTCGGGGTTGCGCCCGTAGCGGACCTGGGAGCCGTCGGCAAGGGTGATCAGGACGGTGCCGGTCTGTGGTTCCTCGGTCAGCCGCATGTCCCAGCGGGTCGACCAGCCGGCCCCGAAGGTACCGGAGGTACGGGGGTCGAGGGAGTTGTAAGTGCGGGTGACGGCGAGTTCGGGGCCGGCTGTGGCGAGGGAGGCGTCGGTGGCCGCGGTGACGTAGTTGCCGGCGCGGGCGCCGAACTCGCCGCCGTCGTCGGCGCCGCCGAGGTGCCGGGTGATCCCGGGCTGCGGCACCTGGGTGGTGAACAGGGCGACGCCGGGCCGGGTGGAGGATGCGGAGCCGTCGTGGGCGTAGGCGTACCAGGCGTACTGCTTGCCCCAGGACAGCCAGCCGGCTGGTACCGCCCACTGCTTGGCGGTGGAACGGGTTCCGCTCCGGCAGTCCTTGCGCGTGTTCTTGCCCTCCACCTCGCAGATCTCGAAGGTGAACTGCAGGGTGCCGTTCGGGTAGCGGTCGACGTCGGTGCCGTTGGCCCAGAGTGTCGGCGTCAGCGAGTCGAAGACCGCGCCGCTGCCGGGGGACTCGGCGGTCAGCTGCGGCGGGATGTTCACCGAGGAGAATGTCATGGCCAGTGCGGGTACGCCGACCGAGGTGAACACACTGCTGCCGTACTCGGTCATGGTCCAGGCGAGGGTGTATTTGGCGGGGTCCAGGGCCGCGATCCTGGCGTCGACCGTCACCGACTCGCCGGGCGAGACGTCCTGCGGCATGTCGGTGTGCAGAAGGTTCGCGCTGCTGGAGATCTCCTTGCCGGCGGCATCGTACAGGTGGTAACGCAGCTTGTACTTACCGCCCTTGGGCCAAGTGGCCTGGCTCTGGTTCGTGACAGTCACCTTCATCGCGCCCTCGGCGTTCGCGGTGACCGGTGTGACCCAGGAGCCGAGTTTGTAGGTGGCGCCGAGCGCGGTCCAGGTGACGTCCAGGCTGGGCTTGTTGGCGTTGTCGTCGGAGCCGAACTGCTTCCAGCCCTTGGAGTCCGTGGTGGACGCCTTGATCGCCAGACCGTAGTTCTTCTTGCGGCCGTGCGTCCAGTCGTCGACGAGTTTACGACCGGCCGAACCGAGCTTGATGGTCTCCCAGGCGCGGCCGCAACTCCAGGTCTCGGTGCCGGCGGGGCGCCAGCCGTGGGCGAAGCTCTTGGAGGCCAGGGCGGCACCGGTGGAAGGGCCGGGGTACTTGGTGAGCGTGCTCTCCGACCAGTTCGAGGTGACCGGATGCACCGTCACCGGACGAGCCGTGCACGAATAGGACCAGGTCTCGTACAGGGCCAGGTTCGCGCTGAGCACCCAGGCGTTCTTCAGTGTCGATTCCAGGCCGGAGAAGCGCAGGAAGGACGCGGCCTTGTGGCCGCCACCGTCGTAGGTGCCGACCTTGAGGACGGTGTCGGAAGAGAAGCTCTGGTCGTACGGGGACTGCACATACGTCCCCGAAGTGGCGTCCACCGACGTCACCGACGGGTCGACGGTGACGGGGTAGACGCGCGCCGGGTCGTCCAGCCACTCCTCGTCCAGCACCACCTTCAGGGCGAGGGCCCCGTCGACCTGTATCAGTTCGTAGGTGACGCCGCTGGAGACCTCACCCTGGTTGGCGTTCGGGTCGGTGCCCGCGTCCTGCATCCACCCGGCCGGAATGCGGGCCCGCTCCGTGCCGTCTGCGCCGGTGAGCACCACCGCACCCGAATCGTCGATACCGGCCGTCAGTCCGGTGAGTGCCAGGGGGAAGACCCACTCGGTGGGGGCGGTGCGGTCGTGCAGGATCAGTAGTTCCTTCACCGAGTTGTTGCCCGCGACGAAAGAGACGTCCGCCGAGGAGCGGACGTTGCGGTAGGTGATCGTGCTGCCGTCCGTCTCACCGGCGCTGTGCACAGCGTCCTGGATACCGAAGGCGACAGTGGTGCCGTCGCCCAGGTCCATGGACACCAGCTGCTCGTCGTCCGCGTGGGTACCGAAGGAGGACACGGTCTCGGCGGACGTCACGGTCCACCCGGCCGGCTCGCCGGTACCCGCCGCACGGTTGAGCCCGCCGCCCTTCAGGCGTGGTACCAGTGTGGTGTCGATCTCCTGCCAGGAGCCGTCCTGGAGACGGAAGTTGATCGGTTCGTCATAAAAGCGGGTGGTGAGGGTGCCGTCCTCGTTCCTGAAGGTCCGCTGCTGCCGCCCACGCTCGCCGGGCAGTTCGCGACTGGTGTCCGGATCGTAGCCCTTTGCCTCCCGCGGTTCGGGTGCCGCGACTTCCCGCGGCTCGGGCGCCGTCAACTCCGCCTGGCCGACGTCGGCCAGCGGGTTCGTGGCCGCCGACCTCGGCTGCTCCGCCCCAAGTTCTCCCGGAGCGGCTTCGTGACCGCGGCTGCCGCCCTTCACTGCCGCTCGCGTGTCGGCCGTCGTGGTCGTATGCGACCGCCCGTCCGCACTGCCATACACCTGGTCGGGCGCCGGACCGGTCAGCAGGGAGCTACTGCCAGCCGGTCGGGGGGGAGACGTCGAAGGCCATTCCCTCCGTCATCGACAGCAGCGCCATGACCGCGGCCATCGCCAACGCGACCCTCCGCAAACCCCGCCCCATGTCCCCATCCTTCACAGAGAAAGCACAAGCGGACGAGAACCTATGAGCCGTTAACGATCATCAGATGAACGCTGGCGAAATGAATACTTAAGTTGCGGGCATGACAAGGTTGCCGAGGCGGCATGTACGACACGGATGAGGGGTGCGAGGCAAGGTGGCACCCGACCGACGGTGCATGCACCGCGGGCGACACCCGGCAACCCGACCCGGTTCCCTCAGGACAGGCCAATCGCCACAGCCACGATGCCCTACTCAACGAAATGCACCCGAGCGAACACCGTGCCGCTCCGGCCCTCGCGGTCCGTGGTTCGGGCACTGCCGAGGCGCTGGGCCGGGTGACCGCCGCCGGGGTCGCCGATACGGGTGTCGGCTGGAGCGTGTGGGGAGTGGTGGCATGCCGACTCGGGTACGACGTCGGGGAACCACGGCCGCGGCAGCCGGTCGCATCTGGAGTCCGAGCAGCGGAGCGGGCGCGGCAGCCGTCGGCGGGCAGGCTATGCGCTACGACCTGCGGCCACCGCACGATCTTCAGGAGTCCACACCGCCCCCGGTGATCACGCGGTGGCCGTACCCAGTCCCAGCCGGACCCGCGGCAAGATCGCGAAGTCGGACCGGAGTACCGGGCACTGCCTCCGACCATGGCCGAGCAGTGCGGCCGGGCGCTGCCCAGCCTGGGCTCCCTCCGGCCGGCTCAGCGCCCCGGGACCCGTGTTCGGACGACAACCAGAGACGGGTCTTCCGGGGACGGCGAGGGCCTGAACCGCCGAGCAGCGGCAGCACGCTCCACGCGGGGCGCCCCGTCCGAGGCCCTCAGCGCACGATCCCGCTCCCCAGCCGGAAGAAGCCCCCGTATCCGGGCCGTCTCACCGATCTCGTCCCCGGCCGACCTCACCGCTCACCGGCGAGGTCGAGATCCCCCTTGCTCGCCCCGGCCGCACCCTCAGCGATCCGGGGACGCCGCCAGGGATGCGCGATCGGACCCGAGACCGCCCGCCACCACGCCTCCACCGGCAGCTCCCCCGCCGGCTCGAACGGCTCACCCGGCCGCGGGAACGCCACCGCCTGACCGACCTCCCCGGCCGCGTCCTTCATCCACTCCCCCGGCTCCGCCCACGCGTGCGGCGCCAGATTGAAGGTGCCCCAGTGGATCGGCAGCAGCGCACCGCCCGGACCGCCGCCCTGCAGGTCGAGATGGGCCCGGACGCCTTCCTCCGGCGTCATGTGGATGTCGGGCGATATGACGCTCTATCAGGCTTCAAGCCAAAGACCACACCGCGATGTCTCGCCGACCGGGCCTCTTCGAGACTTGAGTGGGCATTGCCTGCGTCACCGGCGGTGCCGTCCAGTGAAGGGGCTTGCGATCGGTCGAGCCTGCGCTGTCTCCTAGCTCGGGCAACGCGCAGCGCCGCAGCATCCTTCCGCCGCGATCCCGTCGGTGACGGAGAAGGGGATCAGCCTGCGGCGAGACGATGCACCGCAGCAGGCGTTCTCACTCGTGCGCGCGATCGATGCGCGGCATGCAGGTCTCATCAGTAATGGCGCGGAGATTCCTGCCAACGGACGAAACCCAGGGTCTTTGAGAAGTGCCGAGGTGGGCGGTTCGCCTGCTGAGCGGCGGATGTGACGGCTTATCGGCTTCTGCCGGCGGGACACCTGGATGTAGAACAGGCATGGCCGCGGGTGATCATGTGGGTGTCGAGTCCGTATGAGCACCGAGCGAGTCCATGCCTGCGCGCCCATCTTCCCGCATGCCCTCATGCCTCCGGCAACTGGGGGACACCTCTAGCTCCGTCCCGCCCGAAACAGTCGCTGACCTGCGGAGTCATCTGGCCGCAGTGCCTGACCCACGGTCCCGTCGCGGCATCCGTCACCCATGGACGGCTCTGCTCAGCGCCGCGGCCGCCGCCGTTCTGGCCGGCGCCGCCTCGGTCACGGCGATCGGAGAATGGGTCGCCGACGCCCCGCAGCGCGTCCTGGCCCTGCCCGGGTTCCGGCCCGACCCGCTGACCGGCCTCATCCGGCCGCCCCACGCCACCACCATCCGCCTCGCCCTGGCCGCCGCGGACGGAGACACCCTCGACCGCGCCATCGGCGACTTCCTCCAACAACGCAAGGCCCCGGTCCCGGGACGACGGGTCATCGCCGTCGACGGCAAGACGCTCCGCGGCTCCCGCACCATCGACCGGTCGGCCATCGCCCTGATCGCCGCGATGACTCACAGCGGCCAGGTCCTCGCCCAACGGCAGGCCGACGGCAAGAGCAACGAAATCCCGGCCTTCGCCCCGCTCCTGGACGGCATCGACCTGGCCGGCGCCGTTGTCACCGCGGACGCCCTGCACACCCAGCACGACCACGCCTGCTACCTGCACGAACGCGGAGCCCACTACCTCGCCGTGGTCAAACGCAACCACCCTGGACTGCACGAGAAGGTCCGGCGCCTGCCCTGGCGGGACATCCGCCTGGACCACTACGAACGCTGTCCGCGTACTCGTCTGAGTGCGTTGTGGCAAAGGGAGCCTCTGTTCGATGAGCAGGGGCTTCTTCGTGTGCGGGGCATGATCGCGATGGGGTAGGGGCAGGCAGCGGACGGCTTGTTGTGGATCGAGGAGGGTGCGATGCCGTCGGTGCTGGGGTTGATGGAACAGCGTGAGGCGCGGGCGAGGCAGGATCTGGAGTCCTGGACGGAGGTTCTCGAGCAGGCTCAGGCGGAGGTGGATGCCGCGCGGGACTGGGTCGAGCGGGCCCGGGTGGGGCGTGAGGAGCTCGTGTCGGTGCTGGCCGGGGAGAGCCCGGTAAGTACGCCGGTTTCCGTGCCTTCTGGTGGTGAGATGGCTGCCGCCGTGGGGTCGAGCGGCCCGGGCGCGGGGCATGGTGAGCGGCCGCCGGTGTGGCGGTCGGGCCTGGGCGAGGAGGTGCTCAGCGGCCTGTATCGGGAGGTGTTCGCCGCGGTGGTGGCCGCTTCGGGGCCGGTGAACGGGGTGGAGCTGACGCGGGCGGTGGGCCGGGAGGCGGAGATCAAGAACGAGGTGGAGAAGATCCGGCACCGTGCCTATGTGCTGGAGAAGCGGGGCTGGCTGGTGCGGGCGAAGGACGGACGGTTCATGCCCGCGCCCGAGGCCGTCGGCCGGGGCGCTTCTCCGGCCAGCGCGGAGCGTCTGCGGCCAGGCGCCGGGACAGTCTGATCACGGCGGCCCACCACACCATCGCCGCGTGGTGGTCGGGGCGGCGTTCGTGGTCGCGGTTGAGGCGGCGTGAGCGGGAGAGCCAGCTCAGCGTGCGCTCCACCACCCATCTGCGGGCCAGTACGACAAATCCGCGCCGTCCGTCGGAGCGGCGCACGACTTCGACGCGCACTCCGTGGCGGGCGAACGCCTTCGCCAGCGCCGGGCCCTGGTAGGCGCTGTCGACCCACACCAGTTTCAGCAGCCGTCCCGGCTGGTCCATGAACGTCTCCAGCAGTGCGGGGGCGGCCTTGGAGTCGTGCACGTCGGCCGTGGTCACGGTCACCTCCAGGAGCAGACCCTCGGTATCGGTCAGGATGTGACGCTTGCGTCGGTCACGTGTCTTGCCGCCGTCGTATCCGCGGCTGTCCTCGCCGACGGTTTCCGAGGCGTCCACCGACTGGCTGTCGATGACTCCGGCACTGGGCTCGGCGTTGCGGCCTGAGCGTTTCCTCGCCGTGCAGCGCAGGCGTTCATGCAGTTCACGCACGTAGTCGCAGGTCCGCCAGCGGCGGAAGAAGTCGTAGACCGCCCGCCAGTACGGGAAGTCGACCGGCATGGCCATCCACTTCATGCCGTTGTCGACCAGGTAGCGCACAGCGTCGAGCATCTCGCGGTGGCAGTACGCCTCCGGACGCCCGCCCTGCTTGAGGAGCCAGGCCGGCACCGGCATCGCGGAGCGGACTCGACCCACTCCGCGTCCGTCATGTCACTCGGATAGCACCGCACCCGCCGCCCCGGAGCGATCGAACCGAACCTGTGCACGTAGCAGTCACACCCGGGGATGACCGTGGTGGACGCAGGCACAGCAGGGATGGTCAACTCGTCAGACAACGGGTCTCCTTGCTCGTGACCGGCCTCAACAACCACGTCACTACCAAGGGGCCCGTTTCTTCATGCCCACAACCGCACCGGCATCCCTGTCCGAATGATCACCCGCTCCGCAAGCTTCGAACGAGATCCGGTTTGCCACAACGCACTCAGTTCCTGCGGGAGGGACGGACGTCCAGCGCCTTGCGCAGGCGCCCCGCGATGGGCTGGTACCGCTGGACGAAGCTGAGGTCCTTCAGCCGGCCGGGCTCGGGGAGCTCCCGGTGCGGGGAAGGCCAGCGCTCGGAGATTGCCCAGCCAAGGGGGCACAGCCCGGCGCGGTTCATGTCCCGGTCGACGCCCGCCAGGTAGTCCTCATCGACGGGCAACTCCCCGTTCGACTGCCAGATCACCCCGTCCAGACGGATGGGCAGATGCGGAGATCCGAAGAGGAAGCCCAGGCACCGTTCACGCAGAACCGCCGCGCTCTGCTCGGGGCTCAGCGGGACACCCATCTCTTCGCCCCCGGGACCCGGGAGCGCGGTCCTGCAGTCGGTGTGCGGAAAGATGTCGATCTCCCCAAGAACGACGAGCAATTGTCAATTCCTGTGGATCACCGCGGGGGTCTCAAGTGGCCCGCAGCCATTGCTCGAGGAGTGCGAAGTCTTCGTTGGTGAGGCCGCGTGACGACGCGATGCGGTGGAGGAGGGCCGGGGTGGGGTGATGGGTGGACACCCAGTCGCGATCGGCGTCGGTGATCTCGTCGTCGACCCAGACGAACGGGCGTCCGTCCGCCCATGCCGCCAGGGTTCGGGTCTTCCAGTGCAGCCCGTACCACTGGTCCTCGCGTTCATGCGCGTCGGAGTGTTCCGGCCAGTGCACGACCGGCAGGGGCGGCAGGCCGAGCCGCGGTGCTATGTCGGTGTTCGCCTCCTCCTCCCAGGTGGTGGCCCAGACCAGCTCGCACGGCAGTGCCGCCAGGCGAGGCCCGACGCGCGGGTCGAGCCGCGTCAGGTGCGAATCTGCCGCGGTGCCTGACGGCTCGCGCTGCGGGCCGTCGCCGAACGGCAGGAGCGGTCCGTCGACGTCCAGGAACAGCAGCGGGCGTTCCTTGCGCTCACTCATGCCGCAGCCTCCTGCTCACGCTCGACCAGGACGCCGCGTTCGAAGCGGGCGCCGTTGCGGACGAGGGCGACGAGGTGGGGTGCGGTGATCGCGCGCCAGCGGGCCTGGGCGGACTCGGCGAGCTTGAACACCATCGCCAGGGCCGCGGCCGGACTGCCGGCGCCGCGGGTGACCTTGGTCCGCAGCTTTACCGTGCTGAAGGTCGACTCGATCGGATTTGTCGTGCGCAGGTGGACCCAGTGCTCGGCCGGGAAGTCGTAGAACGCCAGGAGTTCATCGACGTCGTCGGTGATCTTCTTGACGGCCTTGGGCCACTTCGCGCCGTAGGCGCGCCCGAAGTCCTTCACCGCCTTCTCGGCGTGATCGCGGTCCTCGGCGTTGTAGATCTCCTGCAGCGCCTTCTTCGCGCCGGGCTGGGCCGATTTCGGCAGGGTGTTGACCACGTTCCGGGTTTTGCGAACCCAGCACCTTTGATGCCTGGCCTGCGGAAACACTTCGGCCAGGGCCCGCCACAGACCCATGGCTCCGTCGCCGACGACGAGTTCGGGATCGCGCATGCCGCGCCGGCGGCAGTCCCGCAGGAGGTCGGCCCAGGACTCGGTCGACTCGCGCAAGCCCTCGGCGAGCGCGATCAGCTCCTTACTGCCGTCGGTGCGCACGCCCATGAGGACCAGGACGCAGGAGCGGGCCTGGCCGAGGCGGACCTTGGGGTGAACGCCGTCGGCCCACACGTACACGTAGTCGGATCCGGACAGGTCCCGGTCCTGGAAGGCGGAGTGGTCGTCGCTCCACTGCTTGGTCAGCCGGGTCACGGTGGCCGGCGAGAGCCCAGCGGCCGAGCCGAGGAACTGCTCCATCGCGGGCACGAAGTCGCCGGAGGACAGACCGTGCAGGTAGAGCAGGGGCAGGACCTCGCTGATCTTCGGGGACTTTCGGCACCAGGGGGCGAGGATCTTGGACGAGAACCGCTTGCGCTCGCCCGTCTCGCCATCGACCCGCTTGTCGTTCACCCGCGGTGCCTTCACCGCAATCGGTCCGGCGGCGGTAATCACCGTCCGCTCGCGGTGGTGGCCGTTGCGGACCACCAGACGGCGACCGGCCTCGTCCCGCTCGCCCGTCAACTCGGCTATGTACTGGTTGACTTCGCCTTCCAGAGCCGCGGCGAGCATCCGACGGGCGCCCTCACGGACGATGTCGTCCATCAGGGAGCCGCTCTGGGTTGTGCCGTCCTCGTTGACTACGCTCAGCACGGGCGTGCCTTCCCGACCCGCGCTGCAACGCGGGCCTACTCGATGACCAGAAGTCGATCACTCGGGAAGGTACGCCCTCCGCGTGCCACGAGGCACCCCTCCCGAGTCCGATCCACAAGTCTTGAGCATTGCTCAGAACGACGTGCGCTGTCGCGCTCTCCCGGTCGGGGTAGGACCAGTACCTCGGCAGCAGGACGATCACGTCGTAGGCATCGAGGGCATCGGCCACCGCCGCCGCGAGCGGACTGCGGTCCGTGCGGGGCAAGCCGCGGTCACTCTCCCGCGAGGGGTGGTGGACCTCCCACATGCAGGTGTGGTGCACCAAGACGCCGGGGCCGTCCGGCGAGGCCCACAGCGTGCTAACGAAAAACTCAGTAATCACTCGTCCGGTCACAGGCCCAGGACCGTCGCCACCAGTTCGCTGCGGCTGCGGACACCGGTCTTCGCGAACACACTCTTCAGATGGTCCTGCACGGTCGCCGCGGTGATGTGCAGTTCCACGGCGATGGTCCGCGACGGCAGACCGGCGACGACTCGCGCCAGCACGTCCCGCTCGCGCGGTGTAAGCCCGTACGCGAGCAGCAGTATCTCGGCCACGTCGGCGGCCGGCGCCGGATGTACCGTCACGGCGATGGCCGCCGGGTGCGGGCCACCACTCAGCGGCGAGGCCTGGACGGAGAGCCACCGGCCCGAGCGGCCGCGGATGCGTCCGTACGCCGGCAGCTCAGCGCCTCTTCCCCGTGCGGCCACCTCCAGGATCGCGGATGGCAGTTCCGCCTGCGACGGGCCCAGCTCGTCCCGCCAGAGTTTCGCGGCCAGGTTCTCCGAAAACAGCCGCAAGTCCTGGTCGAGCAGGAGCACTCCAGCCTCGGACGGGCCCGCAGCGGTGTCGTCGGGTGCCCGGTGGGCGGCCCGGCGCAGGGCCGCACCGACCGGGGCGGACAGCCGCCGCAGGACGCCGACGTCGGCCGGGGTGAAGTCGGGCCGCCGGCCGCCGCGGAAGAGGGCGACGACGCCCCAGCAGCGGCCGTCCACCACGAAGCCCGCCCGCAGCTCGTGCCGTGCGTCGATCATCGGCAGCACGGTCCGGTAGCGGTGGCTGGATTCCGGATCACCGCCGGTGGCCGCACCGAGCGTGCCCGCGGACACCTCGGAGCGGGCCAGCGCCGCGAACTTCAGGACGTCGTCCACCAGGTACTCGTTGTGCGCGGCGGCCGCGGCCGCCTCCGGTACGAGCCCGGCGCTGACTTGGTCGGCGGTCAGCAGCGTCATCGGGTCGATCGTGCTGAAGCAGTAGGAGTCGGCCGGGATGAGGCGTGTCAGCCGGTCGGCGATCCGGCGGCGCATTATTCGGGAGTCGAGGTCTAGACGGCAGATCGCCTCGATGTCGCGCACGGTCTCGCGCCGGACCATCGGGGAACTCACCCTTGCCACGGTATCCCAGAAATGTGGGAGGGCCGCCCGACCTCCAGGCGCCTACCGTGGGTCCGAGAAACCCCAGGTCACCGGAGGTACACCGACATGTCCCCGTCCATGCTCAACGTCGGACTGGATCCAGCGCTGGTGGACGACGCGCCCTCGTCACGGGCGGCGTTCCCTGAAATCGACGCCGAGGCGGTCCGGGCCGGAATGGCCGCGGGCCGGGCTCGGCTCGAGGAGCTCGGCCTCAGTGTCGATGTCTGCCTGCTCGACTACGGCCGCACGGCCGAGGCGGTCTTTCGCGCCGCGTTGACCGTCAAGGACTACGACATCGTGCTGATCGGCGCCGGCGTCCGGCTGGACCCGGAGCTGACCCCGCTGTTGGAGGTGCTGGTCAACACCACCCACGAGCTGGCACCCGGCGCGAAGCTCTGCTTCAACGTCAGCCCGACGACGGCTGTCGAAGCCGTCCAGCGGTGGTGGCCCGAACACAAGCCGCTGGTCTAGGCGCTCCATAGCACTCAAGAGACGATTCGATGAACGGGAGGCGGTCTTCCGCCATGTCTGCAAGAGCACTCGAGGACAAGGTCGCACTGGTCACCGGCGGCAGCCGGGGCATCGGCCGGGCGATCGCGGAGCGGCTCGCCCAGGACGGCGCCGCCGTCGGCGTCACCTACGCCCGCGACGAGACGGCGGCGGGCGAGACCGTCGAAAACATCCGCAAGAACGGAGGACGGGCCTTCGCACTCCAGGCGGGGCTGGGCGAACGCGGCGACGCGGCCCGCCTCTGGGCCGCCTTCGACGCCGCGGGCACGGAGCACGTGCCCGACGGGAAGCTCGACATCATCGTCAACAACGTCGGCATCGGGGATTTCGCATCCCTGGAGTCGTTGACCGAGGACGCCTTCGACAAGGTCTTCGCCGTGAACGTGCGTGCACCGTTCTTCGTCACGCAGCAGGGACTGCCGCGCCTGCGCGACGGGGGCCGGATCATCAACATCTCCAGCTCCGTGGCCCGCCTGGCCACGCCGGGAATGATCGCCTACGGCGCCACCAAGGGAGCCCTGGACAACTTCAGTCTCACCCTCGCCAAGGAGCTGGGCCCCCGGGGCATCACGGTCAACTCGGTGGCCCCCGGAACCGTCCTCACCGATGCCAGCGCGGCCACCCTGCTGGGCGATCCGCATGCCGAGGCGCAAGCGGCGTCTCTTGCCGCCCTCGGCCGGATCGGGCGGCCGGAAGACATGGCCGACATCGTGGCCTTCCTCGCCTCCGACGACGCACGCTGGGTAACCGGCCAGGTCATCGACGCAACGGGAGGCATGGCCCTCTGACGTGCTAAGGAGAGGAACACCGTCGAGCGGCTGATCAACAAGATGAAGGCCTGGCGTGGCATCGCCACCCGGTACGACAAGTCTCCCGACAGCTACCTCGCCGGCCTCCACCTACGCGCCTCGATGTGATCTGGCTCAAGGACCTCACCCGAGCCACCCATTGATCGGAACTCAATACGATCCCTAGTCGTCGGCTCCGGCGGAGTGGCCGGCTCGATCTCCTTCTTGCGGCGGCTCCGGCTGCGGCCCACGCCGCTCATGCTCCAGCGCCAGTAGTCCTCGGCTTCCTCGAGGAGCAGGACCCGCTGTCCGCTGTGTGCCCAGGCCGCCGCGATCCCGCCAACCAGGTAGTAGAGGTTCCCGGAGCGCTCAGCCAGGAACCGCAGGACATGAGGGGTGTGCGGAGCATCGCCGGCCCTCGCGCGGCGCAGAACTTCGGTGTACTTCTCCCCGCTCCGGCTCGCCCTGCGGGCGCTCTGCGCGGCGGTGGACTGGTTCTTCGGCATGACGTACTCCTCTGCCGAGCCGGGCCACGCCCCCGACACCGGCTCGTACGACTGCCGTGGACACGACGGAACGCAGAACGGGAAGGAGCGGGCCCCTCAGGACCTTGACCCCCGCTTCCGGCGGCGTGGCTCCGGAAGCGGGCGGTGATCGGCAGTACGCCCTAGCCGGGCAGGATGCTAACCGGCGCGAGCGCACCGGCCGAAGACCCGAGCCGCCGAGTTCCCCCGAACGGGCGAGGTCTGCGGCCCGCCTGTGTGCTGGGCAATAGGGCCGAGATCCCAGGTGATCCCTACCCGCTGCTGGAGTCGGTGACATCACCCTGCAGAGAACGGCCGCTGCGGCACTCATATACCGCGAGCGACAGTTCCTTCACGGCAGTACGGGCACGTTCGGCGTCCACTCCGTCATCGAGAGCCTCCAACGCGGCGGCCGCCGACACGCGAACGGAACGGGGGAGGCCGTCGTAGGCGGAGAGCCGGTACGCGACGGTGCGACGGGCCTCCTGCTCCTCATCGCTCGCCCCGGCAGGGGTCAGTGGGAAGACCGCTGCCTCGTACATCGCGATGCTCAACAGGACCGTGTCGGCGATCCCTTCCGCATAGCCGTCGCCGCTGACGGCCTGGACGGAAGTCGCTGCGGGCCGGGGGCGGACAAGCATGCCGAATCCCGCGCCCAGACTGGTGGTAGTCGCGCCCACCACGGCGCCCACCCAGCCGTCCAGGACGAAGCCGAAGCAGGCTCCGCTGCCCACCACGGACACCAGCACCGCGACGGTCATCACGTATACGCGGGTACGCAGCGGGGTCGTCATGGCCAGCAGTATGCCCACGCTTTGGGAATGCGGCCGGGGCCCTCGTGTCGTTGGCGAACGGAGCTGTTCGTCGCTCGCCGGGCTATGCGCAGCCACTCGGGTGGCGGACCTGGCGGCTGCGCCCGACAGCGATGCCCTGACGCTGCTGCGCAATCTGACCAGCACCGCCTACGGAACGGCTCGCCTGGTTCGGCTGCTGCGGCGTCCCGGCCAGCGCCGGGACCGCCGGGTGGTAGAACCGGGCATGACCTTCATAACGCCGGGCATGGCCGCTGCCGGCATCAAGGCCACGGGCAGCGTGGCCAGCGCTCTGATCGGACGGTACCGGCCCACAGGCGTGCCCCGGCTGGCAGCAACGAGGACCGCGCGGAGGCATACCGGCGGCTGCTGGACGCCTCCGCCCGCTCGTTCGGCTACGGCTACCAGTTCGCCCACCTCCGGCGTGAGGTCGGGCGGGCGGCGAACAAGGTGTTGCTTGGCCAGTTGCCCCAGGCATGGGAGCTCAGCAGTGAACTCATCGGCGCGCTGCAGGGCGTGCGGCTGTGCGGCAGCGTGCACGTCATCGCCGCCGCGGAGACCCTTGTTGCCGCGACCGGCGACCTGGACTTGAACGAGAAGAGCGCCGACCACTTCCAGCAGCAGGCCGGTGCTGTGGTGGCCGCCCGGGATGCGTTCCTGGACGTCTGCCGGGAAGACCTTGCCTACACCGCCCGCTGGTGGCAGGTGCGTCGGCGGATTAAGGAGCGCCGCTTCCTGCGTGAGCAGGCCGAGCGCAGAGGTGCCGGCAGTGCCGCGGTCGGTGTCGTGCCACCGCTGCCTGCTCGGGGAGCATCCTGGCCGGCCGGGCGCTCCGCTCGCGGCACTGCGCCATCGAGGTGAACGGGGCGTGCCCTGCGGCTATGTCTCATGCGCTCGGCTGTCCGCGGGGATAGCGATACGGGCATGGACCTCAATGACGTCATCGATCGCGCAGAGTTGCATGGGGAAGTTGCGCGCCGGTTCGGCAATCCGCCCGTCCCGGGGCGGCGCCGGCAAATGGATGCCCACCTGGCAGGCGCGTGGGCTCTGCTCGAGACCGCGATGAAGACGTATGACCCGGCCAATGCCCAATGCCCAAGGCCTGGTCCGGGCGGCGGCGGAGGCTCACCGGCAGTACACCGCCCCAGGCGCCCTGATGACCGCTGGCTTCCTGCACTTCATCTTCCAGGAGCTCGATCCCCCACGAGCGGTTGGACGCTGCCCTGCACCTTGCCCCGCGGGTGGAATGGGCCGGCCGTGTCGTGGAGTGCGTGCGGGCGGGGCTGGGCGATAAGGACTTCTCACGGCTGATCGAGGGCATCAGCGACATCCTGACCGACCTGGCCGACGAGGCCGAACCGGTCAGCGTGAGGTGACTCCGGCGCTCTCCGCTCGCGTCGCTGCGTCCGGCACCGATGCCCGCCTGAGCCTGTACAGCGCTTCGACGGGCCCGGTCCTGAGGTTCCCCCCCTGCCGGCCGGACAGCTTGATACTGGGACGGATGGTCCCGCAGGAAGCAGTCACAGGTAGTGAGCAGCAAGAGCAACATGAGTAAGCGGTACACGGCCGAGTTCAAGCGGGACGCGGTCGCCTTGGCGTTGTCCTCGGAGAAGACGGTCACCGAGGTCGCGAGGGATCCGGGCGTGAGTCCGGAAGGGCTACGCGGATGGGTGAAGCAGGCGAAGGTCGACCGCGGTGAGGGACCCGCCAGGGCTTTGACCACTGCGGAGCGTGAGGAGTTGGTCCGGCTGCGACGGAAGGTCCGCGAGCAGGAGGCCCCGATCGAGGTTCTGGGAAAAACGACCGCCTTCGTCGCTCAGGACAAGATGAGGTAGACACCGCGGCACGGTGTCGTTTCATCGATACGGAGAAGGCATCGGATGGTAATCCCGCAGGTCACAGCGTTGCGTTTCTGTGCCGTGTGCTGGGAGTGCCCCGTTCCACCTACTACGCGCACCGGGCGTCACGGCCGGCCCGGACGGTGCGGGAGCGGGCCGAGGAGGTGCTGGTGGGTGAGATCCGGGTGCTTCACGCCGGATCTCGCGGTGCCTACGAGGCCCCGCGGATCCACGCCGCCCTGCGGCGGGCCGGGCGGGTGGTGAACTCCAAGAAGATCGAGCGGCTGATGCGCAAGCACCGGATCGTCGGGATCACCCGCCGCCGGCGTCGGGGCCTGACCCGGCAGGCGAAGCGGGCGGTGTTCGCGCTCGACCTGATCGGCCGGGACTTCACCGCGCCCCGGCCCGGGATGCGGCTCGTCGGCGACATGACTGAACTCAGCACGCGGGAAGGGAAGTTGTATCTGGCGACCTTGTGCCGCTTGGAAAGTCATTGCTGCTGGTCAAGCCGCATATCGGTACTCGTTGATCGCTCCGCCGAGGATGCGGGTGCGTAGGAGTTTGTCGGGATGGCCGTGCTGGCGTTCGGCGGCGGGTTCCTCGCTCACGTCGGGCGGGAGTTGGTTCCGGGCCTGGTGAGGCCGGTGCCCGG
>NZ_JAPJDM010000048.1:0-23160 GCF_026242095.1 Streptomyces sp. NEAU-W12
CAGCGACGTCAGCTCCCTCAGCGACGCCGGTGATGACAGTGATGTCTGGTCGGTTGCCAGTGACGACACGGTGGTCGCCGAGCCCGACACCGCCGGGCCCGACACCGCCGGTGCCGGCAGTGGTGTGAAGGCTCCCTCGGCCGAGACCGTGGATGGTGGGCTGCCACTCGTTTCCGGCGCACCGGTCACCTCCTCCGCTTTCCCCTCCACCACGGTTCCGGGCCAGCCACAGCCCCAGGCCCAGGCCCAGGCCCAGGGCCCGGCACAGACGCCTGCCCAGATTCAGACCCCGGCCCAGATTCAGACCTCGGGGCAGAACCAGTCCCAGGCTCCGGGGCAGGCGCCGGCCGATGTCACCGGGCAGGAGGCCGACGGCCCGGCTGCCCCGGCCTCTCTCGCGGCGGGGCAGCCTGCGCCGCAGGCCACCGCACCAGTCACCGGCAGCGGTCACACTCCCGCCGCGAACACCCTCGACGACAACGCCTCCCTCTCCAGTGGTGCCAGCGACGTCAGCTCCCTCAGCGACGCCGGTGATGACAGTGATGTCTGGTCGGTTGCCAGTGACGACACGGTGGTCGCCGAGCCCGACACCGCCGGGCCCGACACCGCCGGTGCCGGCAGTGGTGTGAAGGCTCCCTCGGCCGAGACCGTGGATGGTGGGCTGCCACTCGTTTCCGGCGCACCGGTCACCTCCTCCGCTTTCCCCTCCACCACGGTTCCGGGCCAGCCACAGCCCCAGGCCCAGGCCCAGGGCCCGGCACAGACGCCTGCCCAGATTCAGACCTCGGGGCAGAACCAGTCCCAGGCTCCGGGGCAGGCGCCGACCGATGTCATCGGCCAGAACATGCTTGGTCAGGGCACGCCTGAGCAGGCCGCCGGTGCGATCCCGGGACGGCCGGACACCCAGCAGCAGACCACCGGCACCATTGGCCAGACGGCTTCTGCCGCACCCCCCACCTCGGGTATCACGCCTTCGCCGCCCGGTGATCCGGCGCAGGGCCCGGCGGCGCAGACGCTCACTTCCGTCGAGCCCGGCCATCCGGTGGAGTCGGGCCGTGCGGTGGCGCCGGCGCCGGTCCCCACCATCAGTGCGGGCCCCACCGCCGCACCCGTTGCGGGCATGCCCGCCACCGGGGCCACGCCTCTCGTTACCGCGGCACCCGAATCCGCGCCCCCTACCGGTCCGCGGCAGTCCGTCCAGCTCGCCCCCGGGACCTTCCACACCCCGGTCTCCCTCCCCAGCGGAGCGCAGCCGGCTGTCGGCACGGCCGCCTCCTCCGTTTTCACCAGCGGCCCGTACAGCGTCCACGTCCAGCCCGTCGGCACGGTGCCCACCACCACCGACGTCCCCGCCCCGGCCAAGACCACCGCGGCCACTGTCTCCAGCCCCACGGGCACGTCGATCCCCGCCGAGCCCGTCCAGCCCGTCCAGGTCACCTCCCCGTTCGCTGCGGCGACTCTTCGACAGGGAACTGGCCCCACATCCCGGCAGGCAGCCGCCTTCACCGCCACCGGCCCCAGGGGAGCGCGGCAGCCGCAGCGCACACCGCGACCCCCGAAGAAATCCGGCAGGAAGAACTGGAATCATCCGCCGGTCACCGTCACCCCGGTCAAGGACTCCACCGGCAAGCTCATCGGCGCGGTCTCCTTCAATGCCACCGATCTGGCCGAGCGCATGTCCCGCTACGGCAAGCTCTCCGGGCAGAAGCGGTTCCTGCAGTGGCGGATGGACGAGCAGGGCAAGAAGGTGAGCGGTTGGCAGGACCTGCCGCCTGAGATCGAGGGCTCGTTCTTCCTCGGCATGCACTACGACAAGGAGGGTTTCCGCGTCGAAGGGGCTGACGGCAAGACCCATGCGTTCAGTGCCGAGGAACTCGGCGAACTGCTCCAGGGAAATCCTGCCCTCACGGATTTCACCGACATCACCCTGATCGCCTGCGAGTCCGGCCGTGACATCCCCGTCGGCGAGTACGGGGACAGGATCAACGCCGCGCAGATCATCGCCGACATCACCGGCAAGACGGTCCACGCCCCGACCGGCGAGTTCGCCTTCCGGAATGTGAACGGTGCGCTGGGTGAGCGTCCTGTCATCCACCTTTCCCCTACCAAGGACGGCACGAAGCCGGAGTTCCGCACCTTCCGTCCCTTCCAGCCTTCCTCCACTCCCTGGCCCGGTCCGGCCTCCGCTTCGCTCACCAGCGCGCCCGCCCACCCCCCGCTTGCGGGAGTGGACACGGCCCCGGATATTGCCTTCCCTCCTCCGAGTGCGTGGAACAGCCCTGGTAGTGGTGGCGAGGGCATCGCCGGGGGTGAGGTGCTGTCGGCGGAGCCCTCCCCCGAGTGGGTGGAGTTGCTCAAGGACGCGCTGGGTGTGCGGCCGGGTGAGGAGAACTTCGCCGCTTACCGTGATGGGCTGCGGGTTTTGGAGGTGGCGCGGGCTGCGGATGCGGTGTTCTCGCAGGAGCCGCTGGATGCCGGTGTGCTGGAGGCGATGGCTCGCCGGGTGCTTCATCTGCCGGATGGGCAGGAGGTCACCGGTGAGACTTACCGGGAGTTTTTCCAGGTGGTGGGGGAGGCCAAGGCTGCCGACCGGGCGGGGAGTGTGGCGGCGCTGGCCGCGTTCCACCTCGACAGGCACCTGGGAGTGTTCTCGGGGCCGGGCGAGGTGGGGACTATTGGCGAGCCTGTGCCGGGGCGCAACTGGCGGAGGCTGGAGGTTGATTCCCTTGACCTGAACCTGGACCGTGTCGGTGTTCTCAAGGACAGCACGATGTATCTGGGGGACGCCAAGTGGACCGGTGATGAGAAGCCGTATGTGCTGCTGGCGGACGGTAGCCACGAGGGTGTCTTCGTGGTGGACGAGGAGGGCGGCAGGCATTGGGTGGGGGCTGAGGAACTGGCGGAGTTGCTCAGCCACGATCCGGTGATGTCGGCGGGTGGTCCGGTGCTGTTCTTGGTGAGCAGGGCTGGGGCGAGTACTTCGGAGATGCCCCGGCGGGTGGCCGCCCGGCTGGCCGAGCGGTCGGGCGGCCAGGACTACACGGTGTGGGCCACCGACGGAAATCTTGCTTTCGGGCGTAGTTCGAAGACGGGGAATATCCATGCGCTGCTGAACAATCCCAGTCCTGGCAAGGTTCGGGTGGGTAACTGGATTCCCAGCAGGCCCGGGTATGTCCTCCCGCCGGGCACGAAGCCGGAAACCTTCCAGACGATGGACGGCCGGAAATATTTCGATAGCGATGTGACGTGGTATCTGGTACCTGCCGAGGATGGCATGGAAGTCCACGCCTGGGCCAGCCTGAGTCCTGAGGACGCGTCTAGGAGGCCGGGGCTTTCTTTCCTTTCCGCTGTGTCGCGCTGGCGCCGGTACTACAAGGACCGGGAGGCCGT
Source organism: Streptomyces sp. NEAU-W12 (assembly GCF_026242095.1). Classification (NCBI taxonomy): domain Bacteria; kingdom Bacillati; phylum Actinomycetota; class Actinomycetes; order Kitasatosporales; family Streptomycetaceae; genus Streptomyces; species Streptomyces sp. NEAU-W12. The sequence continues at coordinate 3,391 of NZ_JAPJDM010000048.1, forward strand.
GGGTCTTGCCTGGGATCTGAAGGACCCGGATGAGCCGGAGATCAGGTACTCGGTGGTTGTCCACGGCACCGAGAGGGCCGTCAAGGCGTGGCTGAATGACGGTGTCGAGGTGGAAGTGGACTATGAGGAGTTCGGCAAGTATCTGAAGCGCAATCCTTTCTTCCAGAAGCTGACCAGGGAAGAGGCCGTACACCTGAATGTCTGTTATGCGGGGTCGCAGGCGCCGGGGAGCGATCCACTGACGGTGCCTCGCAATGGCCAGAAGGTGGCCAACGCCACCGGGGTGGCGATGCGCGCCGCGCCCACGATAATCGACATCGTGCCCCCCGGTAAGTCTCCGGCGACGTTGTGGCTGTGGAACTTCACTGATGATGCTCAGGTAATTCCGCGGTTCTTCTATCCCGAGCCGTCTGAGGATGAGCTACTGGATCAGGCCAAGAAGCACCTGAGTTCGGACGGTTCGTTGCCGAAGGATTGGCAGGAACGGATGGTGCGGGCGAGGCGTGCCATCAGTGAAATCTTCGGTATCGTCCCTGCCGGGCGGTCCTATGAGCGGTTGCTGGAAGCGTTCGGGCGGCTGGAACGGATGCGCCTGGCGGATTCGTCCTATGCCGGTGAGCGGGGCGGGCCGCTGACCTGGGCGCTGCTGGAGGACATCGCCGGGCAGTACGCCGAGCAGTACGGGCAGCAGGCGCCCGGCACCCTTGCGGTGATGCGGGAGATGCTGGGCAAGGCGCTGGATCAGCGGGCCGGTGCCCGGGAGATGACCCTCACCCAGTTCATCAATGACTCCAAGTCCTTTGCCGAGCCTGACGATCCACTGCCCTTTGCCCAAGACCCCGCCGCCTGGTACGACGGACCGCCCGGTACCTGGCCGAGGGTCCCGCCCGGGCCGGAGGACGCCGGACAGCCTGAGCCGTCCGACGAGCCGGGGGATGCGGTGCCGGTGTTCTCGGAGGGGGTGTGGGACAGCCTCGGTGCCGTTGGTGACGGCGCCGCCGGGGGTAAGGCGCTGTCGGCGGAGCCCTCCCCCGAGTGGGTGGAACTGCTCAAGGACGCACTGGGTGTGCGGCCGGGTGAGGAAGGGTTTGCCGATTACCTTGGCGGGTTGCGGGTCTTGGAGGCGGCGCGGCGCGCGGACGCCGTGTTCTCCCAGGAGCCGCTGGATGCCGGTGTGCTGGAGAAGGCGGCCCGCAAGGTGCTTCATCTGCCCGATGATCAGGAGGTCAGCCCTGAGACTTACCAGGAGTTCTTCCAGGTAGTGGGGGAGGCCAAGGCGGCCGGCCGGGCGGGCGGTGTGGCGGCGCTCGCGGCGTTCCACCTGGACAAGCACCTGGAGGTGTTCTCGGAGCCGGGCGAGCACGTCTTGTTCGCACCGCGGACGCCGGCCTCGGCCGGCCCCGGCGAGATGGGCTCGGTCGGTTATCCGGGTTCCGAGGACGCCAATTCCTCCTCCTCCAGCGTTGATGAGGAGTCGTTCTCCGGTTCCAGTCGGGTGTCTGAGTCTGGTGACGAGGAGGGGCTGGCTGGTCCTGCTGTGTCGGTGCCGCCGGGGTTTGGTGGTGCGGATGTGCCGCTGCTGCGGGCTTTCGAGGCGGAGAGGGCTTCCGCCGTCCCTGCGGGGGGTGGCCCGGGCTTGTTGGTGGAGGCGATCGAGCGGGCTGTCGACGGGGGGTTGACCGATGGCTCGTTCGATTTCCCCATGCTGTTGATGCGGGACATGGAATTCAGTCGCCTGGTGGATGAAGGGCTCGACGAGTTCACGAAGAGCGGTGACAGCAAGGAGTGGATGGACGAGGTCCGGCAGGCTTTGCTGGGCCGGGCTACTGCCCTGATCAGAGATGTGCGCGACTGGATCGCTGAAGCCCTGGAGACGGCCGGGGAATCCGGTCCGTCTGCGGAGACGGCCGCGTTTGAGATTCTGGAGACGGTGCGGGCTGCGGATGCGGAGCTCTCCCGGCGTCAGCTGAATGCCGATGTGCTGGAGGTGATGGCCCGTCGGGTGCTTCATCTGCCGGCCGGGCAGGAGGTCACCGACGAGACTTACCGGAAGTTCTTCCAGGTGGTGGGGGAGGCTGCGGCTGCCGGCCTGGCGCGGAGTGTGGCGGCGCTGGCGGCGTTCCATCTCGACGCGCATCTGGGGGTGTTCTCGGGGCCGGGTGAGGTGGAGACCTCCGGTGGGCGTCGTCTGCCGGTGCGTAACTGGCGCAACGAGGCGGTCACTTCTCTGGACATTGACCAGGTCGCTGTCATGGGCCTCGGTCCCAAGCTGGTGACGGAGTCCGTTCCGTGGGCCGGTGAGCGTCCGTATGTGCTGCTGGCGGACGGTGACCACCGGGCTGTCGAGGTGAGGGACGCGTCCGGTGGGACGCATCGGGTGGAGGCTGAGGAACTGGCGGAGTTGCTCCGTCTTGATCCGGCGATGCCGGCGGACGGCCCGGTGGTGTTCTTCGCGGACGGGGCCGGGGCGGGTGGTCTGGAGTTGCCCCGGCTGGTGGCCGACCGGCTGGGTGGCCAGAACCGCGTGGTGTGGGCCACCGACGGGAAGCTCACCACTGTGCGTAACCGGCAGACGGGTGTCACCCGTGCGGTGCTGCGCCACACTTCCGGTGAGCCCAGGGGCCGGTGGATTCCCAGCGAGCCCGGGTATGCCCCCCGGCGGGGCACAGCACCGAAGTCCGTTACCACGGTGGACAGAAAGGTGATTCCCGACGGCGATGTGGTGCGGTACCCGGTGCTGACCGGGGACGGCCGGGAGAGCTTTGGCTGGGCCAGCCACAGCCCCAAGGACCTCGTTGAGCGGGAGAAGGCATTCCGCCATGCGTCCGCTGTGAAGCACTGGCGCCGGTATCGCGAGCAACCGGACGTTGCAGGCCCTGTCCATAAGCTGGAGGGTCCGGCGATCGGGTACGTGGTGGCCGCGCACGGCAACGAACGGTACGTCACGTTGCAGCAGGAGAACGGCACCGCTGCGGAGGTGGACTATGAGGAGTTCGGCAAGTACCTGCAGCGTGATCCCGGTCTCAGGCGGTTGGGGGCGGACCAGGCCGTATACCTGCATATCTGCCATGCGGGGTCGCGGGCTCCGGGCGGCGATGCGCTGGTGGTGCCCCGCAATGGCCAGAAGGTGGCCAACATCGCCGGGGTGAGGGTGCGTGCCGTGCCCACGGAGGTCGCCTACGAGGTCCCCACGGAGGTCGCCTTCGAGACCTCGTCCGGTGCGAAATCGGCGGCGCTTTGGCTGGCGAACTCCACTGAGCTCCCTGAGGTGTTTCCGCGGTTCTTCTCTCCCGAGCCGTCTGAGGAGCGGCTGCAGGAACTGGCTGAGCAGCACTTGTCTGTGAACGGTCTGTCGCCGGATCAGCCGCGGGAGCGGATGGTGCGGATGGTGCGTGCCGTCAATGAGATCTTCGGTATCGATTCCACGTCTGAGCCGCGGTTGCTGGAGGCGTTCGGGCGGCTGGAGCGGATGCGTCTGGCGGACGAGGACTATGCCGGGCAGGGGCGGGGTGGGCCGCTGACCTGGGCGCTGCTGGAGGACATCGCCAGGCGATACGCGCAGCAGGACGGGGTGCTGGAGCCAGGTGAGGTGGTGGACGGCTGGCCGCTGCTTTCGGTGATGCGGGAAATGCTGAGCAAGGTACTGGCTGCGGAGGCCGGTGCTCCGGGTATGACCCTCACCGAGTTCCTCACGGACTCCAAGTCCTTTGCCGGGCCCACCGATCTGCCCGCCGCTCTGGATCCCGCCGCCTGGTACGACGGACCCCTCGAAACCTGGGAGAAATATTCCTTGGCCCCGCCCGCCCAGTCTTCAGGGGCAGAGGAAGCCGAACAGCCTGACCCGTCCGGCAAATCGGGTGGTGTGGTGTCGGTGCGAGGGCCGGCTGAGTTGCTGGCTCCTTTGGTGGACGCCGGGAGCGGTCAGCTCACCGATGAGGCCTGGGAGGCTATGAAGGAGCCACTGCTCAGCTGGACCTTTTTGAATCACGCTGGTATGGACGAGGAACGTTTCGCGGATTTGGAGGATTCCCAGCGTAAGCGGATCGGCGGGATGCTGTGGTATTTGAGGAATCCCGCTTCAGGCTGGCTTGATATGCCTGCCCCGTATGGGAACGGTGGGTTCGCTCGCGACCTTATGAAGAGCTGGGTCAAGGGTGGTGTCTGGGTCCGGATGCTGGAAGCCGCGGGCGTGAACCGGGCCGAGGCGGAGCGGGCCGGGTTGCTGGAGGTGGGTGCGGGGAGCGGGCGTGATGCGCTTGGTCGCGTGGAGGAGCGTCTGAAACCTTTGCTGGATGAGCAGGGGCTTTTTAAGGACATCGCGTGGCAGGCGATGGAAACTCATCTGCTGATCCGCAAGGTGCAACAATATAACTCGCTTCGGATGCTCACCGCGCTGGTCCACCACCTCGCGAGTAGGGAGTCGCGGAAGGCGGTGGCGAGCAAGTACAAAATGTCTTCAAACAACCTCTCTGAGACACTTACTCGTCTGCGCAAGTCAGGGAAGCTGGGGGCTGTTGAGGAGTGGGCCAGAAGGCGCTGGGAGAGTGTTGGTCCTGACGGGAAGTGGCAGCCCTTGTCGAAGGCGGAAATCGGTGAGTTGGCGCCGCTGTATATCAATCCTGTGGAAGTTGAGAAGGTTCGGAGGTTGCGTGACACGGTCAAGGGTCTCCTTGTGGCGGGTAAGACGCCCCAAGCCGGTACTCCTCTTCTGTATGACGGGCCGGAGAGGCATTTGTGGAATGCTGTGACGGCGGCCGGGCTGGCCGCGGTGCGCGCCGAGTCCGAGGGGCTTCAGGGTGTCCAGGGGGCTGTGCCGTCCGGTGGTGAGGGTGCCGGGCAGGTAGTTGTGGCGCAGGGTGACGGCTTGGGTACGGCACCTCGCGACGAGGGGATGGGTTTCGGCTTTCCGGGCCAGGGGGAAGTCGGCTCCTTGGGGGTGCCGGACACGCAGTCTGGTCTGTCCGGTGATGATTCCACGTGGTTCGATGAGTTTTATGCCATGGACTGGGCGCAGGAGTCAGGTGTATTCGCGCCGGGTGATGAGAGCCTCGCGCCGCAGGATTTCTCTTTCCCGCCAGATGGGCTGGCTGCCGGGGAGTTCCTGTCGGGCGGGGTCGGGGACTCCCCGCAGGATTTCGGTCTGTCCGGGTGGGAGGGCGACGACGACACCGTCATGGGAGGCATGGAAGAAACTGTGCTGTCCGGTGGTGAGGGTGCCGGGCAGGCCGGGTTGTTGGAGGCGGGTGCGGGGCGTGGGCGTGATGCTGGCGGTGGTGTGGCGGAGCGTCTGAAACCTTTGCTGGATGAGCAGAGGCGTTTGAAGGATATCGCGTGGCAGGCGATGGAATCTCATCTGCTGGCCCGCAGAATGCAACAACGTGGCGCGTCTACGATGCTCAACGCGCTGGTCTACCACCTCGCGCACCTCGCGATTGAGGAGTCGCCGCAGTCGGAGACGGCGAAGAAGTACGGGGTGAATCCCGGCAGCTTCTCTAATGTTTTTAATGATCTGCGCAAGTCAGGGAAGCTGGGGACTGCTGAGGAGTGGGCCAGGAAGCGTCAGGGGAGTTTTGATTCTGATGGGAAGTGGCGGGACCTGTCGGCGACGGAAATCGTTGAATTGGCACCGCTGTATCTCAAGCCCTGGTATCTTGAGAAGGTTCAGAAGATGCGTGACAGGGTCACTAATCTCCTTGTGGAGGGCAAGGAGCCCGCATCTGATGATTATGTTCTGAATGAGGGGTCGGTGTGGAGGGATGTGACGGCGGCCGGGCTGGCCGCGGTGCGCGCCAAGGAGGGGCTTCAGGGTGTCCAGGGGGCTGTGCCGTCCGGTGGTGAGGGTGCCGGGCAGGCCGGGTTGTTGGAGGCGGGTGCGGGGCGTGGGCGTGATGCTGGCGGTGGTGTGGCGGAGCGTCTGAAACCTTTGCTGGATGAGCGGAGGCGTTTGAAGGATATCGCGTGGCAGGCGATGGAATCTCATCTGCTGGCCCGCAGGACGCGACCTAGCTCACTTCAGATACTCAACGCACTGGTCTACCACCTCGCGGGTGGGAAGTCGCGGCAGGAGACGGTGAGCAAGTACGAGGTGAATGCCAAGTACTTCGCTGGAGTGGTTCGTGCTCTGGGTGTGGAGAAAACGAATGCTGTTAGGGAGTGGGGCCGCAAGCATCGGAGGGGTGTTGGTTCTGGCGGGGAGTGGGAGCCCCTGTCGGAGGCGGAAATCGGTGAGTTGGCACCGCTGTATATCAATCCTGCGGAAGTTGAGAAGATTCGGCAGGCGCGTGACACGGTCGAGGGTCTCCTTGTGGCGGGTGAGACGCCCAAATTCGGTACTAGTCTTCTGTATGACGGGCCGGAGGGGCGGGCGTGGAATGCTGTGACGGCGGCCGGGTTGGCTGCGGTGCGCGCCGAGTCCGAGAGGTTTCAGGGTGTCCAGGGGGCTCTGTCGTCCGGTGGTGAGGGTGCCGAGGGGGTGCCGCAGCAGGGTCTTGATGGTGACGACGACACCCCCGGCACCTGGCGAGGGATCCAGCTGACCGCGGGTTCTCCTCCTGTGGGGTCTTCCGTGCTGCTGGGCACAGGGTCCCCGGACTTCGTGTCGCCTGTGTCGGATCCGGTTGGCAGGGAGGGCTGGTGGCCTCGTCGTGCGCGGGCGGCTTCTGCCCGGCTGGACACGGAGATGTATGACCCGGCGCAGGATCCGCTCGCTGAGGCGGAGTTGGTGGACAACGTCCGTTGGCTGGGTGGCAGGCGGACACTGGTGCGGGTCGACATCCGCCGTGTGCAGGCCTTCGACGGTCGGTGGGTACGGGACTTGGAGATCGTTCTGCCTGTCCGGCCCGGTGACGGTTTCAGTGCCGGGGAGCTGGGGGCGTTCGAGGCTGGGTTGGGCAAGCTGCTGGATGAGCGTGTCAATATCGGTTTCGTTCTGCCTGCCTCTGGTGACCAGCTGAACCTGGGTGTGCGTCTGGTGCACGCTCCCGGGCACCGGCAGGCGGTGGAGGTTTCTCGTACGGAGGAGCCGGGGCGTTCGGACCAGTTGCATTTCCGGCTGCACACCGCCACCGCCGCTGATGCCGCCGTTGTCGCTGATGCTGATGGGTGGGTGTGGGACCGGCAGGACGACAACCTGGTGCTGCATGAGTTGTTGCACTATGCCGGAGTCACCGACCGGTACCACGATGCCGAGTCGCTGTTCCGTAACGCTCCCGGCAAGGCGGATGCCTCCGGGGTGATGGCCGATCTGTCCGACCCGGCCGACGAGCGGCTGCCGGCTGCCTATCTGGAGGCGATCGAGGCCGTCATCGATTCCGGTCCGGTCGTCTACGATCTGCCCCTGTCCGTCCCCGGGGACACCACTGAGGGCGAGACGTGGTCCCGGGAGCGGCCGCTGACGGTCTCCGCCCGCCGATCCGGCACGGGGACCGCCTCGGTACAGACCCCGTCGATCTACCATTCCCCACCGGGCTCCACCGCCCCGCCGGCACCGCTTGACGCCGGATCCGGCCCCGGGCCGGAGAAGGACCGGTGGCATCTGCCGGCCTACCTGGAATCGATGCGGGCCTCCGGCACGGCGACCTTCCACGACCTTGAGGGCACCGGCTGGATCGCGGAGCAGGTTCGGGCGAGCACCGCCGGCGGCTCCCCGCAGGAGATCCTCGCCGCGTTGGAGGAAGCCCCCGAGACCTTCCTGGGCCACGGCCGCCCCTTCCATCTCAAGGGTGGTGACGCCTGGTACGACGTCACCGTGGCGATGAACCGCCATCCCGACGAGCCGCGTCCGCTGCTCACCGTGCTGGACACGTCCTCCGCCCGGGCCGACGCGACCGCGAACAGCGACGTGGCGGCGCACAAGGCCGCCGTGGAGCGCAGTTCCCTCGTGATGACCGGCCGGGCCACTCAGAACGCCCAGGGCTGGGCGCTGAGCGGCAACGGTTACGTCCTGGTCCCCGTCTCCCACACACCTCTGTTGCTTGGAGCATCCCTTCACGCCAGTCTCTCCCTCGGGCGGCGCGTCACCACCCGCACGGAGCAGCATGCCAGCGCGCACGCGCAGGTTCTGGCCAGTCCGGAGGGGACGGTGGAAGTCCCGCGCCGGGTGCAGTGGAACCTGCGGATCCAGAAGGCGTGGGTGCCGAACGCCAGGTCCCTGACGGGTGACGGCCGTGTGACCGCCACGGTGCCGCTGGCGGAGCTGGTACCCGCGAAGGAACCGAGCAGACTGGGACCGGCGACGCCGGTCGACCAGGACACCGCGCGGCGCATCGCCCTCGCCTCCTCCCTGCAGCCGCTGTCGGTCGACCCCGGAGCCCCCTATGAGGGGGGCAAGGGAGTGTTCGACGCCGTCACGGCCCAGCTCCATCCCTCCCTGATCGGACCCGGCACCCAGGGCCGGTCGGACGTGCACGACGCACTGAGAGCCGACGTCCTCACACGGAAGCTGCCGCGGATGCTCGCCGGCTGGACCCTCTCCGAGGACCTGGCCAGTTCCTGGGGCAAGACCTCCGGCGGCTACCGCATGCGGGCGACAGTCACGCGGATCGCACCGGTGATCCGCCGGGCCGGAGCCGACAGGCGAGGCACGAGGGCCGGCGTGCCTTCCTTCCCTGCCCTGGTGTCCATGCAGTCGGCGGCGCGCACGCACGGTGTCCGGGACAGCGACGCCTCCGGCGGAACGATCGAGCTGGGGCCGGGCGCCGGGTTCATCGGAGGCCCGTTCACCCCCCGTGTCCGTTTCTTTCTCCAGCCCGGCCTGGAGCTGGCCCGGTCCGGGTGGTCGGCCCTGTCCCAGGAGGGGACGACGCTGCAGGGCTCCGAGATCGACGGGGACCGGGTGCTCTACCTGGCGCAGCTGCGGCTGGAGGTCGAGGGCACCGGCCCCACCTCCCCCCGTACGCGGCGTGGGCCGTCGGTGACCAACATCCGCGCCTGGCTGTACCTGCGCGCGCAGGAGGCGGCCGATATGGGACTGCCACTGCCGCCGGGGACGAAACCGGGCCCGCTGTTCACCCACCCGGGCTTCGACCGGACGCTGGCCGTGGGCCCCTCGGCCACCAGCACGGTGTGGTCCGGACTGGACACCGCACCGCTGCTGGAGCGCATCAGTGACCTGTTCGCCGACGACGGGCGGCTCAAGGGATTCCTCCCGGCCTTCGGGGGACGCGACGACGTCCCGGCGTGGCGCTCCTCCGAGACCGAGGGCAAGCGGATGCGCGCCAACTGGCGCGCCCTGGAGAACAAACTCTCCTCGGCCTATCTCTCCAACCACCGCAAGGCGCTGCTGGCCGGAGGGGTGCAGGCCCATCTGGTGCGCCGGGGTGCGCTCAGCGCCGACCACGCCGTCGTGCGGGTACGGGCGAGGCAGGAGACCCCGAACCGCTACACGGGTGACGCGGACGACTGGGGACTGCTGTACGGTCCGGGGCTGACGAGTGAACTGTTGACGGGACAAGAGAAGCGCCGTGGGGCCTCGCTGCGGTTCAGGCTCAACAGCACGGTCATTCCCAACCACCTGTACGCGAACGCGATGTTCGGCGGCGTCCACTCCAGCGTCCGCACCGGGCAGGGCAGCACACTGGTCGGCACCGGCGGCGGCGCCCGCACCGCGGGACAGCCCCCTGCCAGCGGGTTCGAGACCGAGCTGACCCTCGACATCGACGTCACCCTGATGAGCCGGCCCAGCGACTGGCGGCGGGTCGCCACACCAGGCCTCCCCGGCCGTCAGACCCCGAGAACACAGCTCATCGCCACCACCGGACCCGTCACCGACCGGAGCACGGCCTCCCTGAGCGTTGATCCCGTCAAGGTGCGGCTGGCCGCACCCGCCTCACTGACCTACCGCGGACGGCCACCCGGGGAGGCGTCCTCGCCCACCGGGCAGCTTCCGCAGGCCCTGCCGATCGCCGTGCCCCCGCTACGCGGTCTGAGCGACATGTACGAGGCCCGGTGGGCCCCACCGCGGCCGGGAGAGCGCAGGATCACCCAGTGGCTGCTGCTGGAAGACCCCGGAACGGCCCAGTTCCTGCACGACAGAGCGCTTGAGCTGCTGACGAGGGCCTCGGGCGGCGACGACGCCCTGGGCGCACCGGAACTGGAGTCGGCGCGGAAGATCGAGGAGGTCTTCGGACCGGACGCGGTCAGCGAGGGGTTCGAGATCGCCGCCCACCATGTGTGGCTGGCCGACAACCTCTACTTCGACCGCCGTGTCTCCGATCTGCGGGGCGCGGTGGGCGTACGACTGCACGCGGTACGGCCCCGTGTCCGTCATGTGGCGGACGGCCCCGCCATCGACCACCTGGCCGTCGGAGGCCACCAGGCGAGCGGTAGCCGGACGACAGGCTCCTCGGCCTCGGCGGAGCTGTTCCTCGGTGGAGCGGGCTCCCTCACCCAACTGGTGTGGCAGCTCGGCGGACTGGGCTACGCACGCACCTGGAGCCGGGCCCGCCAGCTCTCCTCGGGTGTCTCGGCCACCGTGAAGTACTCCACCGCCACCGAGCCCGGTGGGCGGATGGTACTGGTCCAGGCGGACCTGGACGTGCTGATGGCGGCGGAGGTCTCCGTCCGCGGCAAGACCCCGACGGTCGAGACCTACGGCGGGAAGCTCCCCGGTGTGGTGTCGGTGTGGCTCTCCGAGACCCAGGTGCGCGAACTGGGCATGGAGCAGGACCTTGCGGATCACCTGGCCGGGCTCGCCCCGAAAGCCTCTCCCGGGCCGCTCGCACCACCCCTGCCACCCGGCACCCCCACCACCTCCGCCGGACAGGGCGAACCGGGCAGGTCCCTCACGGCACCGCCGGCGAAGAGTACCGGTCGCCCCGCCGGCACACCGGTCGACAAGGCGGCCCACCTGCGTCTGGTGAACGACGGCGCGGTGACCTTCGGGGTGCTGGAGAAGGCCCCCGACTTCACCAGGCTGCTGCCCGCCCTGCGCACCGAACTGGCCGAGTTGCGCGGGCAGAAGTTCGTCGACCGCCTGCTGCCGCACCACCTGGTGCCCGACCGGCACCGCAACGTCCAGCGCCTGATGACGGTCCTGAGCCGGGTCGGCTTCCGCGGCCTGCAGGCCGGCGCAGTGGACGGCGGAGTACCGGTGACGCTGTACCAGCCCGACGGCACGGTCGCCTACGTGGCCCGCTTCACCGTGGAGCGCGGTCCCGGTGTCTTCCACGACCGCCCCGCCGACCGCAAGTCCCTGGTGTCCACCGCCGAGGCCGGCCTGGAACGCTCTCAGGGCACGGTGCGGTCGGTGACCGATACCGGCAGCGTGTCGACCTTCGGCGTGCCCTCCGTCGCCGGCGGCGAGAGGGGCATGGGCTTTCACAACGCCGCGCTGTCGATCGGCTCGACCACCAGCGCCGGACACACCACCTCCGCCAACAGCGGCCTCAAGAACAAACTGACCGCACCGGTGGACACCCCGGCTCTGCGCATGCGCCACCCCCTCACTGCCCGTCTGGAACTGTTCACCCCGGGCCAGGACGGGGGCGGCGGCCCGGCCGCCGTCGTCCCGCTGCCCGCCCCCGCGGAGGGCGAGGACGACCGCTGGCTGCTCCACAGGATGCTGGAGGCCGATGTCCGGGCGCTGGCCGGCGTACGGCCTCCCAGGCCGCTGCCCGCTCCGGAACGGCTCCCCGTCGTCGACCTCCCGCCCCTCGCGCGGTGGCAGGAGACCGGCACTCCGGTGCCGCCCGAGTCGCAGGTCCTCTCCTTCGCGGACACCGCCCAGGCGCGCGCCGGGCTGCGCCGGCTGCTGACCGGACTGAAGGCGTCGAAGGACTTCCAGACCACCGGCACCGTACCGGCCCTGATGGTGGACGAGGTGCTGGCGACCGAGTGGATCACCACCGCACTGCCGACGCTCGCCGCCGTCGGCGGCTTCCTGCCGGACGATCTCGTTTCCGGCCTGCCGAAGGGCGATCGGCTCAGGCTCCGGGCCGGTGCCCGTTTCACCAACGGAGAGGTCCTGGGGCTGGGGGACCCCATGACGTTCGAGTACACCCCCGGTGTCACTCCCGGTCGGCCGCGGAGGACCGAGGAAGGCACCGTCACCACCGATGTCGCTGCCACGTCCAGCGGCTCGCCGTCGGTTGGTGGCGGCTGGCTGAACTCCCAGGCCGGCATCATGCAGATGCACACCGTCACCGGAAACCGTGAGACGGCCCGCACGACGGTCTCCGAGTCCGCCCAGACCTCCGGTGAGCTGCCGAGGACGACGGTCACCGAGGAGTCGGTGCTGGTGCAGTTCGACGTGGACCTGCGCCTGAGGACCGAACGGGACGACTCCGCCCGTCCCGTCGACGGCGAGCCGGAGGACACCTCGGCCGGAGGCATCGAGATCCCGCTGCGCAGCCCCATGGTGCTGCGCATGACCCGCTCCTCCGCCGAAAGCCTGCTGGCGGCCGGCCACATCGCCGATCCGGGCCTCCATCTTCCTGACGAGGCGCGTGCTTCGCTGGCGGCGACGGACGAGGATCTGCCCTTCGCTGTCAGCCAGGCGCCGCCCGGCTACGGGGGCCATGCCGCTCCCACCGTGCGGGAACAGCGGGTGCAATTGCTGCACGAGTTTTTCGGTGTGCAGTGGGATGACACGCGATTTGGTGAGTACCTTGCCGGGCTGGAGGTCCTGGAGACGGTGCGCGCGCGGGATTCCGAACTTTCGCAGGAACCACTGGACGCTGGTGTGTTGGGGAAGATGGCCCGCAGGGTGTTGCGTCTTTCCGGTCACCAGCCGGTCACCGCAAATGACCTGTGGAATCTGTACCGCGTTATGCAGGAGGCCAGGAACACCGGCCGGGCGGGCAGCGTGGCGGCGGTCGCCGCGTTCTACCTCGACAGATATCTGGGAGTGTTCTCGGGCTCAAGGCATGTGCAGACACCCAACGGCCGGGTCCGCGGGCGCGACTGGTGGGGGAAGCAGGTCACTCCTCTTGATCCGGACCGCATCGGCGCGTATCAGGGCAGCGGGGTGCAGTTGGAAATGGCCAAGTGGGCCGGCAGCAAACCGTATGTGTTGCTGGCGGAGGGTAACCACGAGGGCGTTATGGCGGTGGGAAAGGACGGCAAGTACTGGGTGGGGGCTGAGGAGCTGGCGGAGCTGCTCAAGCATGATCCGGCGATGCGGACGGACGGTCCGGTGGTGTTCTTCGTGGACCGGGCTGGGGAGGGTGGTCTGGAGTTGCCCCGGCTGGTGGCCGACCGGCTGGGCGGCCGGAACCGTACGGTGTGGGTAACCAGCGGAGAACTCACGTTCGTGAGCAACCCGAAGACGGAAGTTTTCTACGGGGTGCTGAAGGACCGCCGTCCCACGGCTCCCGTGGGCAAGTGGATTCCCACCAGGCCCGGGTATGTCCTTCGGCCGGGTACGAAGCCGGAGTTCGGCACGGTGAACGCCGGGGCGTATCGCGACGACGAGCTAATGCGGTACCCAGTGCTCACCAAGGACGGCATGGACGTCCACGGCTGGGCAAGCCACAGAGCTGGGGAGACGGCAGTGCGGGAGGAGAACGTTTTCCCCTTCGTGCCCGCTGCGCGGCGCTGGCGCCGGAACTACCAACACCGGCGCAGCCTGGGGCCTGTCCATGAGCTGACAGGCCCGGAGATCGGATACTGGGTGTTCGCGCACGGTACTGAGAGGGCCGTCTTGTTGCGTCGGCGGGAAGGGGACGCTGAGCTGCGCGTGGATTACGGTGAGTTCGGAGGGATCCTGCGACGCGATCCCGGCCTCAGGAGGCTGCGCGCGAACCAGGCCGTACACCTGCACATCTGCTATGCGGGGTCGCGGGCTCCGGGCGGCGATGCGCTGGTGGTGCCGCGCAACGGTCAGAAGGTGGCCAACGCCGCGGGGGTGGTGATACGTGCCGTGCCCAACTCAATCAGCTACGTACCTCCATTCCGCGGGTCTTCGGAGGCGCTGGTGTTGTGGCACTTCACTGATGTTCCTGAGGGGATACCGCGGTTCTTCTACCCCGAGCCCTCCGGGGATGAGCTGTTGGGCCTGGCCCAGAAGCACCTGAGCTCGAACGGTCTGCTGCCGAATGAGCCGTGGGAGCGGATGGTGCGGATCGTGCGTGCAGTCGATGAGATCTTCGGCTTGGTTTCTTTTGAGCGGATCGATGAACGAACTGGTGCACGCACTTACAAGCGGTCGTATGAACAATTGCTAGGGGCGTTCGGAACCCTGGAGCTGCTGCGCCTGGCGGACCCGTACTATGCCGAAGCGAGTGGACCGCTGACCTGGGGGCTGTTGGAGGAGATCGCCAGGCGGTACGCGGCGCAGGACGGGGTGCTGCAGTCCGGTGGCCCGGGAGGCCGGTCGGTGCTCTGGGTGATACGGGAGATGCTGGGTAAGGCACTGAATCCGTGGGCCCGCGGTCAGGGGATGACCCTCACCTGGTTCCTTACGTACTCCGCAAGCATTGCTGATCCCCGTGTTCCGCTCCCTCCCGTCCTGGACCCCGCTTCTTGGAACGACGGGCCACCTGAGACCTGGCTGACACAAGCGCCCCAGTCCCTGGCGGAGGGGGACAGTTCCGGCAGGGATACGAAGGCTCATCGGCCTGATGCTGTGGACGGCGGGCTGTCACTGGTGTCCAGCGCGCAGGCCGCCGTCCTGCCTACGGCAGCGGACCCGGCCACGTGGCGCACGGATACGGATGAGGTGCCGGTTTCTCAGCCGAGTGGGGCGCCGGTGGGGGACGTGTACGGCGGTGAGATGGACCCGTTGGCGGGTCTGGTCGGTTCGTCTGCGGGTTCTCCGCCCGTGGTGTCGTCGGCGCTTGGGGGTTTACGGGTTCCGGAGTTCGTGTCGCCGGTGGGGGGTCCGGTTGGTAGGGAGGGTTGGTGGCCTCGGCGTAGGTGGGCTGTTTCCGTTCCGTTGGCTACCGAGATCTATGATCCGACGCGTGAGCCGTTCGGTTCTGGGGGGTCGGCTGGCAGGATTCGTCTGGCGGGCCGTCAGACGTTGGTGCGGGCTCTTGTCCGTCGGGTGCAGGCTGTTGATGGTCGTTGGGTGCGGGATGTGGAGCTTGTTCTGCCTGTCCGGCCGGGTGAGGGTTTCACCGTCGGGGAGTTGGGGGTGTTCGAGACCGGGTTGAACGCGTTGCTGGATGAGCGTGTCAATATCGGTTTCGAGTTGCCTGCCTCGCGTGATCAGCTGAACCTGGGGGTGCGTCTGGTGCATGCTCCCGGGCACCGGCAGGCGGTGGAGATTTCCCGTGCTGAGGAGCCGGGGCGTTCGGATCAGCTGCATTTCCGGCTGCACACCGCCACCGCCACCGCCGCCGCTGATGCCGCCGTTGCTGATGGGTGGGTGTGGGACCGGCGTGATGACAATCTGGTGCTGCATGAGTTGTTGCACTATGCCGGGGTCACCGACCGGTACCACGATGTGCAGTCGCTGTTCCGTGATGTCCCGGGCAAGGCGGATGCCTCCGGGGTGATGGCCGATCTGTCTGTCCCGGCTGATGGCCGGCTGTCGGCTGATTATCTGAAGGCGATCGAGGCTGTCACTGATTCCGGTCCGGTGATACGCGACCTGCCCTGGTCCGTGCCTGTTCCCTCGGACGCCGCGGGCGGTGAGAGGTGGGCTCGGGAGCGGCCGCTGGCGGTGTCTGTCCGCGCATCCGGCACGGCGACCGACTCGGCGTCGATTCCCTGGGTCTACTTCTCTGAGCACGATTCCACTGCCCCGCCGGTACTGGTTCATGACGGATTCGTCTCTGGCGGTCTGCCTGACGAGGCGCGTGCTTTGCTGGCGGCGACGGACGAGGATCTGCTTTTCGCTGCCAGTCAGGCGCCGCCCGGATACGGGAGCCATGCCGCTCCCACCGTGCGGGAACAGCGGGTGCAATTGCTGCACGAGGCGTTCGGTGTGCAGCGGGATGACCCGCGTATCGACGGCTACCTTCCCGGGCTGGAGGCCCTGGAGGCGGTGCGCGCGCGGGATTCCGAACTTTCGAGGCTTCCGATGAGTATCGGTGTGCTGGAGACGATGGCCCGCAGGGTGCTGCGCCTGTCCGGTCACCAGCCGGTCACCATGGAGGCCCTACGTACGTTCTACGGCGTTGTGCAGGCGGGCAGGGCCGTCGACCGGGCGGGCAGTATGGCGGCGCTCGCGGCGTTCTACCTCCACAGGGACCTGGGAGTGTTCTCAGGGCCGGGAGGTGTGCTGACGCCCAACGGCCGGGTCCCCGGCCGTAACTGGCTGGGGGCAGCGCTCCCTCCTCTTGACCTGGACCACGGCGGTTACGCCGGTGAACGGCGAATGGTTATGAAGTGGGCCGGTCGGCAACCGTATGTGCTGCTGGGGAACGGTGGCTCCAGTGGTGTCATCGCAGTGGACAAGAACGGTGTCTCGCATTGGGTGGGTGCTGAGGAGTTGGCGGAGCTGCTCAGGCACGATCCGGTGATGCCGGCGGACGGCCCGGTGGTGTTCTTCGTGAGCCGGGCCGGTGAGGGTGGTCTGGAGCTGCCCCGGCTGGTGGCCGACCGGCTGGGTGGCCGGAACCGCGTGGTGTGGGCCACCGACGGAGAAATCGTCTTCAGGAAGGATCCGCAGACGGGCTTCTACGGCCTAATGCTGGACGACAGCAAGCGTGGTGAGGTTCCGGTAGGCAGTTGGATTCCAAGCAAGCCCGGGTATGTCCTGGAGAGGGAGCAGGGGTCCTTCCTCACGGTAGACAATCAGCGGATTTTCGACCGTCATGTGAAGTGGCACTCGATCCCCGACAAGAACGGCACGGGAACCATTGGCCGGACCAGCCAAAGCCCTCAGGAAATAGCCCAAGATGAGCAGCACATTTTTCCTTATCTTCCTCTTGAGGAATGGACCCGGCGCAGGGGCCAAAACGCCCTAGGTTTTACCCTAGGTTTTACCCATGCGCTGGATGGCCCGCGGGTCGGTTATTGGGCGTTCGCCCACGGCAACAAACGGACAGTCAAGTTGTCGCTGGACGACGGCACCCAGGCGAGAGTGAGCTACGGGGAGTTCGGCGGGATTCTGCAGCGCAGGCCCAGCATCCAGAAGCTGCGCGCGAATCAGGCCGTGCATCTGTTCATCTGCGATGCGGGGGCATTGGCTCCGGACCGAGATCGACTGGTGGTTCCCCGTAACGGACAGGTGGTCTCCAACGTAGTCGGGAGGGTGGTGCGTGCCATGCCCGCGAAGACCGGTGTCTTTCCCCTGACCATCGATGGGCGTCCGACGGCGGCGCTGACACTGGTGAATGACAGTGATGTTCCTGAGGTGTTTCCGCGGTTGTTCTTCCCCGAGCCGTCCGGGCGTGTGCTGAGGGACTTGGCTTATCGGCACTTGACGGGTCCGGGCGGGGTGTTGCCGGCTGAGCCGGAGGAGCGGATGCGGCGGATCTTGCGTGCCGTCAACGAGATCTTTGGTGTCGATCCCGTTTCTGAGCCGGGGTTGCTGGAGGCGTTCGGGCGGTTGGAGCGGATGCGTCTGGCGGATGAGGCTTATGCCGGGCAGCGGGGTCCGTTGACTTGGGGGTTGTTGGAGGAGATCGCCGGGCGGTATGCGGTGCGGCAGGAGAGGTGGCGGCGGTCTGGTGCTCCGAGTGGCTGGCCGCTGCTTGCGGTGATGCGGGAAATGCTGGGCAAGGCGCTTGATCCGTGGGCCGGCAGCCCGATGACCCTGACCCAGTTCTTCGCCGGATCCGCAGGCGTTGCTGCTGTTGAGCTCCCTCGCGCTCTTGATCCGGCCTTCTGGGACGACGGCCACCCCGACACCTGGCCGAAGGCTTCTTCCTGAGGGGCCGCAAGGCCGTACCGGGAGTTGGTCAGTAAAGAGTTGGGTGAAAAAGTAAATAATTGCGGAAAATTCAGGTATTGACAAGGAAGGAAAAATTTGCATGAGCAGTAAAGATGCTGATCGGGTGACTTCGGCGTTGCTGGGCACGAGCACGAGCACGAGCACGGGGGCGGACAAGGAGCAAATACGGCAGGATCAAGATGCCGCTGCGTCGGGGAGCGCGGGAGAGGTCGGCGGGTCTGCTGGGAACGACGCCGCGGCCGGTGAGGATCGAGGCGGTCCGGAGCCGGTGGCGCCTGGAGAGGCGGTGCCGACCGAGAAGAGGGACCGGCTCTTCTCGGAGGAGGGACCGCCCGAGGAAGATGCTCCGCCTCCGCCTCATATTGTCGAGTTGGCCCGGGCTGCGCCCGACAGCGTCATCTTCGCCAGCGATCCCACCTGGCAGGGCGGGGATCCCCCGCCGGAGTGGGCGGTCATCGGTTGGTGGACCAGTGATGAGGCGGGCGAGGTCGCAGGCTGGGAGGACAATGGCAACTACCGGCCGTCTCCCTGGTCGCTGGGCTGGCCCCGGCCCGTCGACGACGTCGATGCCGCGGCCCAGTTGGCCGCGACCGGTTATGGTCCTGTGAAGGACGTGTCGCGTGCTCTGGCCGCCGCCGCAGAAGTCGCCGTCGTCCTGGAGGGTGATGGCACCCCGGCGCTCGCCGCCGTTCCCGACGGAGGCACGTCGGTGCCGGTCTTCACCATGCCGCCTCATCCGGTCGAGGCCGACCTGCCCGTCCACCGGACGGTGCCGGTGGCGGAGCTGACTGACGTGGTCGGGGAGCGGCCGCTGTTGTATCTCAGTTTCACCGCCCCGGCGAGCGTCGTGGTCGAGATGGGCGATGTGCTGGCCGAGGTTGACAGGCAGAAGACGGCCACCGAGGCGGACGTCCCTGGTTCAGCGGATGTCTCCGTGCCCCGGTCGGCAGTCCAACCCTGATCTGGCGCAGCGGCGGTTGTCCCTCCGCATCTCTGGGCCACTTCCAGATGATGCGGTCGGCCGCGGACCTGGGCACCTCGAACTATGGCACCAGTTGGCGCAGCGTGAGGTTGGTCTGCCAGTACGCGGCGATTAGCAGCGCGCGGTCCTCCAACGGCGGGCTCCGCGGCGGGGCCTTGCGCACCGGGTCTGCACCCTCGCCGCCACAACACGGTCACGAGCTTGCCGAACTGGCGTGGGCTCAACCCGGGAAACGGGGCTGTCCAGGACGGCTCCGACGCCGTGATCACACCAGGCACGACAAGATCATCTCACCCGTGACCAGCAGTTATGGGACAGTCCTTAACGGGCATCAGTGTGCTTGTCCATGGACGGCGCCGCACTCTCGAGAGAACACCGGTATACCGCCCCAGCTTCAGCCTAACGCGTTCTCGTCTTCTCCCAGATTTTGGGGCGGTGGTGTTTTCTCATGGCAGCGCTTGCCGATGCGTCGTGTTGGGGAGGGGCACCAGCCGGTCGTCTGCATGGTGAGGGCGACCGTGTGAGGACAACGAGTCCGACGAGTGACCCATCACTGAACTGAGGGCGGTGATGAGTGCGACCCTCAACGGCAGTAGTGTCACACCCGGGACGGATCTCAGCTTGGCGTCGGCGGTGTCTTGACAAGAGATGGCGGAGCGAGCTGCGCCCCACATGCCGTGGCTCGGTAACGGGGTGCCCTTAACGGCGAAGTTCCGTGGGAGCCGCGAGATGTGAACGGCTCGGTCTGGGGTCCCACTGCGGGAGGTACCGGCCCGGAGCGGCTGTGATACCGCCGGTCGAGGAGGGTGCATCTCTCACGTGCCGCTCTTGGGGGTGAGGCGTTGGCGGTGAAGAAGCCGCAGGATGCGGCGTTGGAGCATATTCAGCAGCAGGGTGGCGTGAGGCGTTGAGTTTCTGATGGCGATTGATTTCCCGCCGGCGATGGCGGAGTTCTTGGAGGTGTGGCTGGGGGCGAGTGTTGCCCGTGGGAATGAGGATCTGGGGT
>NZ_JAPJDM010000049.1:0-21111 GCF_026242095.1 Streptomyces sp. NEAU-W12
CGCGGACTGCTGCTCGGCACCGAGATCGGCAACAACGGCTGGATCGCGATCGCCTGGTGCGTCGGCCTGTCCGTCCTCGGCCACCGCTGGTCGACGGCGCTGTTCAACCGCGACCCGAAGTAACCGCGCGGACGGCCTCCCTCGGTTCGTCCCACCTGCCCGGGGCGGCGTACTCCGACACCGCGTCGGTGTACGCCGCCTCTCCGGCGTTCTCGATGCCCACCCCGGCGCAGACCTCGAACAGGGCCCTCCCGCGTCTCTCCCAGGACCGCTGGGACGCTCCACGCGCAGCACCTCGTGCGTGAGCGAGTGCCGGGGCCGACGGGCCGGTCACCCGTCCAGACGGGCTGGGCAGGGCTTGGGGGGCGGGCGGTCGCCGGGACGGGAAGTGCGGTGCTGCCCGTGGCCCGCGGGGGAGGGAGAGGGGCCCACGGGCACCTGCCCCCCGGGGTCCCGAGCGGGAGGGTCCACGGCGACAACCGGCTTCGGCCCTCTCCCGCGGAGCCGGTCACGTCGCAGCAAGGGCCGTTCGACGAGGAGGTACGAGGCGAGGGCCGCCGCGACCGTCACCGCGAAGCCCGCGGGGAGCAGCCGGCCGCCCTCCACCCCGAGGTCGTGGAGCAGCCGGATGACGGGGTAGTGCCACAGGTACATCCCGTAGCTGAGGTTGCGTCCGACCCATGCCGGCGCGGAGGCCGACAGCAGACGGGAGGGCCACGACCGGGGGCGCAGTTCCATGGCTGCCACCACGCCGGCCGTCAGAACGGCGGCGGCCAGGAATCCGACCGTGTACCACACGGGGTTCCACGCGCTCACCCCGGTGATCGGGACCTGCCAGGCGATCAGCCCCAGCAGCGCGAGCGCGGGCCAGCACAGCCGCCCCGCCCATCGGCGCACCAGCGCCCGCCGGGGATCGTCTGCGCGCAACCGGGCCAGGACCAGGGCCAGCAGGGCACCCACGAGGAGCTGGTCGACGCGGGTGTCGGGGCCGTTGTAGATGCGGTGCGCCGCCGTGGGATCCCAGAGCACCGTCCGCCAGAGCACCGGCAGGACGCACAGCACCGCGACCCAGCCCAGCACCGTCCGCGCCCCGGTGCGCCGTAGCAGCACCAGCAGCAGGAGCGGCCAGACCAGATAGAACTGTTCCTCCACCCCCAGGGACCAGGTGTGGCCGAGCGCCGCGGTGAGGTCCGAGTACGGCCCGGGCTCGCCGGCCCGGACGAGATTGACCACCGAGGCCGCGGCCAGCGCGGCCGCCGTCCACGCCCCGTCGAACAACGGCAGGGGGAACGCCACCGACAGCAGAGCGGTGACCGCGCACACCACCAGCAGTGCCGGCCCCAGTCGCAGCCAGCGCCGACGGTAGAAGGACCGCAGGCCGATGCGACCGGTTCGCGCGTACTCGGCCACCAGCAGCCGGGTGATGACAAAACCGCTGAGCGTGAAGAAGACGTCCACGGCCACCGCGCCTCCGGGCACCGCGTCCGGCTCCACGTGGTAGACGATCACCAACACCACCGCGACCGCCCGCAACCCGTCCAGCCCTGCCACCCGCCCGCCCCGCGGTGCCGACGGAAATCCCTGCCCGCCGCCTCTTCGCCGCTCCGCCGACGGGAGAACGCGGGCCGGCGACGCTCGCGCGCCCCGGCTCCGCTCCGTGGCCCCGCACGCCGCGCTCGGATGGGGAGTGCTCATGGAAGCGGCGTTTGCCCAGGCTCGGCGGAGAGCACACCTTCTTCTCGCCTCCCCCACCCGATCGGCGCCGCCCCTCCTCACCGCACGGGGTGGTGTCCGCCCGGGTCGGACGTGTGCCGCGGGCCGGCCCGGCGTGAGCGGCCGCGGCGTTCCGGGACGGTCCGGCGGCCGGCCCTCAGGTTCCCCCGGCGTCGATGCCCTGGTCATCGGCGACGGGTCCGCCGGTGCCGTCCGTCCGTGTGCCCTCGTCGGGCCGTTCGCCGGTACCGACCCCGGCCGGTCCTTCCACGTCGGGAACCTCCTGCCGGATCTTCTCGTCGAGGGACTCACCCTCGTGCTGCTCGGACGCCGTGGTGCCGGTTTTGGTGACACCCAGCGGCCCTTCCGGCGGAGAGTAGCCCTCGTCCAGCATGTCGTCGTAGGTCCGCTCGTCCACGGCGTTCTGCAGGTCCAGCGGGGACGCGTCCTCCTGCTCCTCATTGCCGCCGGTGGGCTGGTGGACGTCGTCCGCCATGTTCTCGTCGCTCATGTTCGCCTTCCGTCCGTGATCGGCTCACGCTTCCGTCAGGGAAAGCGAGTACCCGGCTCACGGCCCCTGTAGCGTGATCGTCCCGGGAGCGACGTGCCGTCGCGGCCGGTTGGGCGTAGTGTCCGCGTATGAGTGATGTGGGGTGTGGCGCACCGGCGGCAGGCCGCCGAGGGCGCGCGGCGGAGCATGGCCGTCATCCAGCGGAGGGCCGGGCTCTCTTCGGCTGTGCGGGCGGAAGCGGGCCGGCCTCCCCCCTGGGTGGTGGGTGAACCACTGATGGATGCCGCGATGGCCGCCCTGCTCGGGGACAGTGGCGCGTTCGGGGGGCTGTTGTACGTGCTGCCACCGGGCGAAGACGCTCTGTGGCTGGTGATGGTGGCCGGGATTCCTCAGGAGTTCGCGGCTCCTTGGAGGCGGGTCGCGCTGACCGATCCGATGCCGGTGGCGGATGCCGTGCGCGAGCGGCGCCTGGTGTGGATCACCGGTCAGGAGGACATGGCCCGCCGATACCCGCGGCCGGCGCTCGTACTGCCGTACGACTTCACACTGTCGGCCGCCCCGGTCGCTTCCGGCACGGCGCTTCAAGGCGGGCTGGTACTGCTGTTGCCCGGGGAGCGCCCACCGCAGCCCGGTGCCCAGGAGCGCGACATCATCGAGACAGGCTGCCGCCGCTTGGGCGCCCTCCTGCAACAGGCGGCGGACCGCGACGATCCGCTCCTGTCCGCCGGCCGGCCGCGGACACTCCCGCCGCCGGCCGGGCCCGCCGCCTCCTCCGCCGAGGAGGCAGCGGCCTCGGCCTTCGCCGACCGTCTGCCGGGCGGATCCTGCGGGCTGGACATCAACGGCCGCATCACCTTCATCACCCGGGCCGGGGCCGACCTCGTCGGTGCCGACCGGGCCGATCTGGTGGGGGCCCTGCCCTGGGAGGTGTTGCCGTGGATGGACGTCCCCCAGGTCGAGGACCGCTACCGGGCCGCCCTGGTCAGCCGTCGGCCCCAGGCGTTCACCGTCCTGCGCCCGCCGGATGTGTGGCTGGACTTCGAGCTGTACCCGGATGCTTCCGGCATCAGCGTCCGCATCGCTCGCGGTGACCCGTCCGGCGATGCTCCCCCGCCGCGGTCCGTGGCCGCCTCCGGTCCCAGTCGTGCCAGCGTGCTGTACCACCTGATGCATCTGGCCGCCACCCTCACCGAGGCGGTGGGCGTGCAGGATGTGGTCGAGCAGACCGCCGACCAGTTGCTGCCCGCTCTGGGCGCGCAGGGCATGGTGCTGATGGCTGCCGAGGACGGCCGCCTGAGGGTCCTCGGTCACCGGGGCTACCGCGCCCGGCTCGTGGAGCGTTTCGATGCCGTTCCGCTGAGCTCGGACATTCCCGGCAGCAAGGTTCTGACCACCGGTGTCCCGGATTTCTTCGCGAACTTCGCCGACCTGCGGCGCGCCTACCCGCTCACCGTGCACGAGGACGGGATGGCCTCCTGGGCCTTTCTGCCGCTGATCGCGTCCGGCCGTCCCATCGGCTCCCTCCTCCTCGCCTACAGCCGGCCCCGTCTCTTCCCGCCCGGCGAGCGCGCCGTTCTCACGTCACTGGCCGGTCTGGTGGGGCAGGCCCTGGACCGTGCCAGGCTCTACGACGCCCAACACCAGCTCGCCCGCCGCCTGCAGTCCGACCTGCTGCCGCGCGCGCTGCCCCGGGTCGCCGGTCTGAAGGTCGCCGCCCGCTATCTGCCCGCCGCCCGGGGTCTGGGCATCGGCGGCGACTTCTACGACCTGATCCGCCTCGACGCGCACACCGCCGGCGCCACCATCGGCGACGTGCAGGGTCACAACGTGGACGCCGCGGCGCTCATGGGGCAGGTCCGCACCGCCGTCCACGCCCACGCCACCGTGGGCGCCTCCCCCGACGACGTGCTGGCCGGCGCCAACCGTCTGCTCACCGACCTGGACCCCGGCCTGTTCACGAGCTGTGTCTACGTGCACCTCGACCTCGCCACCCGCCGTGCGTGCCTGGCCACCGCCGGCCACCCGCCTCCTCTTCTGCGCCACGCCGACGGACGCACCGAACTCATCGACGTCCCCCCGGGCCTCCTGCTCGGCATCGCCCCCGACGTCCTTTACCCGACACGGGAGTTCCCCCTGCCGCCCGGCTGTGTGCTCGCCCTGTACACCGACGGGCTCGTCGAGGCCCCCGGCGTCGACCTCGACGACGCGACCGCGGCCCTCGCCGGGCTCCTGGAAGACGCCGATCCCACCGACCTCGACGCCATGGCCGACGCCCTCATGCGGCATGCTCCCAGCCCTGGCGACGACATCGCCCTGCTCCTCATCGGCATCGGTGAATGACGCGAGGACCACCGCGCCGCCCTCGGTGTCCGACCCACCGGCGCCCGTCCCAGCCGTGTCAGTCGCAGCAGCCGGTCGGGCCGCGGTGGTGCCGCCTGCGTTCAAGGCGTCGCCAGGCCGCCCGTGGGCTTTGGGAGGAGGGCTCAGCCGGGCCGCCGGCCTGTGCGTCCGCCCGGCGCCGCAGGTGTGCCGGTGCGACGACGAGGGCGGTGCCGCCCATCCCGCTCGGACGGCCGCGCTCCACGCGGAGGCAGGGAACGGATCCTGCCGGCACCGACACGGGCGCCTCCCCTCGTCGGGCCAAACGGGTGTCGGAAGGCCGACCCGTCGGACGCCGGGCCCGGCCCACGGTCACGGATCGCGCCCGTTCACGGATCGACGGACGACGGGGCACATCACCCGCGTGACACGAGGTGCGGCGCGGAAGCGACGGACCGCACCACGCCGCCGTCCGAAGGACGAACCGGGCGGCGGCGTGGTGCGGTCGGTCAGGCCGCGGCGGCCGCCGGCGTGCAGCGCTCGGCGTCGTCCAGCCACTCGATCAGCGAGGTGCGGGCGCGGGCGACGCGTGAGCGCACCGTACCGATGGGGCAGTCGCTGACGCTCGCCGCCTCCGCGTAGGGAAGGCCCACCACCTGGGTGAGGACGAATGCCTCCCGACGGTCGTGGGGAAGCGTTTCCAGGAGTTCGACGAGGGCGATGCCGTCGTCGAAGCCGGGCAGGCCGCGCGGCTGGGTGCGTTCGGCGGCCGACTGCCAGTCGTCCGCGTCCGCCAGGCGCGGCCGGGAGGACATGTGACGAATGCTGTCGACCACCGCACGGCGGGCGATGGACAGCAGCCAGGTGCGGGCCGAGGAGCGGCCCTCGAAGCGGTGCAGGCCGCCCAGGGCCCGCAGGAACGTGTCCTGGGTCAGATCGTCGGCGTTCTGGGGGTCGGCGCCGAGGAACGTCACGTAGTGGCGGACGTCCCGGTGCAGGGCGCGGACGAAGCGTTCGACAGCGTCGGGGTCGCCACTGCGGGCGGCGAGCGCCCATGCGGTGATCGAGTCGTCCCTCGGCACTCCTCCTGACTCTTCGCGTGCTGAAGACAGGGCAGGCGTGATCACCTGGTGTCTCTCCTTCTCGGGGATCCGGGGACCGGCGTCCGTACCGGCGCGCGGAACAGCGGGTGGCACGGTGCGATCCGGTGAAGGGGTGGACGGCCGGGCGTGGGAGCGCGCGGCCGATGCCCGAGGCGGGGGCCGACGGCTCGTCGTCCTCGTGGACGGCCTCGGGAAGCCGGCTGTCGTCAGGCGACAGCGGACCTCGCGGGCGGTCCCCGGGAAATGATCACGTGGGCGAGGAGGAGCCTTCGCAGTGCGTGGCCCGAGCGGCCCCGGCGGGCGCGGACGCGCGGCCGGTGCGGCGGCTCGGGCAGCCGCGGGATCAGGCGCAGCGGCGCGACGAGCCAGCCCGCGAGCACCCGCAGGACGCGGAAGGCGGCACGCTCGCCGTGGGCGAGCCACAGGCCGCACAGCAGCGCGGCCAGCAGGTGGGCGGCGAGCATGCCGGTCGAGGACATGCCGCCCATGCCGTGGTCCGGAAAGTGCGACGCCCCCATGGGGTCCGTCGACGCCATGGAGTGCGGGGCACCCGTCGGGTGCTGCGTGAGGCCCCTGGAGCCCGGCATCACCTCGCGCTCCGCGCCCGGCCCTCCGGGCGAACCGCCCACCAGGTGGTCCGGCCACCGCCGGACGAGCGTTCCGCCACGGGAGGTCTCCGGGTGGACGGCTGCCTGGGTGAGCGAGAACCACGCGTGGAGTACGGCCTGTGCGGCAACCGTGAGGGAACCGACCAGGACCGGCCCGCGCTCCCGGCCGGCCGGCCGCCAGGCCATGCCGCCGGTGGCCGCCGCCCCCACGGCCATGGCCCACCAGGGCACCGCGGTCCTCGACATCATGACGTGGCCCAGGGAGGTGAGCAGCACGCAGACGGCCGCGAACACGGCGGCCCTGAGCGCGCGGGAACACCCCCCAGCAGTCATGGCGGCCTCATCCTCACAGTCCGGGTCTCACGCGTCACGGGAGGGTACGCAAAGGACCCCGGGTCCCGACTCAACCCGGTCACCGTGACACGGACCACAGCGGCTGGCCGGACCTCACGGGTCGTTCCTGCCGCCTCCTGCTGAGGACCCGAAAAGCGCCGCCGGGACGAAGCGTGGCCGGGAAGGAGGGCCGGCGGCGGAGCGGGGTGGGGCGGGGTCCGGGCTACGGCCGAGAGCCGCTCGGCGAGGACGGACGCGGGCATGACCGCGCTGCCGACGTGCGCCGTGGCCTTCTCCATGGGGCGGTTGTCCCTGCTCGGTGCCCGCGGACCGCGCCTGGTGGACGACCCGGACGTGTCGCCGGCCGTGCCGGGCCCGACCACGACCGCCGGCTTCGGCGCGGCGGCCGTGCTCCCACCGCCCGGTGGCCGCCCGGTCGACGGCTCGCAGGCCGGACCCGGAGCCGTCGGCGCCGGCGCCGGCGACCGGGGGCGGGTCACCCCGTTCTCAGCCTCCCGTGCCGAGGTCGAAGACGATGCGGGCCTTGACATGACCGCGCAGGACCTCGTCGATGGATTCGTTGACGGCGGTGAGCGGGCGGGTCTCCTGGATGACCTTCGTCCGGCCGGCCGCGTGGAGCTGGAAGACCTCGGCGAGGTCCTGGCGGGTACCGACGATGGAGCCGATCACGGAGGTGCCGTTGAGCACGGTGTCGAAGATCGGGACCTGGATGGTGCCGTGGGCGGGCAGGGCGACCATGACGAGCTTTCCGCCGCGTCGCAGGCCGGAGTTGACGGCTTCGAAGGCGGCCGGGTTCACGGCGAGGGCGAGGGCGGCGTGGGCGCCGCCGTGCCGCTTCAGCTCCGCGCCGACATCCTGGGTGCGGGCGTCGATGAGGATGTCGGCGCCCAGTTCCCGGGCGAGTTCGAGCTTGTCGTCGGTGACGTCGATGGCGGCGACGGTGGCGCCGGCGATCTTCGCGTACTGCACCGCCAGGTGGCCGAGTCCGCCGACACCGGAGATGGCGACGAGCTGGGCGGGCCGGACACCGGCGACCTTCAGGGCCTTGTAGGTGGTGACGCCCGCGCAGGTCAGCGGGGCGGCGTCGACAGCGCTGACGCCCTCGGGCACGGGCTGGGCGAAATCGGCCCGGGCCAGCATCTTCTCGGCGTACCCACCGTCACAGCCGTAGCCGGTGTTGACCTGGCTCTCGCACAGCGTCTCCCAGCCGGACAGGCAGTGCTCGCACCTTCCGCACGCGCTGCCGAGCCACGGCACGGCGACCCGCTGACCGACGGCGAGGTGGCTGACGCCCTCGCCGAGCTTCTCGACGAGGCCGACGCCTTCGTGGCCGGGTACGAAGGGCGGGGTGGGCTTGACGGGCCAGTCGCCGTGCGCGGCGTGGATGTCGGTGTGGCACAGTCCGGACGCCTCGACGCGGACGCGGATCTGCCCGGGGCCGGGCTCGGGGTCGGGACGCTCCTCGATGACCAGGGGCTTACCGAATTCCCGTACGACCGCTGCCTTCATGATGTCCTCGCTTCTCTTTCCTGGTGGAGTGCTTCAGCCGTGTGCGACGACGGCGACGGGCGCGGTGGAGTGGTGCAGCACCGCGTGGGTGACGGCACCGATGTGGACGCCGAGGGGGTTGCGGCGCACGCGCCGGCCGACGACGAGGAGGGAGGCGTCGCGGGAGGCGTCGATCAGGAGGTCGGCGGCGCTGCCCGGGCGGGACACTTCCACGACCTCGACGTCCGGGTACTTCTGCCGCCAGGGACGCAACGCCTCGGCGAGTACGCCGGCCCTCTCGCGGGCGAACTCCTCGTGGGGCTCGAAGCCCGATCCCATGGTGTAGACGGAATAGGGCGACGTGTTCCAGCCCTGCACGACGTGCAGCCCGGTGGTGCGGCGCTGTGCCTCCTGGAAGGCGAAGGCGATGACGGTGTCGTCGGGGCTGCCGGTGTCGAGGCCGAGGACGACGGGCCGGAAGGCGGTGGCGGCGGACGGGACGCCGACGGGGTCCACGACGTGCTCGTCGGCGGCCTGTTCCCCGGTGCGCACGAGGACCACGGGCACCTCGGTGCGGGCGACCACGGACTGCCCGACGGACCCGACCAGGAAACCGCCGAGCCCGCTCAGCGCGCGGGAACCGAGGACCAGCAGTTCGGCGTCGCGGGCGGCTTCCACGAGGACGTCGGAGGGCGTACCGGCGCGTTGCTCGGTGCTCACCTCGACTCCGGGGTGGCTCAGGCGCAGGCTCTCGGCGGACTCGCGGGGGATGCGCTCGGTCCAGTGCTGGTGGGCCTCGGCACCCGGGACCGCGGCCTGCGCCATGGCTTCCGGCACCGGCTGCCACACGTGGACCAGCCTGACCGGCAGGCCGCGCAGCTTCGCCTCGCGGGCCGCCCATTCGGCGGCGGCCCGGCTCTCGGCAGAGCCGTCGAGCCCTACGGTGATCGTGCGGGCCATGGGGTCCTCCTCCTGTGTCGGGTGGTCTGTTCTCAGCATCTCGTCCGGCGGGCTCTCGGGGCAGGGACCGCTGGTCCCCGGCGGGGGCCGACCGGCCCCATCGGCACACCGGTGCGGTGGCGTTCGGCGCGGCCGTCCGCTGCCGCGGACGAACGGGAGCCGGGCCCGCAGCCGTCCCGGGCCGCAGGTGCCGCCGGCGGAGGTGACGGCGAGGACGACGAGCAGCACGGGTGGACGAGGTGGCGGGCGTGGACCGGGTGGTGGGCGGCGAACGGGCTAGCCGGCCTGCTCGGGGAGCCGTCCGACAGGTGCTGGGCCGGTGGCCACCGGGTCCTCCGCGTCGGCTGTCGTCCGGCGGACGACCGCGGTGGACACGGGCTGCGCGCGACGCCGTTCGCACCATCGCGACCAGGCTCTCACTCCGTCGGCACCGGCCGGTGAGGGCTTCCGGGAACGGCTGCTCCCCTTCCCGGAGCAGTTGTCCCGGTGGGGTGCACGGGGCCGCACCCGGGCCTTTTGCCCCGGTCAGTGGACCACCGGACCGTGTTCCCGGAACTGGCCGCGGACCCGGTCCACCAGGGCCGCGTCGGGGACCGGGGTGTCCCGCAGGGGGA
The DNA here is from genome assembly GCF_026242095.1 of Streptomyces sp. NEAU-W12. NCBI lineage: Bacteria > Bacillati > Actinomycetota > Actinomycetes > Kitasatosporales > Streptomycetaceae > Streptomyces > Streptomyces sp. NEAU-W12. The sequence goes on from NZ_JAPJDM010000049.1 coordinate 9,671, forward strand.
AGGGGACGTCCAGGGCGTCGTACTTGGCGGCGCCGAGCTTGTGGAACGGCAGGATGTCGATCCGTTCGACGCTGCCGAGGCCCGCGAGGAAGGCGGCGAGTCCGTCGATCGCCTCCGGGTCGTCGGTCCAGCCGGGCACCAGCACGTACCTGATCCACATGCGCTTGCCCAGCCGGTCGAGGCGGGTGGCGAAGTTCAGGGTGGGGCCGAGTTCGCCGCCGGTCAGCTTCCGGTAGGTCGTGACGTCGAAGGACTTGATGTCCAGCAGCACCAGGTCGGTGTCGGCGAGGAGTTCGTCCGTGGCGCGGGCGCCGAGGAAGCCGGAGGTGTCGAGCGCGGTGTGCAGTCCGGCCTCCTTGCAGCGGCGCAGGACGGCGCCGGTGAGCGCGGGCTGGAGCAGGGGTTCCCCGCCGGTGAGGGTCACCCCTCCTCCGGCGGTGGTGATGAAGGCCCGGTACTTGTCGATCTCGGCCATCACCTCGTCGACGGTGGCCCGCCGGCCGTCGCGCATGTGCCAGGTGTCGGGGTTGGCGCAGTACAGGCAGCGCAGGGGGCAGCCGCTGACGAAGAGGACGAACCGGGTCCCGGGACCGTCCACGCCGGTGGACAGGTCCCAGGAGTGGATCCGGCCGGTGACCGGTCCCGTGGTCATGGCGCTCACAGTGATCCGTGGAAGGTGCGGCTGATCACGTCGAGCTGCTGCTCACGGTTCAGGCGGACGAAGTTGACGGCGTACCCGGAGACCCTGATCGTCAGCTCCGGGTACTTCTCCGGGTGCTCCATGGCGTCCTCCAGCACGGCCCGGTTCAGGACGTTGACGTTCATGTGGAAGCCGCCCGAGGACGTGTAGGCGTCGAGGATGCCGACCAGGTGGCCGGCGCGTTCCTCGGGGACGTGTCCCAGCCCTTCGGGGGTGATGGTGGTGGTCAGGGAGATGCCGTCGCGCGCCTCCTCGTACGGCAGCTTGGCCACCGACAGGGCCGAGGCGGCCACCCCGTGCCGGTCGCGGCCGTTCATCGGGTTGGCGCCGGGTGCGAAGGGCTCTCCGGCACGGCGGCCGTCGGGGGTGTTGCCGGTGTGCTTGCCGTAGACGACGTTGGAGGTGATGGTCAGCACGGACTGGGTGTGCTCGGCGTCGCGGTGGGCGGGGTGCCTGCGGACCTTCGCCATGAACGACTCCACCAGGTCGACGGCGAGCGCGTCGACACGGTCGTCGTTGTTGCCGTACGCCGGGAACTCGCCCTCGGTCGCGAAGTCCACGGCCAGTCCCGTCGCGTCGCGGAACACCTTGACCCGCGCGTGCTTGACGGCGGACAGACTGTCCACGGCGACGGAGAGACCGGCGATGCCGCAGGCCATGAAGCGGTGGACCGGATAGTCGTGCAGGGCCATCTCGATGCGCTCGTAGGCGTACTTGTCGTGCATGTAGTGGATGACGTTGAGCGCGTCGACGTATGTCTGCGCGAGCCAGTCCAGGATCCGGTCGTACGCGGCCGACAGCTCGTCGTAGTCGAGGTACTCACCGGTCAGCGGCGTCGTCCTGGGGGCGATCTGGTCGCCGGTCATCTCGTCCCGGCCGCCGTTGACGGCGTAGAGCAGGGCCTTGGCGAGGTTGACGCGGGCCCCGAAGAACTGCATCTGCTTCCCGACCGCCATGGCGGAGACGCAGCAGGCGACGGCGGTGTCGTCGCCGGTGCGCGGGCGCATCAGGTCGTCCGACTCGTACTGGACGGCGCTGGTGTCGATCGAGACCTGGGCGCAGAACTCCTTGAAGCCGTCGGGCAGCCGGGGCGACCACAGCACGGTCAGGTTGGGCTCGGGGGCCGGGCCGAGGTTGTACAGGGTCTGCAGGAAGCGGAAGGAGGTGCGGGTGACCAGGGGCCGGCCGTCGGCGCCGATCCCGCCGATGGACTCCGTCACCCACGTCGGGTCGCCGGAGAAGAGCGTGTCGTACTCGGGGGTGCGCAGGAACCGCACGATGCGGAGCTTGATGACGAAGTCGTCGATCAGCTCCTGGGCGCGCCTCTCGTCGAGGAGCCCCTCGTCCAGGTCCCGCTGGAGGTAGACGTCCAGGAAGGTGGAGGTGCGGCCCAGCGACATCGCCGCACCGTTCTGTTCCTTCACCGCGGCGAGGAAACCGAGGTAGAGCCACTGGACCGCCTCGTGCGCGGTGGCCGCGGGCCGGGAGACGTCGCAGCCGTACGTCGCCGCCATGCGGGTCAGCTCGCCCAGTGCCCGGACCTGTTCGGCCAGTTCCTCGCGGTCGCGGATGACGTCCGCGGTGGACGGCCGGGCGTCCAGCAGGACGCGTTCGGCGCGCTTGGCCTCGACGAGCCGGTCCGTGCCGTAGAGCGCGACGCGCCGGTAGTCGCCGATGATGCGCCCGCGGCCGTAGGCGTCCGGCAGGCCGGTGATGATGCCGACCTTGCGGGCGGCGCGCATCGTGGGCGTGTAGGCGTCGAAGACGCCGTCGTTGTGGGTCTTGCGGTAGGTCCCGAAGACCTTCGACACGAAGGGGTCGGCCTCGTGGCCGTAGGCCTTCAGACCGTTCTCCACCATACGCAGACCGCCGTTCGGCATGATCGCCCGCTTCAGCGGGGCGTCGGTCTGCAGACCGACGATCAGCTCGCGGTCACGGTCGATGAAGCCGGGAGCGTGCGAGGTGATCGTGGACGGGGTGGCGGCGTCCACGTCGAGGATGCCCCTGCGCCGCTCCTCGGGGAACAGGGCGCTGACCTTCTCCCAGACCGCGCGCGTGCGGTCCGTGGGGCCGGTCAGGAAGGAGGCTTCGCCTTCGTAGGGCATGTAGTTGGCCTGGATGAAGTCGCGCACGTCGATGCGCTCACGCCAACCGCTTCCGGCGAACCGACGCCAGGCGTCGGCGGTCCGGGGGCCGGCTGTCACCGTCGTGGTCATCACAGGTCCTCTCGTCGAACGAACGGTCTTCTCACCGACGATGCTCGCCGTCCGGGCCGATGGCGGGCAGTGCCGGACAGGGCACGGGGCGGGCCCCGTCCGGCCCGGGGCCGCCGGGACCTTCGGTCCCGGGCCGCGCACCGCGGCGCGGGACCCTCCTCCCCGGCCGGTCGCCTTCGGGCGTCTTCGTGCTTCCTCTCCGCGAAGGCCGAAGGCCCAGGGGCCGCACAGCCCTGCTGTGAGTCCTTTCGCCCCTGCGGGGCAGAGGCCGGCACCGGGGCCGGTCGGCCCCCGGTCGGGACTGCCGGTACCTCGCGCGGAGCATGCCGGTGTTCGACGCTGGAAGGACCACGCCCCACAGCCGAGGAGCGCAGCGTCATGGCTCGTTACGTGTACGACTTCGCCGAGGGCGGCCGTGACATGGCCGACCTGCTCGGTGGCAAGGGTTCGAACCTGGCCGAGATGACCCGGCTCGGACTGCCGGTGCCACCGGGGTTCACCGTCACCACCGAGGCCTGCCGGGCCTTCCTGGCCACCGGCGGCGAGCCTCCGGGCATGTGGGAGGAGATCTCCGAGCACCTGAGGGCCGTCGAGACCGCCGCGGGAAAGCTGCTCGGCCAACCGGACGACCCGCTGCTGCTGTCCGTCCGCTCCGGCGCCAGGTTCTCCATGCCCGGCATGATGGAGACGATCCTCGACATCGGGCTCAACGACGAGTCCGTTCTCGGGCTGGCCGAGGTCTCCGGCAGCGAGCGCTTCGCCTGGGACTCCTACCGCCGTCTCGTGCAGATGTTCGGCAGCACCGTCATGGGCGTCGCCCCCTCCCGGTTCGAGCGGGCCATCACCCTGCTCAAGGACCTGCGCGGGGTCCCGGACGACGTGCACCTGGACGCCGGTGATCTCACCCAGCTCGTGGAGACGTACAAGAACCTCATCCATCTGGAGACCGGCGAGTACCTCCCGCAGTCCCCCGCCGAGCAGCTGCGCCGGGCGGTCCTGGCCGTCTTCGAGTCCTGGAACGGCGAACGTGCCCGGCTGTACCGGCGGCGCGAGCACATCGCCGACGATCTGGGCACCGCCGTGAACGTGCAGCGCATGGTGTTCGGCAACCTCGGGCCGGACTCCGGCAGCGGTGTCGCCTTCACCCGCGACCCGGCCACCGGGCATCCCGGCCTGTACGGCGACTACCTGCCCGACGCCCAGGGCGAGGACGTCGTCGCCGGGATCCGCAGCACTGCGCCCCTGACCGAGCTGGAGCGCCTGGATCCCGGGGCCTACGGTCGGTTGCGTGCGCACATGGAGACCCTGGAGCGGCACTACCGCGACCTGTGCGACATCGAGTTCACCATCGAGCGCGGCACCCTGTGGATGCTGCAGACCCGGGTGGGCAAGCGCACCGCCGAGGCGGCTTTCGCCCTCGCCGCCGAACTGGCCGACGAGGGGCTCATCACTGCGGACGAGGGACTCGCCCGGGTGAGCGGTGAGGGACTCGCCCGGGTGATGTTCCCGCGGTTCGACGTCTCGGCGACCGGTGATCCACTCGCCCGTGGTCTCCCGGCCTCGCCCGGTGCCGCGGTCGGCGTCGCGGTCTTCGACTCCGCCGAGGCGGTTCGACGTGCCGCCGCCGGCGAGAAGGTGGTCCTCGTCCGTCAGGAGACCACCCCCGACGACCTGCCCGGCATGATCGCCGCCCAGGCGGTGCTCACCAGCCGCGGTGGCAAGACGAGCCACGCCGCCGTCGTGGCGCGCGGTATGGGCAAGGTCTGCGTCTGCGGTGCCGAGGAACTCTCCGTGGACCTCGGGGCGCGGCGCTTCACCGCACCGGACGGCACCGTCGTCGAGGAAGGCACGGTCCTGTCCGTGGACGGCACCGCGGGTGCCGTGTACCCGGGCTCCGTTCCGCTGGTGGACTCGGCCGTCATGCGTTTCCTGGAGGCCGGTGCGAGCGGCCGGGGGACGACCGGTGTGGTCGACGCGGTGGCCCGCGCCCTGGCCAGGGCCGACACCGTGCGCCGGCTGGAGGTGCGGGCCAACGCCGACACCCCTGAGGACGCCGCCCGCGCGCGCCGGTTCGGCGCGCAGGGCATCGGCCTGTGCCGCACCGAACACATGTTCCTCGGCGAACGCCGTAAACTGGTCGAGGAGATGGTCCTGGCCGACACGGACGCCCGGCGCGACCGGGCGCTGGCAGCCCTTCTGCCGCTCCAGAGGGAGGACTTCACGGGCATCCTGCAGGCGATGGACGGCCTGCCGGTCACCATCCGTCTGCTGGACCCGCCCCTGCACGAGTTCCTGCCGGACCGCACCGGACTGGCGGTGCGGATCGCCGCCGCCGAGGCCCGGGGCGGCCTGCCGGACGCACACGACGTCGAGCTGCTGACCGCGGTGAACCGCATGCACGAGGAGAACCCGATGCTCGGGCTGCGGGGCGTGCGCCTCGGCCTGGTGGTCCCCGGCCTGGTCGCCATGCAGGTCCGGGCGATCGGTGAGGCCGTCGCGCAACGTCTTCTCGCCGGCGGCGCTCCCCGGGCGGAGATCATGGTCCCTCTCGTCGGGGACGTCCACGAACTGCGGATCGTCCGGGAAGAGGTACAGCGGGTGCTGAGCGCGGTCTCCGAGACGTCGGGGGTGCCGGTCACGTGCCCCGTCGGCACCATGATCGAGCTGCCCAGGGCGGCGCTGACAGCAGACCGGATCGCCGAGGAGGCCGAGTTCTTCTCCTTCGGCACCAACGATCTCACCCAGACCACCTGGGGGTTCTCCCGCGACGACGTCGAGGCCGAGTTCTTCTCCGTCTACCTCGACAAGGGCGTCTTCCCCGCCTCCCCGTTCGAGACGCTCGACCGGGACGGCGTGGGCCGACTGGTTCGGATCGCCGTCGCGGAAGGCCGCGCCACCCGGCCGGACCTGAAGATCGGCGTCTGCGGCGAGCACGGTGGGGATCCCGACTCCGTGCACTTCTTCCACACCGCCGGACTCGACTACGTCTCCTGTTCCCCCTTCCGGGTCCCGGTGGCACGGCTGGAGGCCGGGCGGGCCGCGCTGGAGCGGACCGATGGGAGCGACAGCAGGTGAGCGGGACCCTCGGCCCCCGGTTCCGGGGCCGACCGCCCCTGGGACCGGGACACGGCACGCGGCAGGCTTGAGGCGTGCCGGAACGATCACGAGGAGTGGATCGCATGACGGCCAAGGGCACCGGTGTCCGTGGCCTCGACGCCATCGTCCGGGTGCGCGCCGGAGGCGACGTGGACGAGGAGTCCCTCGCCTACGTCCGGGAGAGGGTCGGTGCCGCTCCGGACCGTCCCGGCCTGCCGCCCACCAGCGGCGAAGTGCGCGTCGTCAGGGCCACGGCCCACCACGTCGAGCTGCCCTGGTCCGCCGGTGCGGAGATCCGGGTGGGACACCGCCTCGTGGTCGTCCATGCCCGCGAGGCGGACGCCCGGGAGCTCGCCGACCGGTTGCAGGACCGGCTGCGCAGCGACACGGACCGTGCCACACGCCACGGGGACGCCGCCCGCAGGACGGCCACGCCGCCCCCGTGGCGCGGCGGTCCGGAGCAATAGGCGCCTCGGGCGCCCGACCTGGCGGGGAGTCGGGGACGTCACGGCCCCCTCTCCGCCGTGCTCGTGAAGGAGGAACCGCCGTGCCCACTCGCACCATCGGTGAAGTGATGACCAGGAACGTCGTGCAGGCACGCCGGACGACACCGTTCAAGGAAGTCGTCCGGCTGCTCGACCACCACCGGATCAGCGGAGTGCCGGTGCTCGACGCCGACGACAAGGTGCTCGGAGTGGTCTCCGGAACCGACCTCGTGCGCGCGCAGGCGCACCGGGCCGGTTCCGGGCCGGCCCGCGCCGTCACGGCGGCGGACGTGATGTCGAGTCCGGCGGTCACCGTGCACCCGGAGCAGACCGTCCCGGATGCGGCCCGGCTGATGGAGCGCCGTGGCGTCGAGCGGCTGCCCGTGGTCGACGAGGAGGACCGGCTCATCGGCATCGCCACCCGCCGGGACCTGCTCCGGGTCTTCCTGCGCACGGACGACGACATCCGCCACCAGGTGACCGAGGAGGTCCTCGTCGGTGCCCTGGGACTGCCGGCCGAAGCCGTCCGCGTCCTCGTCCGCGACGGTGTCGTCACCCTCGACGGCCGGGTGGAGCTGCGCAGCCAGGTCCCCAAAGCCGTCCACGCCGCATGGCGGCTGGAGGGTGTCGTCGGAGTGATGAACGCTCTGACGTTCCGCGTCGACGACTGCGCACCGCCCGCCGGGGCCGGTGGCACCGGAGTCCCGTGACCCACTCGGCCGGCGGGCATGCGGGCCTGTGCGAGGTCCGGGCCGACAGGCCCTGCCGACCCGGGCCGGACGGGCTCGGAAGGGGACCTTCGGCGCCTGCGGCGGCACCGGGTTCCACAGGACAGTGGAGTCAGGGAGGGGCACCGGTCCCCCGCGGCGTCCCTCCCGTCCCGGCGCCGCCGCATGTGCACGGCGCCATCCGACACCGGAGGCAGACCACCATGACCCGACAGGACTCGCGGACCGCGGCCACGACCGGCACAGAGGCCCCGTCCGACACCGCGGTCGCCGTGGACCGTCTGGTCACGGCCGGCCTCAAGGCACTCGCCGACTACGAGTGCCTCACCCAGGAGCAGGTGGACCACATCGTGAAGAAGGCGTCGGTCGCCGCCCTGGACCAGCACACCGCGCTGGCCCGCCTGGCGGTGGACGAGACCGGGCGGGGGGTGTTCGAGGACAAGGCGGCCAAGAACATGTTCGCGTGTGAGCACGTCACGCACAGCATGGGCCGCATGAAGACCGTCGGGGTGATCGCCCGCGACGACATCGAGGACATGGTGGAGATCGCGGAACCGGTGGGCGTGGTGTGCGCGATCACGCCCGTCACCAACCCGACCTCCACGACGGTCTTCAAGGCGCTGATGGCCCTGAAGACCCGCAACCCGGTCGTGTTCGCCTTCCACCCCTCCGCCCAGCGGTGCAGCGCCGAAGCCGCCCGGGTCGTACGTGACGCGGCCGTCGCCGCGGGAGCGCCGGAACACTGCGTGCAGTGGATCGAGCAGCCGTCGGTCGAGGCCACCACCACGCTGATGCGGCACCCGGGCGTCTCGCTCGTCCTCGCCACCGGAGGCAACGCCATGGTCAAGGCCGCCTACTCGGTCGGCAAGCCCGCCCTCGGTGTGGGTGCCGGCAACGTCCCCGCCTACGTCCACAGGAGCGCGAAGCTGCGCCGGGCCGTCAACGACCTGGTGCTGTCGAAGTCGTTCGACAACGGCATGATCTGCGCCTCCGAGCAGGCCGTCATCCTGGACACCGACATCTACGACGCGGCGCTCGCCGAGTTCCGCACCCTCCACGCCCACCTGGCCACCCCGCAGGAGAAGGCGAAGCTGGAGTCCTTCCTGTTCCCCGCCACCGGCGGCTCGGGTGCAGGCTGCGAACCCAAGGTCAACGCCACGGCCGTCGGCCAGAGCCCGGCCCGGATCGCCGAGCAGGCCGGGTTCTCCGTACCGGAGGACACCTCGGTCATCCTGGTCGAGGCGGAACGCGTCGGCCCGGACGAGCCGCTGACCAGGGAGAAGCTCTGCCCCGTCCTGGCCGTGCTCCGGGCCGGGGACGAGCAGCAGGGCTTCGACCTGGCCGCGGACATGGTCGCCTTCCACGGCCAGGGCCACAGCGCCGTCATCCACACCGAGGACCGCGCCCTGGCGGAGGCGTACGGCACGCGCATGAAGGCCGTGCGGATCATCGTCAACGCCCCTTCCTCGCAGGGCGCGATCGGCGGCATCTACAACGGCCTGCTGCCGTCGCTGACCCTCGGCTGCGGCTCCTGGGGGAGCACATCGGTGTCGAACAACGTCTCCGCCGCCCAACTCCTCAACGTCAAGCGGGTCGGTACCCGCCGCAACAACCTGCAGTGGTTCAAGGTCCCGCCGAAGATCTACTTCGAGCCGCAGGCCATCCGCTACCTGACCTCCATGCCGGACGTCCACCGCGTCACGATCGTCACCGACGCGACCATGACCCGCCTCGGCTTCGTCGACCGGATCACGCGGGTGCTGCAGCGGCGTCGTGAGCCGGTGACCGTACAGATCATCGACAACGTCGAACCCGAGCCCAGCATCGACTCCGTGCAGCGCGGCACCGGCCTGATGCGGGACTTCCGCCCCGACACGATCATCGCGCTGGGTGGCGGATCGCCCATGGACGCGGCGAAGGTGATGTGGCTGCTGTACGAGCAGCCCGACATCGACTTCGCCGACATGCGGCAGAAGTTCTCCGACATCCGCAAGCGCGCCTTCCGCTTCCCGACCCTGGGCAGGCTGGCCCGCCTGGTGTGCGTGCCCACCACCTCCGGAACCGGCGCCGAGGTCACCCCCTTCGCCGTCATCTCCGACCCCGCCACGGGTAAGAAGTACCCGCTGGCCGACTACGCGCTCACCCCCAGCGTGGCGATCGTCGACCCCGCTCTCACCACCGCCCTGCCCCCGGCGCTGGCCGCCGACAGCGGCTTCGACGCCCTCACCCACGCCATCGAGTCGTACGTGTCCGTCTACGCCAACGACTTCACCGACGGCCTCGCGCTGCACGCGGTCCGACTGGTCTTCGACCACCTGGAAGCGGCTGTCAACGACCGCGACGGGTCACCGGAAGCACGCGAGAGGATGCACAACGCCGGCACCATCGCGGGCATGGCCTTCGGCAACGCCTTCCTCGGCATCGTCCACGCCATGTCCCACACCCTCGGCGCGACCTTCCACATCGCACACGGCCGCACCAATGCCGTGCTGCTCCCGCGCGTCATCCGCTACAACGGCACCGTCCCGACGAAGCTCACCGGCTGGCCCAAGTACGAGAACTACCGCGCCCCCGAGCGCTTCCAGGACATCGCCCGCACCCTCGGACTGCCGGCCGCCACCCCGGCCGAGGGCGTGGAGTCCCTGGCCGTGGCCGTCGAGCGCCTGCGCGAGACCGTAGGCATCGAGCCGACGTTCGAAGCGCTGGGAGTCGACGAGCGGACCTTCCTGGACGCACTCCCGCAGCAGGCCCTCAACGCCTATGAGGACCAGTGCGCACCGGCCAACCCCCGCATGCCGATGCTGGACGACATGCAGGGGATCATGCGCAGCGCCTATTACGGCTGAGTACGGTCGGCCGACGGCCGCCGAAGCCGGCCGGGCCCCTGCCCGGCCGGCTGGACACCACCCCGCCTCCGTACCGCCTGCCGGCGGCGCCGTTCGTGGCAGAAGAAGGCGTGGGCATGTGCGCGTGCCGTGGGCGGAGATCGCCGACGGACAGCGCCGGCCCTCCGGTCGTACCCGCTGGTGACGACATCCGGTTCCTGCCGAGGTCCGCCTGCGGCGAGGAGCACTCCGCCGGGGCCCCGGGCGCCGGTGCTCCCCCGGCCCGGCGTGGACTGCGGAGCCCGGCCCACCGACGACGAGCAGCTGACCGGCCGAGCCGTGAGGGGTCCCGATCGGCCCCTACCCTTCAGAGGGGCCGTCAGCCGTGGTGCTCCACGATCACGCCGTGGCCACCGGGCCGGCCTGCCCCTCCCGGGCCGCCGGCTGTTTCGGCGACGGTCCGTCACAGCCTGAACTCCGACGAGCTCGTGCGTGGTGGACGGTGTCTCGGAAACCGTCGACGGACAGGCCATCGAAGCGATGTCTGCGGAGCAGCCGTCAGGAAGGGTCCTGCTGTGCTGTTCGGTGGGTCGAGCGACGGCGCAGCCACAGGGGGAGGGCGTACCAGGACAGCGCGAACCACAGCATCACCGCGCCGACAAGCAGCTTCGCCATGAGGCCCGGCAGGACGACGTGCAGGATCAGGAGCAGGGTGCAGCCGATCGTCACGGCCAGGAGAGCCATGCCGCACATCATGAGCCGGTGCGCCACCTCCACCATCTCGTCCTTCATGCGCTGCCCGGCCAAAAAGCGGTGGATCGACACCGGTGCTATCAGGGAGGCGGTCGCCGCCGCGCCCGACACCACCGTGATGACGTAGAGGATGTGGTCGAACGTGCCCAAGTCGTGGAAGAGGGGTGTGAAGGCGACGCTGAGCAGGAAGCCGAAGAGGATCTGGACTCCCGTCTGCGCGACGCGTGTCTCCTGCATGATCTCGTTCCACCGGCGATTGACGCGCTCACGTGGGGTTTCCGACGCCTCGCCCCCCGGAGAGGTGGCGTGATCGCCGCCTTCACCGCACCCGCCGGTCTCCGCTTCCGGCCGATCGGTCGACTCCACCGCCAAGCTCATGTTTCCTCCCGTTCCGAACCTCCGTCTGCCCGCCCGGCTTCGTTGCATGCCGACAGCAACCGGGTGCCACCCGGCCCTGGTCGGGAACGGGAGCAGGCGGACACGTCGGAGATCCGGCCGGACCGGAAGCTGCGCGCCTCCCCCGGCACCTATCGCTTCCCGGTGAGCGTGCGGGTCGTCGTGGATCCGGGAGGCGGCGACCCGCCTCCCGGCGGCGAGGCCGGCGCCCGGCGGCGAGGCCGGCGCCCGGCGGCGAGGCC